>NC_014933.1:2400000-2719781 GCF_000186225.1 Bacteroides helcogenes P 36-108 | reverse complement strand
TAACCGGAACCGGTACAGAACATTATTTAAAAGATGTCCCTGTACAGACAGAAGTTATTAATCGCAAAATGCTGGATAACTACGGTGGCGCTTCTCTGGAAGATATTTTGACCGGATTATGTCCGGCATTCGACTTCAACCAAAGTGAAATGGGCTCTAATATGCAACTTGGTGGATTAGGAAACGGATATGTGCTACTGCTCATAAACGGCAAAAAAATACATGGTGACATAGGTGGACAAAATAATCTGGGACTGATAGATCCAAACCGCATAGAACGTATTGAAATCGTGAAAGGAGCTTCATCAGCCCTCTATGGGAGTGATGCCATAGCCGGTGTGGTGAACATTATCATCAAAAAACACCAAGAGAGTCTGTTGATAGAAAACACTACCCGCAGCGGTTCTTACGGTGAAGTGCGCCAATCCAACACTCTGCAATTCAAATCCGGAAAATGGACTTCAGGCACAGGTTTCCAACTGAAGCATTCTGACGGATGGCAGAACACTACCTATGAAAATCCAAATCGTTTTGAAAAACCAGTGACAAATTCAAATAACAAAACCGTAAACCGATATACAGATTGGGAAGTGTCACAACATTTCGACTATCAAGCCACCAAGAAACTTTATATTTATGCAGACGGAAGCTTCTATCGCAAACGTATCTATCGCCCTTGTGGACATCCCGAATACAAAACCTATGATTTCCTCTATCGTAATGTTTCCACCTCGACAGGCGGAAAACTGAAACTGAAAAACAGCAACAATGTCACAATGGATCTCCATTATGACAGCCATGCTTATTATTATGCCTACACCCAAGATACTTGGGACAAAGTATATGATGAAAACGGCAAGGAAATCAGTTTTCCATATTATCCCGGTGATGAAGGGCTGCAAAGTAATCAGAAGCGACTGCTCATCCAATTGAAGGGAGTGTTCAATCTGCCCCACTTCAACCGCCTAAGCGTAGGAACCGATACAGAAATAAACTGGCTGGACGCTCCACGCAGATTAGACGAAGAAGATGTATCTGACTGCACTACCTCATTCTATGCCCAAGATGAATGGTCGCCAATCAATCAACTGAACATAACTGCAGGCGTACGGCTAACCGTGAGCCAAAATTTCGGCACACGACTGACTCCCAAGATCTCCGCCCTCTACAAACTGGGACAATTTAATCTGCGTGCAACCTATTCAGAAGGTTTTAAAACACCCACCTTAAAAGAACTGCACTATCGTTATATTCGCCAGATGTCCCTCGTCATACTGAATTTGGGAAACAAAGATCTGAAGCCACAAAACAGCCGTTACATTTCCGGTGGTGCGGAATATAACGATAAACATTTTAATGTCAACATCACAGGTTACTGTAATTGGCTTGATAATATGATCACCCTCATTACCATTCCTATATCCCAAGCACCGGGAGACCTTGTCGTCACATACGCTCCGGCCCGTGTGCGTCAATATCGGAATATGGAAAATGCCTGTACTTATGGCATTGATATCAATACCAAATGGATTCCAATTCAATCGTTAACCATTGCCGGAGGATATAGTTATCTGAATACGAAAGCAAACCAATATGATGAAAAAGACGAAGTAATGAAGCATGTGGTAATAGACGGTACAGCACATCATCGTGCCACAGTAAGCGCGATCTGGACTTATATCTGGAAACGACATGACTATCGTATCGGATTCGGTATTCATGGACGCATACAGAGTAAACGATATTATCAGGATGATGGCGACGGTAAAGGGTACAACCTTTGGAGGCTGAATACCCGGCAGCAGTTCAGCCTCAACAAATACTGGAAAGCTGAAGTAAATGTAGGCATAGACAATCTGTTCAACTATTATGAAACCACCTATCACGGCCTGCATTACGGAACAACCACAGCGGGACGTACATTCTACGCCTCACTGACACTGCAATTCGGGCAGAAAAAGAAACAGACCTGATACTTAAGAATTCACTTTATATTAAACCATTTAAAATGATTAATGACATGAAACAATTCAAATTTATGATGATGGCAGTTTTTGCTGTTTTAGCATCTTTCTCTGCAATTTCCTGCTCAGATGATGACAATGTAGCACAGTCTAACCATGACAGGAAAATGGAAGCTGTCACTGCTGAGGTAAAAGCCGGCAAACAACATGACACAGCTTTGTTGCTCGTAACTTTCGGCAGTACATGGGATGCACCACAAGAAACTTTCAAAAGCATGAAGAAGCAATTCGCCGAAAAGTTTAACAACATGGATGTATATTTCTCTTTCACATCCGAAATCTGTATGACACGTTGTGCGGCCAAAGGCTGGAATTATTATGCTCCTTCTTTCTACTTGGAAGCTATCGGTCTTGCCGGCTACAAAACAGTTTGCGTACAGTCACTTCACGTTATACCGGGTGAGGAATATCTACGTGTACAGAGTGTTGTAAAAGACTTTCACAACAGTGGAGATCACCCAGAATTCGGTGATGTGAAAGTTTATCTTGCCGGTCCACTGCTGGAATCAGAAGCTGATGTAAAAGCCGTGGCACGCCTTTTAAATGATGTATATGAAAACAAGGTAACTGAAGGCAAAATAGTTACTTTCATGGGGCATGGTAATCCCGAAGGCTGGAATTATGGCAATGGAAATTCACGCTACACCATGTTGGAAGAAGAATTACAGAAACTGAATCCGAACTATTATGTTGCCACGGTTGATATGAAAGATAATTATGTCGATGACATGATTAACCGTATGAAAACAGCAGGCAAAACTTCCGGTAACGTTATCTGTCACCCTTTGATGTCTATTGCTGGCGACCATGCAAACAACGACATGAAAGGTGGTGTAAGTGAAGCTGAACCAGAAGAAGGGAGCTGGCGTTACGAGTTGAATAAGGCCGGATATACATGTCCAATCGGCAACTGCAACATTAAAGGGCTGGGAGATTATAAAGAGATAGTAAATGTATGGATAAGCCATATGCAAAATGCCTTACAAAATGCCCCGATGTATGATCCGAGCGCAAAAGAATAATCAGTATAATTTCTCTTTATAATGCAAAAACGGCACATTTTCCGACACGTTTTCGGATAATGCGCCGTTTTCTTTAGAATCGGCATTTGTCATCCGTCATCTGAAATGAGAAATAATATCATTCATCTTTCCGGATTCAATAATGAACTAAAAGCTATAAGCAATTGTAGCTATAAAGTTACGGGGTTTTGCAAGCTTGGTTGTACTGCTGAAGTAATGATTGTTAAAAATATTATTGATATTGCAAGACAGTGTGATACTATTTTTTATGGGGTAATAAATACCTGCATCTACAATGTAACGTGACGGATCATAAACATTATTTTCAATGTTATTATATATACGGTCGGTAAATGTACCACTCAAATGGAAAGAGAGACCTTTTAGGATACCACAGGGAATAGCATAATCAGCATACGTATAGAAAGTAGTGCGCGGAACACCGGTCGCACGGATGTTAATCTTTCCTTCTTCATCTAAAGTAATCCAATCTGCATCTTTAGGAACCCAATCCATATTACTTGCAATTTGGCGATAATCAGACCACCCAAAACCACCGACAATCTGGAGGTTGGTTACAGGATGCAGAGTAATATCAAAATCAAATCCTTTGGAAGTAGCACGCCCCACTTGTGCCTGCACTGTTTTCTTTATAACCTCATCGCCTTCCTGCACGGTTTGTTCACCAATCTTGGTGACTACATTGAATTTACGAATATAATAAACACTGGCATTTACATCTAATAATTTACTTTCATATCGTACCCCTAATTCAAACTGATTGCCACGTTGCGGTTTAAAAACTTCTCCTCCATTATCATCCGGGATAAATTCATGACCATTACGGTCATAATATATTATGTTTTTACCATACATGGTATTATATGGTTTGAAGAAAGAAGCCGCTGAAACATAAAGCGAAACTTCCGGAACGGGTAGATATACCAATCCGGCGCGATAGGTAAAAGCAGAGGTGGAAACTTTTTGCCAGTCTGTACGATTAGCGTCATCATAATGCTGACGTCCGTCACTGATGGTTGCCGTTGCCTTTTTGTATCTATAGATATCAAAACGACCGCTAAGCATGCCTTTCCAATGTTCGTTAATATCAAAAACATCTGTCAGATAAACAGCATTTGTAGTATAGTGGTTGATGGAAGCGGCTGAAACTTTGCTATCCCACCAATCGCGTACATAATGAGGATTGACTACGGATACCATTTCATTCAATCCAGGCCCCCACACATCTCCTGCACCATAACCATTATATTGGGTAAAATTGAAATAGGAATAAGCCCATCCTAATGTATAGTTATGTTTGATGTTGCCGGCTTCGAACTTACCGGTAAAATCAAGCATATTGCTGGTAGTGCGGTGATCAGGATTAAAACAAAGAGGATCCCCACTACGTACTGAATCCACTTCTATGTACTTTGTTTTTCCGGTTTTACTGTCTTTATAATACCAATCATATATAGGTTTGTCACTGGTACGATAACTGACTCGTTCTACACAAGAGTAATCAAGGTTACTATGACTATAAGAAAAACGGTCACGTAGAGTCAGCCAGCCTGCCAATTCGTAAGTATAAGTGGCCATTACATCTACATTGCGGCGACGCATACTATTGTTTGCAATGTCATTGAACACATCTTCGTAATTACAAAGCGGATTACGTTCGCCGTTTTTGGCAAATAGTTTGTCTCCGTTAACGCTATAAACATCTCCGGGCATTGTGGGAGCACCGCCTATATCAGTGGTATAATAGTCGTCATTAAAATTTATGCTTGCATCCAAATACCCTTTCTTTCCGACTTGGGAACCAATGGCAAACATTCCGGAGAAACGGTCGGCATTTACCATACGATAACCGTCCCCGTTTGCATAGTAAATATTGGCGCGATAATTTATCGGTCCCAACAACTTACCACCGAAACCTACATTAGCCTCTTTTTGCTCCCAACTGCCGTAGCTTATGCCAGCATTGCCTGTAAAACGTCCTGTTGGTTTCTTACGAATGATATTGATGATTCCTCCCATCACAGAATGTCCTGCCAGTATAGATGCAGGCCCTTTGATAACCTCAATGGATTCAACAGAAGAAAGGTCACCAAAAGGTATTGTATTAGTCAAAGAACGCTCATCACGTATTCCGTCATAAGCAATCACAGCATCAGAAGTACCACGAATACTATACCGTTGAAAAGCCCCCAACTGATTTGAACTCATAATTACGCCCGGCAAAAAGCGTACGGCATCCTCCATATTAGTTATATGCTTACGCTGCAAGGTAGCATGATCTATCTTGGTCACTGTCATAGGAAGATACTTCAACGGGACAGGCATATTCAACATACCCACCGGTTGGTCCTGCAAAGGTTTCCTCTGCTTAGCTGTAATCTCCACCTCACTAATGTTGAAAATACTGTCTGTAATACTTTTTCCCTGTCCGAATACCAATAGCGGACAAGCAACAGCCATTGATAAAAAAACTTTTTTGTTCATCTTTAAATCTTAAAATTAAAACTATATCATAGAATCCGAATCAAAAAACACGCAAAGGAATAATCTCAATATCAGATGAATATTAAAGATAATTTCCCTAATAACGAATTTAATAAGAACTTTAGTATAAATTCTTTTGTTGACTCAACAGATCATCAGTCATTTCCTATCCCCGGGAATTTGACATCTAACAGCTTACTTTTGGCAGGTTTCCTGACTTCACCTGAGAAATAAAACCTTCCCATCTTGCGATAGTGGTATGCGAATAGAATATTCCTCTCATAAGGTGTTTACAGTAGCGGGTACTGTTCCGGATTCTCACCGGATTCCCTTTTAAAACAATTAGCTTGAAATGCTATTATCTCACCAAAAACGCCGCAAAGGTATTATTATTTTTATAAAAGAAGAAAAAATAAGAAAATATTTTAAAACCAAGTAAACAAAAGATATGCGTTTAATTTTTCTCTCTAAAAAAGTAGGTATATTTGCACCCATTCAGGTGATATGACATTCTTTCTGTCTGTCATATAAAAGGGAATTCAGTGAAAAGCTGAAACAGTGCCCGCTACTGTATGGTCCTATTTGCTTATCTATCTAAAAAAGATGGAATAAAGCAAACGAAAAGTATTCTCATCTATAACCACTGTCCTGAAATTGCAGAATGTTTTCTCTGAAGTCAGAAGGGCGGGAAGGTTGGACTTTTCGGAAAGGCTGAGTCAGGAAACCTGCCTGAGACATTGCATAACAGAAAAAGACTTCCCGGGTCAGGCAGTCAAGTATTAACCATATTTTATTAATCAATGAAGAAAAATATCTTATTGACAGCCATACTCTGCTGTCTGATGGTATCTCTCCATGCCCAGGTAACTTTAAGCGGAAAAGTAACGGGCAAAGAATACGGCGAACCTTTAACAGGCGTCAACATCCGTGTAGATAATAGTCTTACAGGTGGAACAACCAATGGAAAAGGAGAATTCTGTATCAGTAACCTTCCTGAAGGGAAACATAACCTGAGTTTTACGTATGTGGGGTATGCTCCCTTGCATTTCACTTTTCAAGGCAGCAACAAAGATATTCACATAGTCATGGAAGAAAGCTACAACAACATTGGGCAAGTAGTAGTAACCGGTACAGGTACACATAAACGCATGACAGACAGTCCCGTTCCGGTTTCAGTAATTACAGCCAAGGAAATAAGCAGTGCCAATGTATCAACCTTAGAAGAGGCATTGGTAAAACTTACTCCCAACATATCTTCCTATACCAATGGTATGGGCACTACAATGAGCCTAAACGGAATCAATGAAGATTATGTTTTGATTCTTGAAAATGGTAAGCGACTGGCAGGAGAAGACAGATACACCCGTATTAATGTAGCAAACATCAAGCGTGTCGAAATACTGAACGGAGCTGCATCCGCCCTTTACGGTAGTGACGCCATAGGAGGTGTCATAAATATCATCACGGATGATGCCAAAAACACTTTGAATATATCCAACTATACACATTATTCCAGTGAAGGACGTTGGACAGAAGCTTTCAATGCGGACGTCAATGCAGGTAAGTTATCTTCTTACACCTCCTATCAACGCCTCCAGGCAGGTAGCTGGCAGAACAACAACATTGATGAGAACGGAAACCTTACAGGGAAACCCACTTCCGTAGGTTTCTACTCCAATACCGTGAACCAGCGTTTCGTGTTTAATGCTACGGATAAATTATCGTTCTATGTACGCGGTACTTATTATGATAACAAAACCCGCCGTCCGCAAGATGCCACTTACTTCACTTATGATAAAAAGAAAAAAGAATATGTGGAGAAAGGTGCATATACTTATAATCTAAAACATGAAACGTACACCTATGGGGCAGGAATGAAGTATATGATTAACCGTTCCGCATATATTGATGCAGAATTCTATTCCGACAATTTTTCGTCCGACTATGTTTATTTCAAAAAATCAGGCAGCTTCCAACCGGGAGATGAAGTGACGCGCAAAAAAGTACATTACTATAACGGAAACGTAAAAGGTATCTTCAGAATAGGCAGTCACAACAGATTGTCTGTAGGAATGGAGTACGTCAATGAGCAATTAAAAAGCGAATCGGATAACATTCCATTCAAGAATATGTACACGATGGCTCTCTATGCACAAGATGAAATCAAGCTGATGAAAAATCTACAGGCGGTGTTAGGACTGCGCTATATCTATAATGAGAACTTTAAGAATCATGCTACACCCAATGTAGCCCTGATGTACAAACTTGGAGATCTGAATCTACGTGCCGCTTATGCTGCCGGTTTCCGCACTCCTACCCTCTCACAGCTTTATGCAACGGATGAGTCGAAGACATCCAGCCGATATACAGTGGGCAATCCTAATCTGAAACCGGAAAAGAATAATTACTATTCACTGAATGCGGAATACAACTACCAATGGATTTCAGTCTCAGTAACCGGTTTTATGAATGACATCCGTGACATGATAAACTACCGTACCCTCTCCGACAAGGAGATTGCAGCCATGGGATTGGATGAAAAGCATGCTGCGTTTGACGAGATACGCCAACGTGACAATGTGGATAAAGCAAAAACCAAAGGCCTCAGTTTCAATGCAACCATAAACCTTGGAGCCGGCTTCAGAGTCAGCGGAGGCTATACCTACATGGACACCAAAGCCAAACAGCTACAGACAGACGGTACATATAAAGAATCGCCTATCGACAAAAGCATCAGGCACATGGGAAACATCAACGGCCAATGGGAACATAGTTGGAGCTTCTACCGCCTGAATGTAAACCTGCACGGACGCCTTCAAGGAGAACGGTATTCGCAAACCTACGGATATGCCCCCAAGTATCAGCAATGGGATTTGAATACCCGCCACACATTCAATTTGAGATCTTTTATTCTGGAACCCGGCGTGGGTATAGAGAATATCTTCGACAAGATAGACGACCGCCCCTGGAACAATAACTTCTCCACACTGAATCCGGGACGTTCGGTATATGTAAGTCTGGCCGTGCGATTCAATAAATAATCAATTATATATGAGAATTATATCACTCTTTATCCTGTTGACCATCTCCCTCCTCTGCCATGCGCATGAGGGAGGCAACTACGAACACAGCGATATGCTGGCAAGTATGAAACCCGGCGACAAAGCCGCCCTTCTCATGGTACACTTCGGTACTACACACGATGACACCCGTGCCCTTACCATCGACGCAATCAATGCAAAGGTGCAGGCGGCTTTTCCTGAATTGAAATTCCAGGAAGCCTACACATCCCGTATCATTATCCGCCGCCTCAAAGAACGAGGCATCGAAAAGGCAACCCCACTGGATGCACTCCTGAAACTTCGTGGAGAAGGCTATACACACGTTATCGTACAAAGCACCAACATCATTGACGGTGTAGAAATGGAATCGCTGCGCAAGGACGTAGAGAGCGTACTGCCCTTCTTCAAAGAAATTCGTGTAGGCACTCCCCTGCTCTATTCCACAGAAGATGCCGAGAAGGTTGTTGACATATTGGGAAAACGCCTCAATACATCCATGCAGGGAAAGAAAGCAGCCAAGGAAAATATTGTCCTCGTAGGTCACGGAACTTATACACCCAGTACCGCCATCTACAGCCAGATGGACTACATGCTGAAGGCAAACGGACTGACCAATTTCCATGTAGGCACTATCGAAGGTTATCCTACTTTCAAAACCATGCTCGCACAGCTAAAGGCCGCCAAAGCCAAACGGGTAACCCTCGTTCCCTTCATGTTCGTAGCCGGCGACCACGCTAAAAACGACATAGCCGGAGAATGGAAAGAAGCACTTGAGAAAGAAGGATATACCGTCAGTGCACATCTCGAAGGCTTGGGACAAGCTCCCGAAATACAAGAAATCTTCATCAACCACATTCGTTTCGGGCTGAAACACCGCATGCCGGACATCATGACCAAGAAAGCAGCCTATGCCGCCGGCAAAGATGCAGAATAAAAGAAGCAACAATGAATATCATTACCAAATCCATGTACTCCATCCATAGGATACTGGGCACTTTGCTCTGCATCCTATTTCTCATGTGGTTCCTCTCCGCATTCGTGATGATGTACCACCACTTTCCCCGTGTCAACGCAAATGAAAAGCTACAGAAGCAGGAAACACTCTCCACACCGGATGATTCGCTGCCGGACATTGCTTCCGTCATGGCCCGCCTTCCCCACAAGGAAAAAGTCAGGAATCTGACCCTCGGCCGCAACTTAGGACAAACGGTTTTCCATATCCGTACAAACAAAGGGGAATACGATCTTCCTCTGAATCCATCCGACTCAATGCCACAGGTGGACAATGAACGTATCCGCCGGACAGCCGCCCTGTGGTGTTCCGCCCCCATAGCCCGCATAGATACGATACACTCCTTAGACCAATGGATTCCATTCGGCAAGTTGAAAAAAGAAATGCCCATCTACAAGATACATTTCGCCGATGATGCCCAAACCCAACTCTACCTAAGCTCGCAAAAGGGCGAAGCCATACAATTCTCCAACCGGAACGAACGTTTTTGGGCATGGATGGGCGCCATTCCCCACTGGGTATATTTCACCCGGCTGAGACAAGACGCTGCACTATGGAACAAAACAGTCATCTGGCTGTCCGGCCTGGGATGTATCATGGTCATTGCAGGCATCTGGATAACCATAGATATATGGTGCAAGACACGCCGCAGCCGTCACCACCGCTTTTCGCCCTATCGCAAGAAATGGTATCACTGGCACTACATGACCGGAATAATCTTCGGGATCTTTGTACTGACCTTTACCTTCAGCGGCATGATGTCCTTGGCAGATATTCCCGAATGGATTCATAAGCCGGCCTTGAAGAACAACCCCGTACGCACACTACACGCCCATGCCCCCCAACCGGACCAATACACACTGGACTATCGCAGCGTCATAGCAGCCCATCCCCAAGCCCTACAGATAGAATGGAGCAACTTCCGTGAACATCCCTACTATACCGTAAAAGACGGGAAGACAGAATTCTACATAGACGCGGCCGACAGCCTGCCCCGCCCTTTACAGCTCTCCGAAGACGAAATCCGCAGAGGCATCGAAAGCATATACGCCTCCGACAGTGCGACAGCCCATCACCCCGTGCCGATTCGGATGTCACTGCTCAGCCACTTTGAAACATACTATCGTGACATGAGCAGCATGTATCGCGGGCGTCCCCAACTCCCCGTCTGGAAAGTAACGGTAGAAGATGCTGACCGGAGCGTCTATTACATCCATCCGGAAACGGGCAATATCCGCCATGTCGATACCTCCTCCCGATGGAAGTACTGGTCATACACCGCCTTGCACCGTATGCGCCTGCCCGGACTGAACTCCAACACCACCCTGCGCAAAACCGTCCTTTGGGCATTGCTGCTCGGCGGAACCGTTGTTTCCGTCACCGGCCTTGCGTTGAGCATCAGTTATCTGCGGAGGATATGCCGCAGGAAACGAAGATAAGAAACGCATAGCAGAAGATGAATGATTGCTGCTTGGCGGAACCGTTGTATCTGTCAGTAAACTTACGTTAAATCTGTCAGTAACCTTGCGTTAAGCATCAATTATCTGCGGAGGATATGCCGCAGGAAACGAAGATAAGAAACGTATAGCAGAAGATGAATGATTGCTGCTTGGCGGAACCGTTGTTTCTGTCAGTAAACTTGCGTTGTTTCCGTCACAGGCCTTGCGTTAAGCATCAGTTATCTGCGGAGGATATGCCGCAGGAAACGAAGATAAGAAAGGTATAGCAGAAGATGAATGATTGCTGCTTGGCGGAACCGTTGTTTCTGTCACAGGCCTTGCGTTAAGCATCAATTATCTGCGGAGGATATGCCGCAGGAAATGAAGATAAGAAAGGTATAGCAGAAGATGAATGATTGCTGCTTGGCGGAACCGTTGTTTCTGTCAGTAAACTTACGTTAAATCTGTTAGCAATTTTACGTTGTTTCCGTCACCTACCTTACGTTAAACCCGTCACAGGCCTTACGTTAAGCATCAATTATATGCGGAGGATATGCCGCAGGAAACGAAGATAAGAAAGGCATAGCAGAAGATGAATGATTGCTGCTCGGCGGAACCGTTGTTTCTGTCAGTAAACTTACGTTAAATCTGTCAGTAACCTTACGTTAAGCATCAATTATCTGCGGAGGATATGCCGCAGGAAACGAAGATAAGAAAGGTATAGCAGAAGATGAAAGTCCACCGCTTGCTCCGCCCCACCTGCGGAGCTTGCGATGGACTTTCTCGTTGATCATTCCCCTACGTAAGCGCTGTGGCACGAAGGGGAGATTTCCGAAAGGATTATCCCAAGGGATTGTCGTTCTCGTTGCCGGAACCACCGGTGGAGCCTCCGCCGGAAGTGATGCCCTTGGCCAACTTGTAGTCGGCAAGGGAAGCATAGCTGACGCCTGCTTCGAGCACACCGCCGTTCTGGAACTGGAGCTTCTTGACAACACCCTCGCGAAGCGTCTTCGAGGGGGTGAAGAGGATGCGTGGCTCTTTAATCATCTGCCCCGCATTGAAGGTGGTGATGTCCTCCACGCCTTCGCTTTTGAAGGTGATGCGCAGAGTGCCCAGGTCGCCCACTTTTACGATGTGTCCTTGCAGGAGCTGCTGCATGGCGTAGTTACCCAAGAGTTCCAGCGAGGCCTCCATTTCGATGGGGGCCGTAGTGGTGTTCTCGGTGGCGGCACGGGTCATGGCCTTGACGTCCTGCGCATCGTTGCCGATAGCGGTGGCGTACCATTTCTTCTTGGCCGTCTTGTCTTGGGGATTGATTTTCTGAACTAACTTATACTTGTACATAGCATTTTAAGTTTTAGTAGATTTGTTCAATGATATTACTTCATAATTCTGTCAAGTGTCGGTGTCTTTCGGCAACCGGCAGGAGGCATTCGTCAGAGTCCGCATAAGGCGGAAAAGGGCATCGGCAAGTCGGCGGTTTTGAGACACGTATATCATCGGTGGTGAGATACGTATCTCATGGGGTATGACATACGGTATGTCATGGGTGGAGAGATACGTATCTCATGAGTGGTGACATACGTATCTCATTACCGCCTCCCCGCCTACCCCCTCCACAGATACTTCTGGGCAAGGATGGCAGGCGGTTCTTGCACGCAAAAGGCTCCGGTGCAGACAGATGGGTTCTGCCTTGTACCGGAGCCTTTCATCTACTGTCCGTTGCGGTTTCGTCCATCCTACGGGTGGGTAGCGGACGGCTTTGCAACGTCAGGACAAATGTAATACTTTATTTCCGTCCGACAAAGGATATAGGGATGTTTCTGCAGGGAAAAGACGGAGATTATGAGTTGTTGAGTTCTCCACTCAGATACAATCCAAAGGATTACGTTTCATAATCAGCGGATAGCGTTCGGGGTGCTTGAGGCTCTCTATCTCCAAATCAACGCCCAAAGTTTCCCATTCAATAGCCGAACGTCCCGACATGCGCACATTCAGCACGTCGGAGATGCGAGCGTCTCTGAGCCAAGGCATACGATTGTACGAAATGAAAAAGTCATTTCCCTGCACCGAAAGCATGATGCCTTGGGCGTTAATCATCAATACGCTTACCGATGTGTTCTGTAAACCGGCGTTTAAATTCGTCTCCATATCGCTCTAAGATTTGAGTTATTTTCTTTAAGTCCTTATTAGTAAAGCCGTAATTCTCGGCAAGTTCCACGGACGGTTCCAACCAGAACTTCGCTTCACAGTCCGCTTTCACCACATGAATATGCCGCCGTTCTTCCTCATTTGAGAAGATTTTGAAGCAATAACCGTCTTTACGTCTAAATATCAGATTCATATTACTTTATATCGAGCCAAAGATATTTATTTTATACTGAATAACAATGTCCGGCAAGAGATTTTGTTCAGCATACGGAAGAGATTTCTTCGCTTACATCAAATTATGTCTTATCTTTGCATCTCTAATAGAAAATACGGATATGAAACAACCCCGAATAATTGTTGCCGGTATCGGACCGGGCAACGAACTAGACATTACTCCCGCCGTTATTTCCGCTTTACAAGAATCTGATGTAGTGGTGGGATATAAATATTACTTCCAGTTTGTCACTCCCCATCTTCGTCCCGAAACAGAATGCATAGACACCGGCATGAAGCGTGAACGCACTCGTGCCGAACAAGCTTTCGAACTGGCCGAACAAGGAAAAACAGTTTGCGTCATCAGCTCCGGAGATGCCGGTATTTACGGCATGACACCGCTTATTTATGAAATGAAGCGCGAACGGAACAGTTCTGTAGAGATCATCTCATTGCCCGGTATCAGCGCTTTCCAAAAAGCAGCTTCCCTGCTTGGTGCTCCTGTAGGACATGACTTCTGTGTGATTTCCCTTTCAGACTTGATGACTCCCTGGGAACGCATTGAGAAAAGAATCATTGCCGCCGCTTCCGCCGATTTTGTGACCGCTGTCTATAATCCCAAAAGCGAAGGCCGTTACTGGCAACTCCATCGCCTGAAGGAACTCTTTCTACAAGAAGGACGTTCACCGGAGACTCCCGTAGGTTATGTACGCCAGGCAGGGCGACCGGAACAAGAAGTACACATCACCACACTAGGCGATTTTAATCCCGAAGAGGTGGACATGTTCACCGTTGTCCTGATAGGCAATTCGCAATCTTACGAATGGAATGGCGCCTTTATAACACCCCGTGGTTATTATCGTGAAACGGATACTCAAGCGAAAAGCATCGGTCAAGACATCATGATCCGCAGTTTCCGTACCATCGAGAAGGAATTGAAGAACAGAGACATTCCCCTCGACCATAAATGGGCCCTGCTACACGCCATACATACCACAGCCGATTTCGAGATGGAAAACCTCTTGCTTACCGATGAAGGAGCAGTAGCATCACTCTATCAGAACATCGAAAATGGAAAGATCAAAACGATCATTACCGACGTGACCATGGCAGCCAGTGGCATCCGCAAAGGCGCCCTACAACGCCTCGGCGTAGAAGTGAAATGTTACCTCGGAGATGCCCGCACCGCAACAATGGCTACCGAAAAAGGAATCACCCGCACACAAGCCGGTATCCGTCTGGCAGTAGAAGAACATCCCGATGCCCTTTTTGTATTCGGCAATGCCCCTACCGCACTCATGGAACTTTGCGACCTGATACGTAAAGATAAAGCCAACCCCGCAGGCATCATTGCAGCCCCCGTAGGCTTTGTACATGTGCAAGAATCCAAGCACATGGTCAAACCTTTTACCCGCATCCCCAAGATCATAGTAGAAGGACGCAAAGGCGGTAGCAATCTGGCAGCAACATTGATGAATGCAGTATTATGCTTTAATGATGCTGAGCAACTGAGACCGGGAAGAGACGTGTAATAATGTGAGTTCGATGAATATGAAGAGTAACTTAATTCCCCTCCTCCCGGGAGGAGGGGAATTGAGTTACTCTATGAATTCGTCTAACTCACGTGTAAATAATAATTAGTGATTTGTTTGTAATGGAACGGAAGTTTATAATCATAGGAATGAATGATAACCGGGAACCTTTCTTCCCGCCGGAAGTGTTATCACATATACGGCAAGGGAAAGTATTCTCAGGTGGCATACGGCATAAGGATATAGTAAAAGACTTATTGCCTGAACAGGCGGAATGGATATCCATTACCGTACCATTAGATAACGTATTTGCCTGTTATGAGAAGGTCTTTACAGAAAAAGAAGAGACAATCATTGTTTTTGCTTCCGGTGACCCGCTGTTTTTCGGCTTTGCCAATACAGTAAAGCGGAAACTGCCTGATGCGAAAATTCGTCTTTATCCCACTTTCAATTCCTTGCAGACATTGGCACACCGACTCATGATGCCCTATGACGATATGCGCACCGTTTCACTGACCGGTCGCCCATGGCAGGAATTCGACCGTGCCCTCATAGAACGAGTACCCAAAATCGGCATTCTTACCGACCGCGAACATACTCCTGCCGCCATTGCCGAACGTATGCTGCAATACGGTTATACCTATTATGTAATGTATATAGGCGAACATCTCGGCAATCCCGAAAAAGAACGCATACGCCGCATGACTCCCGAAGAAGCGACACAAAGCACCTTCGAGCACCCCAATAACCTGATACTCCATACGGAATCGTTCTTCCACTTTACCGAAACGGATACAACAAGCGAGCGCCCCCGCCTCTCCCGTCCCTTCGGCATTCCCGACGAGCAATTTGCCCATCTGGACGGACGTGCCCGTATGATAACGAAATCCCCCATCCGTCTGCTTACCTTGCAGACCTTGGAACTGAACCGCCACCGAGTTTTTTGGGACATCGGTTTCTGTACCGGTTCAGTCTCCATCGAAGCGCGACTGCAATTTCCACATCTTACTATCGTTGCCTTTGAAATACGTCCCGAAGGCAAGGAACTGATGGATATAAACACCCGTCGTTTCGGAGCTCCGGGCATCACAGCAGTTATAGGCGATTTCCAGCAAACGGAAATCAGCTCCTATCCCCGCCCCGATGCCATCTTTATAGGCGGACATGGCGGACATCTGAAAGAGATATTGGCAAAAGCGAAAGAAGTACTGCAACCCGGTGGCTGTATTGTCTTCAACTCCGTTTCAGAAGAGAGCAAAGCCGCATTCAGCGAAGGCGTCGAAGATCTTGAAATGATGCTGCATCCTTCTCTCTGCATAGCCCTGAATGATTATAACCCAATTGAAATTATGAAAGCAACGCTTTCTTAAATATATATCTAAATGAAAACAGCTATTATCCTTATTTCCGAAGCCGGACTGGACGCCGCGAAACTACTACGTGGCGAACTCTCCGAATCAGAGATATTTACGACACTACAAGAGGAAGGATGCACCCATATAGAGTCAGCCGGCAGTTTTGTGGCAGAAAACTTCAACCGATACGATGCATTAATCTTTATCAGTGCTATGGGAATCTGCGTACGTGCCATTGCCCCTTGCATAAAAAATAAGTATACTGATCCTGCGGTGATTTGTGTGGATAGCACAGGCAAATATGCCGTTTCCGTACTTTCCGGACACATTGGCGGCGCCAATGAACTGACCAATCGGATAGCGAGTATTCTTGGAGCCGAACCGGTAGTCACTACCCAAAGCGATCGTACCGGTTTGTGGGCACTCGATACTTTCCCGAAACGGTTTGACTGGTTCCCAGTTATCAATGCCGATGCATCTGCTCTCCTGATGACCGTACTTGCTAAAACCCAGGAAGAGAAAATGAAAGCATGCATGAACGAACCTATCAGCATCTTTGTAGCCCGGAAACCTACCGCCTTGTTGATTACCGTACGCGATAAAGGTACTGAGTGGTTAGAAAGCAATCTTCCCTCTCACGTTGAAGTCTTTTATCGATTGCAAGACATCAAAGTGTCCCGCTTCAAGTTAATACTGTGTGTATCTCCACAAGTTCCTGATTCTCCGGAAATACCCATGATATGCTATATACCGCGCACCATACACATCGGCATAGGTCTTGCCCGTCAGGCAGGTCCCACCCGGAAGGTGCAAGAAGCCATTTGGAATACTTTAAAAGAACATGGCATCTTTCCTGCCGCTATTGCTTCCATCTCCACTATTGATGCCAAGAAGGGTGAACCGGTAGTAAAGGCACTTAAGAAGAAGTTTCCCATCCACTTCTATACAGTTGATGATTTAGGGAAAATAGAAGTTCCCCACCCCAGCAAAACGGTTATGAAACACATGGGCACTCCCAGTGTCAGTGAAGCAGCAGCATTGCTTTCTTCCGGAAATAACAAGTTGTTAGTAAGCAAAAAGAAAGGTGAAAACTATACCGTAGCCGCTGCGCTTGAAATCAATGCAGAACGCCGCGGACATATCGAAATAGTAGGCGCCGGTCCGGGCGACCCGGATTTGATTTCCGTACGTGGACGCCAAATGCTCGAAAAAGCGGATCTTATACTTTATGCCGGCAGCCTTGTTCCTAAAGAGTTAACCCTCTGTGCCAAGCCGGGAGCTACTGTACGCAGTTCTGCATCTATGGACCTGGAAGAACAGTTCACCTTAATGAAGGAATTCTATGATAGAGGCAAATTCGTTGTACGCCTCCATACCGGAGACCCTTGCATCTATGGAGCCATTCAGGAACAAATGAACTACTTCGACCAATATAATATGAGCTACCATATCACCCCCGGCATCTCCTCATTCCAAGCCGCTGCCGCCGCCCTGAAGTCGCAATTCACCATCCCTGAGAAAGTACAAAGCATCATCCTCACCCGAGGTGAAGGACGTACCCCGATGCCCGAACGTGAGCAACTGCACCTTATGGCACGCTCGCAAAGCACCATGTGCATCTTCCTCAGCGCAGGCATTGCCCAGCAAGTGCAAGAGGAGCTTTTACAGGAATATCCCGAGAACACCCCTGTTGCCGTATGCTACCACCTGACCTGGAAAGATGAACGTATCTTCCGTGGCGAATTGAAAGATCTCGCCAAAATCATCAAAGAGAACAAACTCACCTTAACCACCATGATTGTTGTAGGCGAAGCCATCGGCAACCGTGAAGGATTATCACGTCTCTATGCTCATGAATTTAAACATTTATTCAGAAAATAAATTATCTAATTATGATCCTGATATTAGGTGGAACTACCGAAGGACGCATAGCCGTCAAAACCCTTGAAGAAGCTGGAAAACCTTTCTACTACTCTACCAAAGGAGATGAGCAGGAAGTGCTTCTGCACAACGGTATCCGTCTGAATGGAACAATGGGAACAGAAAAGATAAAAGAATTCTGCGTCCGGCATAATATCAAACTCTTGATAGATGCTGCGCATCCATTTGCCGAACAACTCCATAAAACACTGGAACAGGTATCCCGTGAATCGGATATTCCCGTCATACGTTTCGAGCGCATTTTCCCCGAACGCGATGAAAAACATATCAATTGGTGTAAAGACTACGACGATGCCATCAGCCAAATAAAAACAAATAGAATCTCCACCCTCTTAGCACTTACTGGTGTGCAAAGTATCAGCAAACTAACATTACTTTGGAAGGGAAACACTCGCTGTTATTTCCGTATACTTGATCGTGATAGTTCGCGTGAATTGGCAAACAAACAGGGGTATCCCGAAGAGTATCTTCATTATTACCACTATGGAGAAGACGAACGCAAACTAATGCAACAGATTCATCCCGAAGCCATTCTCATCAAAGAAAGTGGAATATCCGGAGGATTCTGCGAAAAAGTGAAAGCTGCGCAAGAATTAGGCATACGTATTTTTGCGATTTGTCGCCCCAAAACATCTGACAACTTTCATTACGTCAATGGCGAACATGGACTGCGCCGCATGGTTGAGAAATCTTTACCTGATTTTTTCACACTTCACAGCGGTCTGACTACCGGTACTTGTGCAGCAGCTGCCGCCGTAGCTGCTACTTGGGATATTTTCAATACAGCACTCAAAAAAAGACCATCGGAATTTTCGATTGTTTTACCTAACGGTGAAACAATTCCCGTACCCGTTGAGCCGCAAAGAAATACTCTCCATTCCAACATATCTAAAAATGGTGACAGTATATTTGAAATAAGTGCCACTGTTATTAAAGATGCCGGTGATGATCCCGATATCACCAATGGCATGAAAGTGGTGGCCAATGTGGCTATCCCTTTCCACCCAAATGCTCCTCTTCCACCAAAACTACCTTCACAACAGCGATATGACATCACGGTTTGTGGCGGTGAAGGCATAGGTATCATTACCATGCCCGGCTTGGGACTCGACCTTGGAGCACCTGCCATCAATGCCACTCCTCGCAAAATGATTGAGGACAATGTAAAACGGTATCTGAAACAGATGGGCATCCCCCAACATCCCAATCCAATAGTTATAACCATATCCGTTCCTGGTGGGGAAGAAATCGCCAAACGCACCTTCAATCCACGCCTGGGAATAATAGGTGGAATTTCCATTATTGGTACATCAGGTATTGTAAAGCCTTTCTCTTCCGAAGCATTCGTCAGCTCTATACACAAATCCATGGAAGTGGCATGTGCCGCGAACAGTCCACATATAGTCATCAGTTCCGGTGCTAAGAGTGAAAAATATATCAAAGCATATTATCCCGATTTACCGGCACAAGCATTTGTACATTATGGTAACTTTATCGGTGAAACCCTAAATATTGCCAATGAATTAAAATTACCCCAGCTCACTCTCGGGTTGATGATAGGTAAAGCTGTAAAACTGGCAGAAGGAAGTCTGGATACCCACAGCAAAAAAGTGGTGATGAACAAGGATTTTATACAGGATATAGCCCGCCAAGCAGGATGTAATGAAATAACACTCACCCTCATCAGACAAATGAATATGGCTCGAGAACTTTGGGACATTATTCCACCCGATAAACTGAGCGCTTTCTCTAATTTACTGATAGAGCACTGTCAACGACATTGCACTCCGTTGCTACCTAAAGGCAAACTGACTATATTATTAATAACTGAAAACGGGAATATTTACACATGAAAATAATAATAATTTCTATATGTTTTGCAATGGGTGTATTGACAAGTGTAGCACAATGTCCCGTTTCTTTCCATGCAGAAGGAGGAATAGGCACTTCATATTTCTGGGGAAAGAATTCGAGTAGCGAAACCAAGATTGCATATAAAGCAGGTATCAGTGCAGGATTTGCACTCAGCAAGACTTGGGAAATGCAATCTGCTTTAGAGTTTGTGTCCATAGGTGGCAAAGACGAAATAGAATATGTAGGAAAAGCCAATATGAATGAACTATATTTACAGATACCTGTCATGATAGCCGCCCACCTCAAATTGAGCAAAAACTATCACATTTCATTAAGTGCAGGCCCCTATATCGCAATTGGCATCGGTGGAAAAACATCTGGTGAAAAATATGATTATACCAGCAGTAGTCTTTCTGGAAATTACCGTTTCAGACTGAATACCTTTGGAAAGATGCAAGAAAACAACATAGGAAACAACCGTTTTGATACAGGCATCACTATGAAACTTATATTTGAATATCACCGATTCATTATCGGAGCAGAAACACAAGTGGGATTGATAACCGTAAACAAACAATTAAACCAAATTATAAATTCTAACGAAAACAGTAGATATTTACCCAAAAACTTTGCTTCGTTTTTCACATTCGGTTATCGGTTTCGATAAAAGAGCTCCCCAAAAGGGGATGTGCCAAGAACTAAATAAGCCGGGATGAAACTTGTTGCACTTTCAACACATATTTCATAGAGCGTGTAGCCTACAAACGATTTTTCTCGCTCATGGAAGCAAGTTCCTCCACCTTAGTCAATTCTATATGAAGCCTCACCGATATGCGTGTTACGTAATCTTTGTCCGCCAAATAACAATGTATCGCATGACGATATCTCACACTTTATCTGTCACCGACATGATATCTGCTACCGTATTGCTGATGAGAAGCTATTGCTTGTCTTCTGTCATTAAACGGTAGAAGTTTCCCGACTGATAAAAATAATCATCCGTTTTATCTTCATAAGGACTGTAATGGTTCATCAACAGGAAGTGCCAGATCACGATATTCGGGCTGTTGCTCCCATTCACCAAAGCCATTGGGAGCGTAGCCTTAAGTAGCATCGTAATTGCCATCCACCCTCATAAATCCCTCACAATGATAACTGTATACCGGACATTGTGCCCGATTGACAAGATATGATCATAATTCACTCTCAAACGGTAATGTTGTGCGTCTCCATAAGTAAATGAATAAACAATGAAATAGGAGTTTAAAGATATTTAACCTGCTCCAGAAGCTCCTCAATAGTATTCACTTTTATATTTTGACCATCAGATAAATGCAGCAAGAAAGTACCGTCACCTTTCAGATCACCGGTTTCTATGTAAATATCCGATCTCACATTCCGGTTCGCCAAAATACTATTTCTTTGCAAAGCTTTACGGACCATTGCATATTTCTGCCCATGTCCCACTAAACGTATCTGAGAAGTGTATTCATTGTCAACGCGAAATAAGCCTGTTTCAAGATCGAATACAATACCTTTGCGAGCAAAGAAATTACTCAAATTACCATTTAAGGAGAGATCTTCAGGAGTACCAATGGTCACACCATTTGCTTTATCCATCAACCAGATTTTATCGGCTATCTGCAAAGCAAGTTCCAAATCGTGGGTGGAAAGGAAAATTGTTTTATCTGTCTGGCGACTCAGTTGATGTAAAAGCTGCATCGTTTCTACCTTACTGGGAAAATCAAGAAAAGCTGTAGGCTCATCCAGATAAATAACAGGGGTTTCTTGTGCAAGCGCCTTGGCAATCATCACTTTCTGACGCTCACCATCGCTCAAGGTATGTACCATGCGGTATGTCAGATGCGAGATACCAACCAAAGCGATGGAATTTTCTATCACTTTTTTGTCTTCTTTGGACAAAGTTCCCCAAAAACCTGTATAAGGGCTACGTCCAAGACCTATCAGTTCTGTTACGGTCATATTGCGGATATCACATCGCTCTGTCAATACCACACTGATGACACGTGAAAGTTGCTTATCCGTGTACTCCCCAATTTCTTTACCCAGAATACGTATCTCCCCTCCCAATTTGGGTTGAAAAGCAGATAATGTACGAAGTAAGGTTGATTTCCCTACTCCGTTGGCCCCCAACAAACAAGTTAGTTCACCACCATTGATATCAGCACAAATACCACTTACCACCACTTTCACTGTTTCCTTACTGGGATAGCCGATGGAAAGGTTGTCTATATGTATGGTTCCTTTATTCATTCAATTCTCCTTTTCTTTTTCTAAAAAGTACGGAAGCTACCACCGGTGCACCTACCAGTGCAGTCACTGAATTAACGGGCAAAGCTCCCTCGAAACCCGGCATACGGGCTATCAAATTACAAACTAATGCTAAAGCAGCACCTACCAGTAAAGTGGCGGGCATTAAAATGCGGTGATCGGAAGTCTGGAAAATAGCACGGCATAAATGAGGAACAGCTAAACCGATAAACATAATCGGACCGCAATACGCTGTTACAATGGCTACCAGCACACCGGAACAGGAAATAACAAGTAAGCGCGCCCGTTTGATATTCAACCCTAAATTGCGCGCATAACTATCTCCCAACAGCAATAGGTTCATTGTCTTTATCAATAGAAAAGAAAGAGGCAGCAACACTGCCATGATGCACACAAACAGTATCATCTGATCTCCGGAAACACGGGCAAAACTACCTAATCCCCAAATGACATACGCACGTATATCCTCTTCTACGCTGAAATATTTCAATACACCGATAATAGCACTTGCCACATAGCCTATCATTACCCCGATAATGAGCAAAGTCACGTTTCCTTTCACTTTCTGAGAAACATACACGATAAGTGCCATGACTGCCAATGCTCCGATAATAGCAGCGATGGATAAAGCGACTTCTCCCATATATCCCAAACGGCTTAACACTATCCCTCCCATTGCTCCAGACAATAACACCACACAAGCTACTCCCAAACTGGCCCCCGAACTGATACCAAGCACAGAAGGACCTGCCAAGGGATTACGAAAAACCGTCTGCATCTGTAACCCGCTT
This sequence comes from Bacteroides helcogenes P 36-108, assembly GCF_000186225.1. Taxonomy (NCBI): domain Bacteria; kingdom Pseudomonadati; phylum Bacteroidota; class Bacteroidia; order Bacteroidales; family Bacteroidaceae; genus Bacteroides; species Bacteroides helcogenes. The sequence goes on along the minus strand of NC_014933.1, from coordinate 2,696,588 downwards.
ACCGAAAGTCCAGCTCCTGCCACCAAAGCTGTCAGAGCTTGTGGCACACGGGATTTCCAGATAATATTGCTCCAAATAACCTCCTGATTACTCATCATGTCAGGCTTGGTTATCGCACCTGTTCCCCATAAAAAATTCCACACTTTACTCAAAGGTATATGGACGGATCCCAACAACAAATTCAGCAGGAAGAACAGGGCAATAGACACCAACAATAAAAGCATCAACGGTAGCACAGGTCTTTTCATTATTTCAAACGCTCGTAATAAGTCGGTTTATAATCAGGTAACAAATCAGGATGAAAAGCGTGAATCAAATCTTCCAGAACAATTTCAGGTTCCATAGGCATGCTCTCATAAAAAGGTTTCTCACACATATTACAATAAACAACCCCTTTCTCACGAAATGCTCGAAAATCAGCATAACGGGGATCAAGCGATTTCAATGCATCGTATGAGAAAGATCCGTCATAGCTGTTTACAATACGCCAGAAATCCGCATTTTCCGCCTGGCTATATACTGTTTCAAAATCCAGTGTAACACCACCCGAACGAGGGTCATCTTTCAAAAAATAATCTGCACCGGCATCACGGAACAATTGAGCAAGGAAACTCTTGCCACCTACTGCATACCAATTGCCACCGCGTATCTCACCACTGAAAACCACCGGACGCTTCTTCACATTTGCAGCCAATTCCTTTAATTCATTATATCTCTTTTCAATAGTGGCAAACTTAGCATTTGCTTCTGCTTCTTTTCCTATAAACATGCCGATAAATTTAATCCATTCTGCTTGTCCCAAAGGCGTCATCTCTTTATATCCCAAATGAGGAACTAAAGGGATGCCTATTTCACGCATGGCATCATAACCTCCACGTTTGAAAGGAGAGATAAAGATAACATCCGGATTCATGCTCATTATCACTTCGTTATCAAAGTTACCTTCAATACCTATCTTCGCAGTCTCACCTGACTTCAAGCGTTCGTTCATTTCCCTGTTAAAGAGATGACGGATACTGGTAATACCCACTACATAATCACAAGCATTCAAACAGATAAAATTGGAAAGTTGCAGAGAAGTCATACACATGACCCGCCTTACCGGAGTTTCAACTACCGTATAATTATCGGGAATACCGAAGGGATTTGCTCCTTTCGACACCAAAGCATAATGAAATATATTACTACTCTCCTTTTGAGGATCACATATATCCACCAGACGTACATTTCCGGAAAAATATCTCACCGAATATCCTTTTGCATATACGGGTTTAAGAGTGATAGCCGTATCAACAACTAAAACTGTGTCAGAAGCTACAGAAGAAAATTCTACTGATGTCTGTTTTGACTTTGATCCACAAGCCGTTATGCATAAAGTACAAAAAAAGATCGTGGCAATAAACGGAGTTCGAGTCATGATTATCTGAGTTATATAAAATTAGAGCACAATATTCGGTAATTTTAAGGAGATACGCAAACTCTCTCCCTATAAATTACCATATATCATACTACAAATTTATAAGTTCATCAACTCATTCAGTGCCTCACTCATGCTTGGATGAGTAAAAATAAAGTCCCGCAGGAAAGTGTATTCTTGTCCCGTCTTCATAACCATGGCAACCAAATTAATGATTTCACTCGAATCCGGACCAAAAAGAGTACAACCCAAAATTTTATCTGTATTTGCATCCACAATGACTTTGAACAAACCATCAATATCACCCAAAGTTTTAGCACGTGGAATAGCAACTACCGGTAACGTATTTACCTTTATATCCAAACCTTTATTACGAGCCTCTTTCTCACTCATACCTATCCGGGAAAGAGGTGGATCAATGAATACCGAATAACTTACCGGTTCGCGATCTGTCATTTTGCGGTCACCTGCTCCAAATAAATCTTCACGTATAATCCTATAATCATCAAGAGAAATATATGTAAATTGCAAACCTCCTTTCACATCACCAATAGCACGAATATGCAAATTAGTAGTTTGCAGATGTTCGTTAACAATAATTGCACCCCTCTCATCCACTTCCACACCTGCTGCTTTCAGATTCAGTTCTTTCGTAGCAGGACATCTCCCCGTAGCAAACAATATTGCATCAGCCTCCAAATAATATTTTCCATCTGTTGCCGCATCTTGATAAACAACTACTGAATCATGTACAGACAATACACGTGCATTCAGACAGAAAACAATACCTTTTCGTCCTAAGACTTCCTGAACACTAGCTGCTATATCTCTGTCTTCTTTTGGAATCAATTCCGAATAACCTTCAAGTATCGTCACCTGTGAACCGAAAGAAGCATACATAGAAGCAAACTCCAGGCCTATATAGCCACCGCCCACAATAACAAGACGAGCTGGCAATTCCGTCATTTCCATAATGGTGGTGCTGGTATATACTTTCAGATTATCTCTTATTCCTTCTATAGGAGGAATAACTGTTTCTGCACCTGTATTAATATAAATTTGCGATGCTTGTAACAGGATAACATCCTCTGCCATGTGTACTTCCACAACATCCGACCCGACAAAAGAGCCTACACCTGTATATATTGTTATATAAGGATTATCTGCCAGATTATGGAAATTCTTTTGGCGTAGCAAAGAAGTTACTTCTTCCTTCTGCGTAATAGACTGGCGATAATATGCCTGCTTCGCGATCCAAGAAGCATTTTTATCTGCCAACTTCGCAGCATGTGCCAAAGTTTTTGTCGGGATACAACCAATATTGATGCAAGTGCCTCCATACATTTTATTCGAACGTTCTACTACAGCAACAGAGTAGTTACGCTTTGCCAACTCTAAAGCAAGCGTTTTACCACCTTTGCCGAACCCGATAATAATGGCATCATACTTTTTCATAACCTATTTCTTTAATTGATTCAATACTTTTTTCGCACTGTCCGACAGTATAACAATAGCTCCTGCAAGAATGGCTGTATCCTTTATCACCAAACGGCCTGCACCCGTCAATAATGGAAATCCATGTTCTCCACTTCCCAAATCAGGAACCCATACCTCAGGAGTAGTTACAAGAAAAGAAAGCGTACCAATAGTCATAATAACAGCTAATACGGCTCCTGCTAATCCGATCTTCGGAAAGAAAATCCCCATAAATGTAAGAATACCTATCATCATAATAAGAATGCCCAAACCATGGGAAAAGACATATGTATTATTCTCCACATGCCACCGATGTTTCACTTCATTGAACTCACCTTCCTTTAATTTATATTCCTTATATTCCGGTACATTCTTTGTATAAAAGAAACTCATAAAAGGACTGTTTGCCACAAAAGGAACAATCCCCTCCGCCTCATAATTCCAGAATTTCAAGCCACCAATCCACACAAAAATAACCAAAATGGCAACACGGATTAGATTAATACCAAGTTTTTGAACAGAAGCAGCAAGTGTCAACGCAGTCACGAACAGATTTTGCAATTTTGTTTTCATTTTCATTCTATTTTAATCAATTATTCAAAATAACTTTTTTGTTTTTGCAAAGTTCTCTGTTTTAGTACATATATGGAATAGCAATTATTCCTCAATTATTGGCAATTCTTCCCGTTGCACCCTTTTTCTATAATCCGAAACACCCTCTCCAGTCATCTTTTTGAAGAATCGGCTGAACGAAGCCAAATCTTCAAATCCTAGAATCAAGCCGATTTCCTTAGCACTTTTCCCTGTATATAATAACAGCCTTTTTGCCTCTGCCTCTATGCGTTCATGAATAACCTTCAATGGAGATGGAAGACTGCAAGCAGAAAACAAATTGGACAAGGTCTTAGGAGAACGGCAGAGAATATCGGCATAATCTTTTACTTGCTTTTTCTCTCTAAAATTCTGATCTACCAATACATAGAATTGACGAATAATATCAAAAGCTTTCTCGTCATCCTTTTTTACATCAAATTTCAGGCGAGCAATGCGCGTACAGGTTATGATGAAACGCTTCAGTACAATACGCAACATCTCTTCCTGAAGATTATCCTGTACGGAGGACTCCTGACGAAAAATACGAACGATATCATACAGGTTGAAGGACTGTTCGGTAGATAATGACAAACGCATAATCCTTGATGAACCATAGAAAAGAAAACCATTGCAAGATACTTCATTGTCATGCCCATAGATGCAATAAAAATTGCTATTGAACACAAAGGTCAGATATTCACCTTTTACTTCTTTCACCTCCAAATGATGCAATGGCGTCAAAGTAATAATCTCATTTTCAGACAGGCGCATTGGAATATGATCCACTTCTATTGACAATACCCCCTTCTGTACCCAAATAAACTTATATAATGTCTTGTCACATTTCAATGACATATTCTCATGAAAATGATATGTCATGGCTATATTGCCATTTAAACGTGTGTTAAACTGGTAATCCATAATAGATTCATTTAATAAATATAACAAAGATAGGGCATATCTTGTTTAGTACCGATTATTTCCTCAATTTTGTATCCTCATAATCTCAATTAAATAATCACATGCATCCAATCATCTTCGTATCTCTCGGTCCGGGTGAACCGGAATTAATTACCGTCAAAGGACTTAAAGCCTTACAAAAAGCCGACTGCATTTTTTGTCCTGAAACCCGTATGCAAGACGGACAGACTACCTCACGTGCGGCAAACATCATGCACCAACTGAATATTCCCGAAAATAGCATCCATCGTTTTCCACTTTCCATGAGCAAACAGCGAGAAAAAGCCATAAAAGCCTATGAGCATGTTTACATGGAAGCACTTTTATTGTATAAGAAAGATAAAAGAATCTGTATCGTAGCTGAAGGAGACGCAGGGTTCTACTCTTCCGTACATTATATTTTTGAGAAGATGCATGCCAATGGGATTTCGGTAATGCACATAGCCGGTATTCCCGCCTTCATTGCTGCCGGTGCATGGAGCGGGCTGCATGTTGCCAGCCAAGACGAACGCCTGACGGTCATACCCGGTATCGCTACCACAGAAGAAATAGAAAAACTGATCTGTGAAAAAACTGTAGTTATCATTATGAAACTATCCAAATGTACAGACGAAGTGCACCGATGCCTCCATTTGCATCCGGAATACCAATATCATTACTTTGAGAATATAGGAACTCCAAATGAAAAATATCTGAATGACATTCACCGGATAGAGACCCTTCGTTTTCCCTATTTTTCATTATTAATCATACGCCCAGATACCTTGTAAGAGGAATTTAATACAATTTTGCACATCATAAACCCTCTTTTAATGAGAATAGCTTACCTTTGCCCCTGTTATAATATAAAAAAGACAAGAACATGAAGAAAATTGCTTTCTATATGATGATGTTGGTCATGAGTATTGGATATGCTTATGCACAAGGAAAAGCAGACATTAAGTTTGAACAGACTACGCATGATTTCGGGACTTTCTCCGAAAATAGCCCAGTGGTATCTTATACATTCAAGTTCACCAATATAGGTGATGCTCCATTAGTTATCCATCAGGCTGTTGCATCCTGTGGCTGTACCATACCTGAATATACACAGGAGCCGATTCTGCCTGGCAAAACAGGTACTGTAAAAGTTACCTATAACGGAACAGGCAGATATCCTGGACATTTCAAGAAGTCCATCACTCTGCGTACCAATGCCAAAACAGAAATGATGAGATTGTTCATTGAAGGAGATATGACGGCAAAAGATGTCAAATAAGCGTTTTCACTGCAATAGAATTAGGAGAATTGAAAAATTCTCCTTTTTTTTTGCTTACTTTGAAGCCTATTTAAAGCCGCTTTTCAAAAGATGAAAAAATAGCTTTCTCTGAAAAGCCGCTTACATCCTCGAAAAGACTAATTATAATTTAAAATATATCGAACTATGAAACAAGAAGAAGAAAAGCCGATTACCGGACTGCCGGAAAGTGCTTTCCGTGAATTGAAACCGGGTGAAGTATATAATCCCTTGATGAGTCCGGACAAAAGATATTCTGAAGTAAACTTTTGGTCAATATCATGGGGAATTGCTATGGCAATCATCTTTTCGGCCGCTGCCGCCTATCTGGGTCTGAAGGTAGGACAAGTCTTTGAAGCTGCAATTCCCATTGCCATTATTGCCGTCGGCGTATCCGGTGCTGCAAAACGAAAAAATGCGTTAGGCGAGAATGTCATTATCCAATCCATCGGCGCCAGTTCCGGCGTTATCGTAGCAGGAGCTATCTTCACCTTGCCGGCCTTGTATATTCTTCAAGAAAGTTATCCCAAAGAAATTACCGTGACCTTCACACAAGTATTTATAAGTTCTTTATTAGGCGGCATATTGGGTATTCTTTTCCTTATTCCTTTCCGTAAATACTTTGTAAGCGATATGCATGGCAAATATCCTTTTCCCGAAGCTACGGCAACTACACAAGTGCTCGTCTCCGGTGAGAAAGGCGGCAATCAGGCCAAACCATTATTAATGGCGGGTATCATCGGCGGTATGTACGACTTCATCGTGGCTACCTTTGGCTGGTGGAATGAAAATTTTACTACCCGCATCTGCAGTTTCGGCGAAATGATGGCCGAAAAGGTAAAGTTAGTATTCAAAGTAAATACTGGTGCAGCCGTACTCGGTTTGGGCTATATCGTAGGATTGAAATACGCCTCCATCATCTGTGCTGGCTCACTGACCGTATGGTGGATTATCATTCCGTGCATGTCTCTTATTTGGGGAGACAGCATACTGAACCAATGGAATCCCGAAATTACAGACGCCATAGGAGTTATGGCTCCTGAAGAAATCTTCAAATATTATGCCAAGAGCATCGGAATCGGCGGCATTGCCATGGCAGGCATTATCGGTATCATCAAGTCATGGAGCATCATCAAAGGTGCGGTAGGGCTGGCAGCAAAAGAAATGGGTGGAAAATCCAATGCAGACATTCACGTAAAGCGTACGCAGCGCGACCTTCCCATGAAAATCATTGCCATCGGCTCTATTATTACGCTGGCATTGGTAGTATTGTTCTTTTACTTTGATGTAATGCAAGGAAATCTGATACACACTGTTGTAGCTATTTTACTCGTAGCCGGCATTGCTTTCCTGTTCACCACGGTAGCCGCCAACGCCATCGCTATTGTTGGTACAAATCCGGTTTCGGGCATGACACTGATGACATTGATTTTAGCGTCCGTAGTAATGGTGGCCGTCGGCCTGAAAGGTCCCGAAGGCATGGTTGCCGCACTCGTTATGGGCGGAGTCGTTTGTACTGCGTTGTCTATGGCAGGCGGATTCATTACCGACCTGAAGATTGGCTACTGGCTTGGCAGTACTCCTGCCAAACAGGAAGCGTGGAAGTTTCTTGGAACAATAGTCTCTGCTGCTACGGTGGGAGGGGTAATGATTATCCTCAACAAGACATACGGCTTCACCAGCGGACAACTTGCAGCACCGCAGGCCAACGCGATGGCTGCCGTAATCGAGCCATTGATGAACGGTGTCGGTGCTCCTTGGTTATTATATGGCATCGGGGCTATACTTGCCGTTATCCTGAATTTCTGTAAAATCCCCGCACTGGCATTTGCATTGGGCATGTTCATTCCGTTAGAGCTGAACGTGCCATTGGTAGTAGGCGGTGCAATGAACTGGTACGTGACCAGTCGCAGCAAGAATGCTTCCCTCAATACCGAACGTGGAGAAAAAGGGACCTTGCTTGCGTCCGGATTCATTGCCGGTGGCGCGTTAATGGGAGTAGTCAGTGCCGCCATGCGTTTTGGAGGCATCAATCTGATCAACGACGCATGGTTGCAGAACTCTTGGTCCGAAGTTCTGGCTCTCGGGGCTTATGCCGTCCTGATTCTTTATTTCATTAAAGCTTCGATGAAAATAAAATAAAAACAAGGCTACCATGAAGAAATTCCTAATTCTGTCTATATCGTTTATGACAACAATGTTATTTGCCCAAAATCCCATTGAGTTTCCCTTGTGGCCCGATGGCGCACCCAGCAGTAATGGACTGGATGGCGTGGAAGAAGACCTGGATGGCGGACGGATGGCTAATGTGGTCAATCCCTCTATCACGGTTTATCCTGCAGTCAAGCCTAACGGCATGGCAATTATCATGTGTCCGGGTGGTGGCTACGTCCGTCTCGCCATGAATCACGAAGGACACGATATGGCTTCCTGGTTCAATGCGCAAGGCATCACTTATATAGTCATGAAGTATCGCATGCCGAACGGGCATCATGAAGTGCCTCTTTCGGATGCGGAACAGGCCATGCTTCTTGTCCGCAAGCATGCGACGGAATGGGGTGTCAATCCGCAACGTGTCGGTATCATGGGAGCATCGGCGGGAGGGCACTTGGCTGCCTCGCTTGCCTCCCTTTACAGCAGTGAAAAGACACGACCCGATTTTCAAATCCTATTCTATCCGGTAATCTCCATGGTGAAAGGTGTAACCCATGAAGGTTCACGCAAAGGCCTCCTTGGAGAAAACCCTCCATTGGAGCTTGAACAGAAATATTCTCTTGAAAGACAGGTATCCTCACATTCTCCGCAAGCATTCATCATGCTTTCTTCGGACGATGGTGCAGTGCCTCCCATCAATGGCATCGGTTATTTCCTTGCCCTGCGCGACCAGAAAGTACCCGCCTGCCTGCACGTTTATCCCACCGGCGGACACGGATGGGGATTTCGCGATGGTTTTGCCTACAAACGCCAATGGACATGCGAGCTGGAAAAGTGGCTGCGCGAGGGGCTTGTGTTTCCGGTGGCCGAAAAATAAAAATAACGGTTACAAAAAAATTATCCTGTAATCTTGAATTTTAATCCCCCCGGATTAATCTTTTATGAAAAGGATGTAGTAAATTTGCTGCATCCTTTTTATTTTAAAGACAAATAGAATAATAATCAAAAAAGAAAACAATGAAAGTAATGACTAAACTTATGTTCAGTGCTCTTTGTGCTGCGGCAGTAATGGCTTCGGCGTCTGCACAAGATAAAAGCGTTATGCTGAGCAATGGGATAAAGTATGTAGATGTTCCGTACGTAGCTCATACGTTGGAAGTGGATGGCCCCGAAGAACTTATCATCAATTGCGATGAAGTGGATTGTACTACCCTTGTAGAGTATATTTTGGCTGAATCTCTCACTCCCAAACAAGCCAACGGTGATATTTCTGAAAGCGCTTTTGCGGACAATTTGCAAAAAATACGCTATCGTGACGGCAAGATTGACGGTTATACCTCGCGTCTGCACTACATTGCAGATTGGATTAACAATGGAGTACGCAACGGTTTCCTTAAAGATATGTCGGCAAGCTATTGTTCTGATACCGAAAAGCTGTCCATCTCTTACATGTCCTCCCATCCTGAGCAGTACAAGCAACTTACCAACTCTAAAGAGAATGTAGCAAAAATGAAAGAGATTGAGAAATCACTATCCGGACAAACCGTTCACTATCTTCCCAAAGCCGACCTGCCTGTCAAAGGAATGCCTTGGATAAAAGATGGAGATATTATTGCTATCGCCACTAATACTCCAGGATTGGATGTAGCCCACTTAGGCATCGCCTTCTATGTAAACGGTAAACTCACCCTATTGCACGCTTCTTCCACCCAGAAGAAAGTCGTTGTCTCAAAGGTTGCCCTGTCACAGATGCTGCAAGACAATAGCAAGTGGACAGGAATCCGGGTATTGAGAATGAAGAAATAAACACACCTTTTTATACATTTGTTTTATTTCCGCAATAAATATGTGCTACCAGACACATATTATTGCGGAAGTTTACATAATTACAACATCATCTAATCAAAAACTATTGTTCATTTCCTAAAAGAACAATTTCTTTCACAACATAACAAGAACTTTTATTTGCACAATTTTATTTTTTCTCCAAAAGTTTTATAGCTTGCTCCAATGTGCGATCAATGTGAGTTTTAGGCGAAATAATCATTTCATAAACTTCCTCCTCAGTTAGTGGCTCCAGTAAAACATCGGGTTTAATACCTACGCCTTCTATTACTGTGTGAGAGGCATCTTGCATTGCAAGCAAAGGCATATAAAATTCCAGATAACCGCCTACTTTTTCTCTCAATCCTCCATTGAACTGATCCGAATCTCCTAAACCAGCAGTTGCGCCAGCACTATAATGTCCTACAACGGTTACATGCTCTCCCTGGCTTTTTAACATCAAAGTACTAATTTCAGACATACTTGCACTCTCTTTATCTATAAGGATAACTATAGGGATTTCTTTTTTTATTCCAACATCTGTTGTTTTAGTCATACAAGGAATCCATGGAGTGTAACTGAAAGGATTATTATCTTCTTTAAATCTTTGATAACCAAAAACAGTATTTCGAGTGATAAATCGATCTATAAATGTTCTTGCATCAAGGACCATACCTCCACCATTTCCCCTAAAATCCAATATTATCTTTTTTATCTTACCTTCCCTGAGAGGAGTTAAAAAATTCTTGTAGAAATCTATCTTATATTGGCTATTGAGACCTTTATCTATATGTGAAAGAAAAATAGGATATTCACATGCAAACTGCAAATGCTTCATCAGGCGTTGTTTAAACCATTCTGTATAATCAGGATTTAAAACAAACTCTTGAATTTTATTTAATAGCAATAATTCGCTATTTATATCAGGGGCTTTTTCTTTTGCCTTAAATAAGGCCTCAATAAAATCCTCATCTATTCTTTCCGATCGATTAAAATCTCTCATTTTATTTATAGCTTTTCTTGCAACTTCAGACTTTATAAAAGAGTTGAATTTATTCACGCATTCCACGGATTTTTCAATCAGAATATTTCCTGCAGCAGAGTTATTCACTTTACTTGCAACAGTGTCTTTTATTTCTGTTTCAGCCAAATAGTACAGACTCTTATCATCTATTCCCAAATAATCATCATCAAACGAAAGTATATAATCACGACTTATTATAAATGATTCAAATCCGAAATAATAGATATCTGGATTATCCAACAAGAAACCACCCAGTATATCATTCTTTTCTCCAAAAATTCCCGTTATCGGTTGTACTCTGGATTTCATATATGCATACTTATATTTAAAAGGATAAGTATATATTGTTTCTTCATTTTTCATTCCACCTCGAAAATAGACACTCTTAAAGTAACTATGTGACACGGGAAATGATATTTTCACATAAAAATGTCGATCTATAATGGGATCAATGATGTCTTTAAAATATTGTATGGCTTTGTCACAATCCTCTGATATCTCCGCTCTACTGTATTGTTTATTCCTATTGAATGTCTTAAGCTCTTTAAATTTTGGAGAATATTCATTGTACACAACTTCCCAATCCTGCTTCTGCTCGTTAAAATAGTTGTATTTTTGATCCATGGTAGTCCAAAAAACATCGAAAAGATCGGAATATGACTTTATATCATCTTTCGTATATCGCCCTGGTTCCTTTACAGATTCAGGGGTATTTTCAACACAACTGATAAAAGAAAACAGTCCCAAAAATAAAACACAGAGTGCAGTCCATTTACTATTCTTTATTTCCATAATTCATAAAATTAAAATTTATAGGCAATGCCCAATGATATTATGCTTGAAATTCTATTTGATTTACGGTTTGAGGAAGTCTTTGCTTTATAAATATCACTAAATCCATACTGATATGTATATGAAGCAAAAACATCAATATTTCTAAAAGAGCAACCAATTTCTCCCTTACCTTCTATCCCAAATAAATTTCTTTTCAAGTTATTTTCATTTTTGCCAAAATCATACGTTTCACTTACTCTCATACTGATAAAAGAATTATCCTCCTGCAATTGTGCAAAAACAGGATAATCTCCTTGTCTATGCATTCTCGTAAAATATTCATAAAAAAGGCCAGCTTGAAGTTTTAGCCATATTCCCTTTTCTTTATAAGGATTATTGATAATATACAGCCCCACATTTAATGGTATATTTATAAAATTATTTTCATATAAAGTGTGCGTGCCTGTAATGTGATCTGTCTTTCTATATTCATAATTTCTCTGCATAAATCTCAGACCTGTTCCCACTACAAAATCTTGAAATAAATTATATTCAAAATTAACTCCCGTCGCAACTCCAGTCTTAGTTTCATAACATGTATTGGCAAGATTAGAAACATCACTATTCAAAACACTTTTGGACAAACCGATATCCAAACTTGCCCTAAATCTCTGCGCTTTCACTAATGAAGGAATCAGCATAATCCCTAATAGCATAAAAATTAATGTTGGTTTTCTCATAAAAAATAATTTTAAGTTATAAAAAAAACACTTTTTCATATATTTGTAGCAAAAGAATATGATATAAAATTATAGGAATAATATAAAAGATTGAGAGCATATAATTCAAACTAAAAGTCAAAACGTACAAAAATGAATAATGCTCAAATTATACAGAAGCAACATATTATTCAGTTATGTTACTTAATTTATTGATATATAATAAAAAGCCTCAACCAATATGTTAGAAAAAGCACATTTTTTTTTAAGTTTAATGATTTTCAATTTATGTTTTTGGGGTGGTTTAACTCTTTTACTTCACCCCAGAAGAAATAAAGCCAAACATATATTAGGATTAAGCATGCTATTTTGGGCACTTTTAATTGGGGTACATTTAACAATAAATCCATTTTCAGGTCAGCCTCAAACCATCTTACATCCAATTGTTCTAATTACAGGAAGTTTCGTAATAGCGACCACCACATGCTATGTAATAGAAATTTTGCGTCCTGGTTATCTTACTTGTAAACGCTTTCTTATTTTTATTTCACCGGCATTTGTTTGTACTCTCATATTCTGTATATATTGTCTCTTTAACGCAAAATATTCCAACCTTTTATTCGATAATACATTATTGACTTCTCCTGAAATTGACATCACTATCAAATATATATTGTTATTGGTTAACATCATGTATATGATTATTCCTATTTATCTGACAATCTGTTATAAAAAAGAGTACACTCGTTTTCTTATTGAAAATGTATCTAATCCGGAAGACTACGACTTAAATTGGTTAAACAGAACTATCATAGTTTTAACAGCAATGTACATGTTTTATTTCATATTATTATTAACTTATAACAAATTACTATACATCATCGACAAAAGTTGTATCCTAATTCTTTGGTACTATTTCTTTTATAAAGCCTTGTTTCTTAAAGAAATTCCCTGGCAGCATTCATTCATTTCTGGATGGGAAATTCCAATTCCTCAGGAAAAGAAAAGCCAAGCAAAAGACAACTACTGCAATCCTTCCAAAGCCACTTATATCCAAGAAATCAACCAATGGTTTGAAATGGAAAAACCTTATCTTTGTGGTACATTGAATCTTGCTGATGTGCAAAGAAAATTTCCGATTAGCCGTACTTACTTATCCCAACTATTTAATAAAGAATTAGGGACATCTTTCTCCGACTACGTCAATAACTTCCGTATAGAAGAAAGTAAATTTCTACTTGAGAATGAACCGAATACCGATATTACAGAAATAGCAATACGGTCTGGATTCAATGCAATCAGCACTTTCCGCAGAGCATTTACTAAACAAACCAATCTTTCTCCTTCTGAATATAAGCGAAAATGCAAAAAAGCACAAAATACAAAAAAGACTGAATAGTGCAAAAATCAAAACGGTAATGGTCCATCCGCACTCACTCCACCGAAAGGATTGTCTGTCTGCTGCGGAAAATCTGCTACAGAAGGAGGTGGCGGAGTAAAAGAACTACTTATAGGAGCATTCATGCGAGAACCAAATGTCGCTCCCCCTCCCTCTGTAGGAGGTGGAATCACCATATCATCTTCTGGATTCTGAAAACGTGTATATTGGCCGATAAACCGCAAACGCACATCTCCTACAGCACCGTTACGGTGCTTAGCTATAATAATTTCCGCCATACCTCTCAAATCACTTCCATCGGCAGACGTATATATTTTATAATATTCAGGACGGTGAATGAAGCACACCATATCGGCATCCTGTTCAATAGCTCCGGACTCACGAAGGTCACTCAACTGAGGACGCTTGCCTTCTTCGCCTTCACGGTTCTCCACACCACGGTTCAACTGTGACAAAGCTACAATGGGAATATTCAATTCCTTAGCCAATCCTTTCAGAGAGCGTGAAATGGTACTCACCTCTTCCTGACGGCTGCCAAATGCCATACCACTTGCATTCATCAACTGGAGGTAGTCAATAATAATAATTTTCACACCATGTTCACGTACCAGACGGCGGGCTTTGGTACGCAATTCGAATACGGACAAAGATGGTGTATCATCCACATACAACGGAGCATCCAACAAATCACGTAGTTTGTAGTCCAACTGCTGCCATTCATAATCAGCTAACTGTCCGCTTTTAATTTTTTCGCTTGGAATTTCGCATACATTAGAAATCAAACGATTCACCAATTGTACGTTACTCATTTCAAGAGAGAATAATGCAACCGGATTACGGAAATTTACAGCAATATTTTTTGCCATTGAAAGTACAAATGCCGTCTTACCCATCGCAGGACGGGCAGCAATAATGATAAGATCGGACCTTTGCCAGCCGGAGGTCATCTTATCCAACTTGGTAAAACCACTCTCCAATCCACTCAAACCATCAGTGCGAGCTGCTGCTTTCTGAATAAGATCATACGCTTCGGCTATAACAGGATTAATCTGTGTATAATCTTTTTTCATATTCTGCTGAGAAATTTCAAACAACTTTCCTTCAGCCTCCTGCATCAAGTCATCCACATCAAGAGTCACATCAAAAGCTTTGCTCTGGATATTACTAGTAAAGGTTATTAACTCACGAGCCAGTGCTTTTTGAGCAATGATACGGGCATGGTACTCTATATGTGCAGAAGAAGCTACTTTACTGCTCAGTTGGGTGATATAAAATGGGCCACCAACTTCCTCTAATTCACCGCGCTTAGAAAGCTGTTCTTTTACGGTAAGAATATCTACTGGCTTCTGATTTACGGCCAAGTCTGTAATTGCAGAATATATCAACTGATGTCGGTGTTCGTAAAATGACTCTGGACGGAGAATTTCACTTACCAATGAATAAGCATCTTTTTCAATCATTAAAGCACCTAATACGGCTTCTTCCAACTCCGGTGCTTGCGGCTGAATACGTCCATAATCAGTGATTGGTTGCGATGTCTTGCTCTTTGGAGCACGGGATGTTCTTCTTTGTTCTGCCACGAGAATTAAATATTAAGCGTGAAATAATATCTGTTTTTCTTTCTTTTCAGAGAAAGGAAGAGCAAAGATAACTCTTTTATTTAATCGCCCGATGATCAAATGGTGAGAAGTTGCTATTTATTTATTAACTTTGCGACATCCATATACAAACGATTAATATTTAGACAAATGCTTGTTTTTCCGAATGCCAAAATAAATCTGGGTCTCAACATAACAGAGAAACGCCCTGACGGCTATCATAATCTGGAAACCATCTTCTATCCGGTTTTTGTTGAAGATGCATTGGAAGTCAATGTAATGAACAGTGGAAGCGGAAAACACCACCTTCACCAATCGGGACTGGAAATAGCGGGTGAAACAGAACAAAACTTAGTGGTAAAAGCTTATAAAATATTAGATGAGAAATACAATCTTCCTCCGATAGACATCCATCTGTTCAAGCATATTCCCTCAGGAGCAGGATTAGGAGGCGGGTCGGCAGATGCGGCTTTTATGCTGAAACTGCTGAATGAGAAGTTCCATTTAGGACTAAAACCTCAAGAACTGGAAGAATATGCTGCCCGGTTGGGTGCTGATTGCGCATTCTTCATTAAGAACGAACCTGTGTATGCCGAAGGCATAGGAAACATCTTCTCTCCCGTATCGCTCTCCCTACGAGGTTTCCGCATCTGGCTGGTAAAACCGGATATCTTCGTCTCGACCAAAGACGCGTTTGCCCAGATAAAGCCACATCGCCCCGACGTATCTTTGAAGACAATCATACAGCATCCCATTGAAGAATGGAAAGAACTCATGGCCAATGATTTTGAAGAAAGCGTATTCCCGCAATTTCCAGCTATAAAAGAGGTAAAAGAAGAAATGTACAGACAAGGAGCCATATATGCCTCAATGAGTGGCTCGGGCTCATCCGTTTACGGAATATTTAAGGCTAATGCCTTGTTGCCGCAGACAGACTTCGGCAACAAGGCATTTGTGTATAAAGGGGAACTTCAATAAACCTCCACTTTGGCTGCGGCGACCTTTGCCTTGTTGCGCAGGGCATCAAGATCACCATCCAACGGTGCATAACACAAAACAACTCCCATCCGGCGGTTGACACGAGTGGTAGGTTTGCCAAAAATGCGAATATAGGTATCTTCCTCTTTTGTGACCTCTTCCATACCGCGATAGCCGGGACGTTCCTGGCTGGCAATTGGCGAAAGTATAACGGCACTTGCCCCGATACGCTCCTGCTTGATGCCCGGAATGGGCAGGCCAAGCACGGCGCGCAGATGAAGCTCAAATTCGTTGAGGTTCTGAGTACCCGCCAAAGTCACCATAC
This sequence comes from Bacteroides helcogenes P 36-108, assembly GCF_000186225.1. Taxonomy (NCBI): domain Bacteria; kingdom Pseudomonadati; phylum Bacteroidota; class Bacteroidia; order Bacteroidales; family Bacteroidaceae; genus Bacteroides; species Bacteroides helcogenes. The sequence goes on along the minus strand of NC_014933.1, from coordinate 2,680,070 downwards.
CCGTATCGTGCGGACGTGGAGAAAGTTCGGAGAAATAGACTCCATTCTCGTGGCTAAGGAAAAACTCCACTCCCCAAAGTCCTGCCCCGGTCAGTGCGCGGGTCACCTTCTCTGCCATACCCTGCGCCTCTTTCAGATGGGCAGAGTCTATATGCGCAGGCTGGAAGCTTTCGCGATAGTCTCCTCCCTTCTGTACATGTCCGATAGGCGGACAAAACAAGGTAGGGCCATTCTTCTGAGTCACGGTGAGCAAAGTTATTTCGCTATCAAACTTAATAAATTCTTCGATGATAAGTTCTTTGATGTCACCACGGCTGCCATTGCAACCATATTCCCAGGCATGTTCCAGTTCGTCAGCGCTCTTGACAAGAGACTGCCCTTTGCCCGAAGAAGACATCAACGGCTTCACCACACAAGGAAAACCGATCTTTCCGGCGGCAGACTTCAACTCATCCAAAGACTTTGCATAAAAATATTTAGCGGTTTTCAAGCCCAGTTCCTTGGCGGCAAGGTCACGTATCTCCTTGCGGTTCATCGTGAAGTTTACGGCACGCGCACTCGGAACCACTTGGATACCCTCTTTCTCGAAATCGTATAAACGCTCCGTGCGTATGGCTTCAATTTCTGGCACTATGATATCCGGCCGATGCCTGCGTACCACACGATCCAAAGCGTCACCATCCAACATGCTGAACACTTCGCATTCATCCGCCACCTGCATGGCGGGCGCTCCGGCATACGAATCACACGCAATGATATACTGCCCTTTGCGCTGGGCCGAAATAACGAATTCCTTGCCCAACTCACCGGACCCTAACAATAAGATTTTTTTCATCTGTTCTATCATCTACAATAATTATATATTTTCAAGTTACTTATCCTGCTTTTAAAGTCACCGGCTTGCTGCAATGGGAAAAACAAGGTGCGGACATAGGCGGTAGTATCTTTGGGAGTCCAATACCGTTTCTCCACGTCCAGTTTTTCTATCAACTTTCCATTTACAATCAGCGATGTGGAAGCATTGTCTCCCACAATCGTCACGTTTGCTTTCTCTGAAGGATAAAACTGATAATTAAAGGTATTCAAATAACCGTCACGGGCAAATCCTATCTTTCCGCTTATGGGATCGGACAAATAGAACGTAGCATTGGGCGAACTGAACAAAACAGTATTACGCACTTCCGGAGCGGCCTCCACATCAAACGAAACAGTGTAATCATAGCCTATTTCAGTATAAGGCGATTTCGTGCCCGGAAGCACTTCATCCTTTTCCAGCACCAATGAATGCCTGTCACCCACCCTGCCCAGACGATTCACGCCCGGAGCCTCACTCATTGTCCGGCGCAACTCCTCAAATTCAGCATAAGCCACAGAAACCGATTTTCCGGTCCATGTCTTCGCCGAAAGTGTCTGCAAAGCCGGGAATAAGCGATGATGGATGTCCGCTACCGAAATGCCATTGCCTACATGGTCATTCCATACGGCAAACATTCCTCCGAGGATGGCGGGATCTTTCTCATCAAACGTCACCTTACCCACATGCGCCGGCGTCCAGTTGTCATACAGATATTTCGTATTCAGATAGTCGGCATAATATCCTGCCGCTGGAACGATATATACCAGTCCGTCAGGGATACTGATCAGCTTATACCCTTGTTCCACCATTGCTTTAGGATCGGCGTACCCATTGTACCATGCGCTCATTATCACATTTTCGGATTTCACGGGTGTCACCCCCCGGGCATGCGTAAGGGCTCCCCATACGCAAGCCTGCTTGCCATAGCTCTCCGCCAAGCGGATGTAGCGGTCGGTGAACGCACGGAATTTTTCTACAACATCCTGCTTCTTGTTAGAGTATTCATCCGTCCCTATATGCACTTTAGAGCCGCAGAATACGGGTGACTCACCCCCTAAATACTCCTTGAACAAAGCATCCATAAACATATATGTTTCCGGATTGAACAAGTCAAGATGATCCATACCATACTCTTTGCTGCCCAATTCGGGATTATAATGGCTGAAAGCCAATGTATGCGCCGGCGCGTCTATCTCCGGGATGATTTCGACAAAACGTCCGGCCGCCGTTTTCTGAAAGTTCACGAATTCTTTTTTCGTATAATAACCGTCGCGGGCTGTAAGCCCCGGAAACGTTTCGCACTCCAAGCGGAAAGCGGCATAAGTCTTGTTCCAGTCATTATTGAAAAACTGTTTGAACCCATTGTCATTGAGATGCACCTGAAGGACATTCATTTTATAGTATGACATCACGGACACCAGATCATCCAAATAATCCATCGGAATGAATTTCCGTCCGCAATCCATCATGAAGCCGCGCACCGCATAATCAGGATAATCGCGCAGGCTTCCTTTGGGCAAGCGACAGGATGCGTCTTGTTCACTCATCTGCAACAAGGTGCGGGTGGCCCAATATACCCCTATCGCTTCCGGAGCAGATACGGTCACCTTTCCGCCAATGCGGATGGAATAGCCTTCTTTTCCCAATTTCTTGTCTTTTCCCAAAGTGAGAAAGAAGTCACCGTCACGGGGAGAGCCCAAAGCTACATTCAGAGATACCCCGAACATCTTATGATAATCGGCGGCAAACTGCTCCGCCACTCCAAGCAACGCCTCACTGCCATAGACTATCCTGCTCTCTGTCGAGACAGAAAAAAAACCTTCAGCCCCTTTCCACTCCTTCAGTTCGGGAATTACAAACGGTTTCTCGTTTTTTCCGGCAAAAATATCCTCGCATACACACAAGACAACGCATAAAGTAAAAAATATCTTCTTCATAAGTGAATCAATTATTGATGTTGTGTTCTCAGCAAGTCGTTCACCGTCTTCACCGGATTGAATGTAGTCAAAGGAACTTCCACAAATACCGTGCTCCAGTCGCTCATGGCCCCATTCCACAGTCCCGGCAACTCAAGCGCCTTCAAGTCCTTCCCATTCTTGGACTTGTGTGAGATAAACCCCGTAGCCTTGTCCACATACTTCACCAAATCAAACTTATGCCCTTTGTAGTCTTTTACGGCACAAACCAAATCCACCGGATTAAAGTGCGTGCCTTTCTCAAACATATCCCTCTTTTCCGGATCATCCATATCAATCTGCGAACTTTCCAGGATTTGCAATGACACAGTACCGTCACTGTTATACGCAAGGAACGGTCCACCGCCTGGTTCACCGATATTTTTCACCATGCCACAGACACGCATAGGCCTGTTCAGCTTCCCTTTCAAGTAAATCACCAGTTCGGCATCTTCAAGGCTCTTGGTTTCGGGATTCTTGCAATAAAGCTTCTTTTGCACAAATTGAAGAATATCCAGAATCTGTTCACGGGTATATTTGCCACTATCCAGCAATTGCAAATAAGCAAAAACCTGCTGCTGCAAGGTCACCAGCACCCCCGCAATCAGCTTCTTGTACAACACGGTGTCACCTTTCAACTTATCAGGAACTACGTTATCAATGTTTTTGATAAAGATGATGTCCGCATCAAGGTCATTCAGGTTTTCAATCAATGCGCCATGTCCACCCGGACGGAACAGTAGCTTGCCATTGTCGCGGAACGGATTATTATCCATATCAGCGGCAATAGTGTCGGTGTTAGCCTTCTGTTCGGAGAAAGAGATGTTATAATCCACGCTATATTTCTTGGCATAAGCGGCTGCCTTCTCGTCCACCAGCGCTTCGAACAAAGTTCGATGTTCGGAAGACACAGTGAAATGCACATTCACCTTGCCGTTTTTGTTGGCGGCATAGAGTGCACCTTCTACCAGATGCTCTTCCAAGGGAGTGCGGCTGCCATCGCCATATTTATGAAACTTCAGCAATCCCTTAGGCAAAGCGCCATAGTTCAACCCGGCGGAAGCAAGCAGGCCGGCAACTACCGCCTTATACTCTCCAAGAGCCATCAGCCCCGGAATGTCTTTATCCGTTGACTCCTTGCAACAAGCATTCAAATCGTCATAAAAAGCGAACTTCCCTATGTTGTCAAAGAAAGTTTTTTCAAAGTCCGTCTGAGGGGCATCGTAGTCAACTTCAAGGAATTCAAACAGATTCTTGAACATGCGGCTGGCCGCCCCAGAAGCCGGCACAAACTTGACTACGGTTTTATCCGTTTGCGTATATGCTTCCCACTCATCCAAGTATTTTTTCTGCGCATCGGCATCGGGAGCCAATATGCCATTCTCCGCAGAAGCGGCGGAAAACAACTTCAAATAGGGAAAACCTTTTTCGAAACAAGCCAACTGACTGGCTATTTGTTCTTCAGAGATGCCTTTTTGGGTGAGCAGCTCTTTGTCTTGCGGTGTCATCATAATAAATTGTTTATTAATTCATGCCCAAAAGTACAAAAAATAAATCTACTCTATATAAGAAACAATAAAAGTTCTTTTTTTTCTTCTACAATATATGTTATTATATCTCACTAAGCTTACATAAATTACAAAATAGATTTCATATCAACATTGATTTAGTTTTATATCATCATTGGACTCCAATATATATATAATTATGAAATTATATTTGTAAAATAAAAATATATAAAAATCATTTTCTCCTTAAAACGTTTATGTCTAACATATATTACAAGTAATGAAAGTACAAACTTTATTAGAAAAATTATATCGTGACCCACTTGCATTATCCAGATTCAGCCAGTTCAGATATTTTTGTATTGATGAGGGAGAAATAGTCCAAGATTTAAATAAGAACCATGAATTTCAGGTCTGTTTTATACTGAAAGGATCATTATGCGTTTTCAGAGATCAGATGGAATCAATGCCGTTAATGGTTATGCCAAATGAATTATTTTTCATCAGCAGTCTAAATAAATGTAAAATAAGAGCAATGAATGACGTGCAACTTGTTATTCATGCTAGCAATATAGTTGCACCTTATCTTCATAGTAGGATAGTAGAATATTTACAAGATATAACTATTGAAGAAGCAAAGCCGATAGAAGTCCTTCCAATCCATCCATTACTGCATTCTTACCTGGAACTGTTAGTAGATTATATGAAAAATGGAACAGCAATTCCGGATTTACACCGAGCTAAAGAATATGAACTTTTCTCCTTATTTAGAATCTGCTATAACAAATATGAAATAGCTTCTATTTTTCGCGATACATTATCAAAGAATCTACAATTCTTTGTCTCTGTTATGACTCATTATAAAACTTGCAGAACAGCCAAAGAGTTAGCAAACTTATGCGGATATAATGAACCTGTTTTTACCCAGTTATTTAAAAAATATTTCCATGGACTAACTCCATATCAATGGTTACAAAAACAGACATCATACGAAATAGAGTTCAAATTAAGAGAGAATGTTTTGTCTATCAAACAAATAATGTTAGAATACCATTTTAAAACATTTTCTCATTTTACAACCTATTGCAAAAGGAATATTGGAGCAACTCCCAATGAAATACGTAAAAATGGAAGTACAGATAAAGTATGAAACTCTTTTTGTGATATACTTCAATAAATAAATAATTAAATAAAAAACCGTCAAATACTTAAATACAAATACCGTACATAATAGACAACCATTTCTTCATAAATATAAAAGCAATATATATTTATATGTACACGTATTTAGTTAATACATAACTGTCTTTTATGAGAAAACATTGAAATTTGCACCCAAACAAAACATATTAATCATTTTTAATTATTTAGAGTCATGCATACAAAAAAAGAACGCAAGAACTGGTGGGTAATATTACTCCTAAGTATTCTCTTTTCTTCGTGTAGTAATATTAACTTTGAATTACCTCAAGGGCCTCAGGGAGTCAATGGAAAATCCGCTTATGAGATATGGAAAGAAGAAGTTGAAGCAGGTCGTGTAAATTGGCCCTCCGACAAAACTAATCTGACGGACTTCCTTGTTTACATCAAAGGAGAAAAGGGAGATAAAGGTACAGATGGATTATCTGCATACGATCAATGGAAAGCTTTAATAGCCCAAGGAAATGTAGCTAATCCCCATGATCTTTCCCAAATTTGGCCTTCTTCAAAAAACACAGAAACTGATTTTTGGGATTTCCTCAGTGGCAGAGACGGACAAACACCTCACATTGGTGAAAACGGAAACTGGTATATCGGTAATAAAGATACCGGAATAAAAGCAATAGGTAAAGATGGGAAAGACGGAATTAATGGGAAAGACGGGCTTTCCGCCTATGATCTGTGGAAACATGCTGTAATCAATGGAAGTATAAACTGGCCAAAAAATCAAACAACAATGGAACATTTCTTTTTATACTTCAAAGGAAAAGACGGTGAGAATGGAATAACTCCACATGTCGGCGAAAATGGACACTGGTATATTGGAAACCACGATACAGGTATTTCTGCACAAGGAAAACAAGGAAATAACGGCAAAGACGGTACATCCCCCTATATTGGTCCTAATGGAAACTGGTGGGTTAATAATTCTGACACAAAAGTAAAAGCTCAAGGAGAAAAAGGTAGTGATGGGCTTACCCCTCTTATTAAAGACGGATATTGGTGGATAGGAAATTCCAACACAGGAATTGCAGCTCAAGGTCCCAAAGGAGAGCAAGGTGAAAAAGGGGCTGATGGACTTACTCCGGTTATAAAAGATGGAAACTGGTGGATAGGCAATACCGACACCGGAATAAAAGCACAGGGTACAAAAGGTGATAATGGTATATCTCCGCAAATAGGCACTAATGGAAATTGGTGGATAGGCAATAAAGATACTGGAATAAAAGCACGAGGCGAAAATGGTGTAAACGGAGCATCTGCTTATGAATTGTGGGTCAATGATGTCAAAAATGATAAAATCAAAGACAAGAACAATGCATCATGGCCAAAAGACAAAATCACAATGGCGGATTTTTACACTTACTTAAGCGGAACGAACGGCAGTAATGGAAAATCAGCCTATGAGTTATGGAAAGAAACTGTAATTGCAGGTAATGTGGATGACCCCAAGAATCCTGGACAAAAATGGCCCTCCGATAAAGTGGCAGAAAAGGATTTCTTCGACTATCTGGCAGGAAAAGACGGCATAAACGGAACGAACGGTCTATCAGCCTATGAATTATGGAAGAATGACTTAGCTAAACGTTGTGGTACATCAAATGCACTTACTGACCATAGAAATGGCGGTGTATGGAACTGTGACAAAAATACATTGGATGATTTTTACAACTATCTGCGTGGCAAAGACGGTAAAGATGGCGAAGACGGTAAAGATGGAAAACCGGGAGAACCGGGCAAACCGGGAACGGAAGTAACCATCATCAAAGGAGTACCCAATGTTATTGTACAATATTCCCAATCGGAATATGGTGAATATGTACGTACCTCTGACGGTGGGGTACTTTATAAAGTTTATGACGAAACCGGGCAGATTGCGCCCAAAGCCCAAGTGAAAGGCATGCCCGGTATCAGCGCAGAAAAGGTATATATTGCCGATGATAAAGGAGAATTTATCGTCCCTAAAGAAGACCTTCCTGAAATCCAGGATGTGAACCTGCGCTGGGGAACGGTAAAAGAAGTCACCATAGCAGGAAAAGCACCCCAGCAATCTGCCAAAAACACTTATGTTCCTAATAAAGTACGTATGAGAATGATCCTTCGAGACAACTCGAATTCATTATACGAATATCAATATCTATATTTTTACATACAACGAAAAGTAAATCCGGAAGATGAATGGCAGAATATCCCTTCCTATTTACCAAATAGTGGTTCAAGAAACTTAGATGCCTATAGAGTCTCCGATAAAAATATTCCAAACAGCATTTTGTCAGACAAAAAACTATATTCAAGTCAAAGCACCAGTTCAAGCAACGGAGGATATTATTACTATATTTATACTTATCGGTTTATTCAGGAGAATCCCGGAAAATTCAAGAACAATCAATCTGAATATTGGGACGGCACAGATGTTTACTACACGGTAAAAGCCAGAGAGCCTTATTATGGAGAAAACTTCCAATGGAACGGTGTATGTTTATTAGCTCCTCTCCAAATGGGTCCTACACTAAAAAAGCTGAAGCTTAAAACAATATCCAACAGTGAAGCACCTAACTTCTCGTCCGCTGAAGGTGAATTGGATTTTTCAAAGATAGATTTCACAAAAATCTATAAATCATCAACTACACGCACGGTAAAAGAAAATGGAATAGATCATGTCGAACCGATAGCTTATACTGAAGAAGAAGCCAAAAAACTTAAAATGGCTTACATTACATTCGAATTTACTTCAACAGCCGGTTCACAAAAAGCTTCAAGCTCCAACAATAGTTCTTCCGCCGAAGTTCCAACTTTTAAAGTATTTGCACCATTTTTAAATTCATCCATTTACATAAATAATAATAGTTCTTCGTATTTTTATAGATACTATCAAGGCTATCTTAAAAAAGGAAAGGATGACAAGACATTTATTATTGAGAACTATAACAACTCTTATGAATTACCAGAAGTAGAAGTTACCTATGAAGAATAAGAATATGAAAAAGATATACCTACATAAGATTTATACAATACTATTCTTTATTTCTGTTGTGTGCATCGGTTTGCCAGCCAATGCACAAAAGTCCTCAAGGAATAGTACAGATGGAGACAATACCCATGTTGGCATGAAACGTACTAAAAAAGCCTGGGAAATAGGTATAGGAGGTACAGGACTCCAAATGACACGCTTTAATGTGATTAATTTCCAAACAAACGATAAAGATGGCTATACTATAAATACAAGCAAAAGGGATCTCCTTTTTGGAGGACACCTGTATGTTGCCCGGGAGCTTAATTCTCATTTTTATCTGGACCTGCAGGGGATGTTGGATTATAGTTCAGACCCCGTACGCAATGGACACGAATCAAGGTGGGTAGGTATGGCAGGTTTGGGATTTCAATGGCGTCTGGGTGAGTACTTCCACTCCAGCTATATCGACCCTTTTCTGCGGGCAGGAGTGAACTATATGTATAAGAACTTCAACGTCAATTACAATGGAATAGAAGAATTCAACAGAAAGGAAATGGGATGGAATTTGTCAAACGACTACAATAAAGAGGGAGATGACAAACACAATCTGCTTCCCATTTCATTGGGAGCAGGAGTAAACATGTGGCTTAATGACAGAATCGGTATAGGGCTGCAGGGAGACTATCTTATAATGCCATACAAGCATATAGCTAACTCATGGCAAGGGACAGTACGGTTTATATGGCGTATCGGTGGCAAATCTAAAAAAGTAAAACCGGAAATCCGATATGTAGAAAAGGTTGTGGAGAAAATAATAGAGAAGCCTACTATTGTAGAAAAAGTAGTACAAGCCCCGCCCCATGCAAACGTATTGTGTGATTTATTTAACAATATATATTTTGAGTTTGACAAGGCAGACATAACGGAAAAATCGGTTAGCATTATTAATAAAATAGCCCAAATCATGATGACCGACACGAATAAGAGATATCTCATTACAGGATGTACCGATGCTAAAGGATCACTGCAATATAATATGGGATTGTCACAAAGACGTGCGAATGCCGTAATCAAGGCTCTCACTCAGCAAGGCGTTCCCAGTGAAATGTTAAAATCAAGAGGGGTAGGCAAAAAAATATCCTATGCTCCTCAAGATGCTTCCAATGAAATACGTGAAGGAGATCGCAAAATTATAGTCGAAATCATTACAAATATGGATTATTGGAATCATATACCATAAATAATCTTTCTATCTATTTAAAAACGGTGTATATCCCTTAATTGTACCGGGATATACACCGTTTATTTATTTTTTTCACTTACCTTTGAAGCACAAAATACGGACGATTATGGAAACTGATGAATTTTTCACTACCGTTGAGAAGGAATTGCTTTTCTCTCTCTACCGAAAATTATTGCAACTTTCCGGAGAAACACTCCTTAAAGGAGATTGCAAAAAACTCAAGACACACCTTATAAACACTATAAAAAACAACCGCATACAAAGAGACAGATTCGGTCTGAATCCGGTTATCGAGGACATGCAGACCGCTGTCATCGTAGCCGAAGAAATCGGTATGAAACGCGCTTCCATCCTGGGGCTCATGCTGCACGACTCTGTACGTTGCGGCACATGTACATCCGATGAAGTGGAGCAAAATTACGGAGAGGACGTAGCAGGCATTATCCGCGGTCTGATACGTGTAAACGATCTATATTCCAAAAGCCCTACCATCGAATCTGAAAACTTCCGCAACCTGCTGCTGTCTTTTGCAGAAGACATGCGTGTTATCCTCATAATGATTGCCAACCGCGTGAACGTGATGAGGCAAATAAAAAATTGTGATGACGAGGAAGCCCGAAAGCGGGTGGCCGACGAAGCAGCCTATCTCTATGCTCCCCTCGCCCACAAGTTAGGATTATATAAACTGAAATCCGAACTGGAAGATCTCTCGCTGAAATATACTGAAAAAGATGTTTACTATCATATCAAGGAAAAACTGAATGAAACAAAAGTTTCGCGAGACAAGTATATCGCAGCTTTCATCGCCCCCGTACAAAAGAAACTGGAAGAAGCCGGACTAAAATTTCACATCAAAGGACGCACCAAATCCATTCATTCCATCTACCAGAAAATGAAGAAGCAGAAATGTCCATTTGAGGGTGTGTACGATCTGTTTGCTATTCGGGTCATCTTGGATTCTTCGGTAGAAAAAGAGAAGTTGGAATGCTGGCAGGCATATTCCATTGTGACGGATATGTACCAGCCTAATCCCAAACGTTTGCGCGACTGGCTTTCCGTACCCAAAAGCAATGGTTACGAATCACTGCACATCACAGTAATGGGTCCTGAGGGAAAATGGGTAGAAGTACAAATACGTACTGAACGCATGGATGAAATAGCCGAACGTGGCCTTGCTGCTCACTGGCGCTACAAAGGCATAAAGGGTGAAACCGGGCTGGACGAATGGCTCACCTCCGTACGTGAAGCGTTGGAGAACTCAGACAGCAGTGGACTGGAGACAATGGACCAATTCAAACTGGATTTATACGAGGATGAGGTATTTGTCTTTACTCCGAAAGGCGATCTGTTCAAATTAGGAAAAGGTTCCACTGTACTCGACTTCGCATTTCATATTCATAGCAAACTGGGCTGCAAATGTATTGGCGCCAAAGTAAACGGCAAGAATGTACAGTTGAAGCAAATACTGCAAAGCGGTGATCAAGTGGAAATCATGACATCCAACACACAAACTCCCAAGCAAGATTGGCTGAATATTGTAACCACTTCCAAAGCACGCACCAAAATACGGCAAGCATTGAAAGAAATGGCCGCCCGACAACATGCCTTTGCCAAGGAAACCTTGGAGCGCAAGTTCAAAAACCGAAAGATTGAATATGATGAAGGTACGATGATGCGTCTGATCAAACGCCTCGGATTTAAGATAGTGACCGATTTCTATCAGGCCATTGCCGATGAAGAATTGGATGTGAATGACATCATTGACAAGTACCTCGAACAGCAGAAACGGGAAAGCGATACGCGTGATGAAACCAACTATCGTTCTGCCGAAGGCTACAATCTCCAGCAAAACCTGCCCGAAGAAGCGGCTGCCAAAGAAGACGTTCTTGTTATTGATCAGAATCTGAAAGGACTGGACTTCAAATTGGCCCGTTGCTGCAATCCGATATATGGAGATGATGTATTCGGCTTCGTCAGTGTCACGGGAGGTATAAAAATACATCGGTGTGACTGTCCCAATGCCAGCGATTTACACTCACGTTTCGGCTATCGCATTGTAAAAGCACGCTGGGCAGGAAAGTCGCAAGGCACTCAGTATCCTATTACATTACGCGTGGTAGGCCATGACGATATCGGCATAGTAACAAACATCACTTCCATCATTTCCAAAGAAACCGGCATTGCGCTAAGAAGTATCGGCATAGATTCACATGATGGTCTGTTCTCCGGAACACTGACTATTATGGTGGGAGATACAGGCAGGCTGGAAGCACTAATCAAGAAACTAAGGACAGTGAAAGGAGTAAAGCAAGTATCAAGAAACTAAACATTCCTCGTTTTCCTGAAGATAACAAGGACAGCAGAAGAATCATGAAATACGATTACAGAAAACAGGTTCGCAGTTTCGGTTATGCATGGAAAGGTATCCGGTGTTGCATAGGCAAGGAACAAAACCTCAGCTTTCATCTGATTGCCGCAGTCATGGTAGTCATTTCCGGATTTTTGTTGGGTATAACCCGAACAGAGTGGATAGTCATTACACTTTGTATCGGAATTGTGATAACTGCAGAATTATTCAACACTGCCATAGAGAAGTTGGTTGACATGATATCTCCCGACCGTCATCCTGTCGCCGGACAAGTAAAAGACATTGCCGCCGGAGCAGTGCTGATATGCGCTGCAACGGCGGCAATTATAGGTCTGATTATTTTCATTCCTTACCTTACCCGCTTTCTTTTATAATAAGGATATGTCAGCAGAACATAAAAAAAGACCGCAAGTATGGCTGCTGTCATGGCCACATGATGAATCGCAGGAACATTCATTATTCTGCAAGCCACCGCAAGGCCTGCCAGCAAACCTGCTTCCATAGACAAATGGCACATGGTGTTCGCAGTTCCGCGCTGACAATGATGAGATAGTTTTACGAACATCCGGGTAAACGGTATCGTAATGAATGCCAATATGAACAAAGCCAATAACGGCAAGTAATTACCTGCAAACATCAACGGTAACAAAACTCCCGGAATAAAGGCTATCAGCATCATATTAACAGCCGGCAACCATGCGCGCGGAAGCAAAAAACGATCTACATTGCAGAGTGACATCCCTATCGGAGCTCTAAACGCAACATATACTCTCGATGAAAAGAACATACTGAATACCCCTATCGCAACGGAACAATAAATCATCGTGCGGAATCCGTGAATATGATATAACCAAACACCCAATACCACACCCACTAACATACCCAGACGAGAAGCCCAAGCATATACCATATTTCCTGTACTGCGGCGCGCAGAAGCAGTAATGTCTATGGCTACGGTGATACCAGCCGTTGTAGCCAATCCGAAACAGCCGCCCTGTACAAAAGCAAGCAGCAACAACTTCATATAGCTATCAACAAAAGCGTATCCCAAAACTGCCGCCAACATGATAATTACAGAATACAAAAGCACATTCTTCCGCCTGTATTCGTCACCTAAATAAGCATGAAACGGTCCCACAGCAAACATGGCCACAGCAAAAACCAGGAACATGCTACCAGCCTGTGCAACAGAAATATCCAATTGCTGCCCCATCACAAAGGGCAACAGAGGAAAAAGCATATAAACAGATGTGAACAACAATGAGTTCGCTACGCACATCCGCCAAAAACTCAGTGTCATAAGTTTGTTAGTACTGCTCTTTTTCATTCGGGAAGTCTAAGTTCTTCACATCGGATACATAACGGCTGATAGCATCCGTCATCACCGTGTGCAGGTCGGCATAGCGACGCAGGAAACGGGGACGGAAGCCATTATTCATACCCAGCATATCCTGGATCACCAACACCTGGCCATCTACTTCACCACCAGCCCCGATACCGATAACAGGAATAGTCAGTTCGCCGGATACACGTGCTGCCAACGCAGCAGGAATCTTCTCCAGCACCAGTGCAAAACAACCGGCTTCTTCCAGCAAATGGGCGTCACGTATCAATTTTTCAGCCTCAGCATCATCTTTGGCGCGCACTGTATATGTTCCGTATTTGTTAATGGATTGCGGCATCAGGCCAAGATGCCCCATAATGGGAATGCCGGCACTGAGAATCCGTTTTACCGTACCAATAATTTCTTCGCCGCCTTCCAGCTTCAATGCGTCGGCATGACTTTCTTTCATGATACGAATGGCAGATGCCAAACCTTCCATCTCGTTACCCTGATAAGATCCGAACGGCATATCTACCACCACCATGGCGCGCTTTACCCCGCGCACAACGGACTTGCCATGATAAATCATCTGATCCAGCGTTATGGGAAGAGTAGTAACATTACCTGCCATAACATTGGAAGCTGAATCACCTACAAGAATCACATCTACACCTGCGCCATCCACAATCTGTGCCATGGTATAGTCGTATGATGTCAACATAGATATTTTTTCGCCTCTCTGCTTCATCTCTACGAGACGATGAGTAGTCACCTTGCGAGTGTCATCTGAAATATAACCCATGATATTTACAATTTTGGGCGCAAAGTTAATCCTTTTTCTGATTACTTGTACAAATGGGATAATTTATCGTAAGTAAAGTCCCGGAAATCATCTAATACATAATGACATAACGGAGCAATATTTTCATGCGGATTTGTGGTTGCCACACCGATTACAGTAGCTCCGGAAGCCATCCCGGCTTTTAATCCGTTATAGGAGTCCTCAAACACGTAAGTCGTTTCGGGAGTAGTGCCCAACACTTCCATACCAAGCAGAAAGCAATCAGGTGCAGGTTTAGAGGCAGTAAACATCTCGGCCGTGAGAATACGGTCAAAAAGTGTCTCTATTTCAGGATGAACGCGATATACAGCCGCCATCTTCGCCTTGTTGGAACTGGTAACGACTGCAGTCTTCACATTATGATGGTGAAGGTCTGCTATAAAATCAAGCACTCCGGGAATAAAGTCAAACGACATTTCTTGCTCAAAGCGGTTCAGACAATCCGTTATTTCAGTTTGTTCCTTCATCATACCCTGAAAGAATGTATCATAAATATAGGCCAAGGTCTGGCCTTTTACCCGGTTTTCTATATCGTCCACGTTCAGATATTCCTTCCCTATCTGATGCCAAAACCGGCTGTACTGCGTCTCTGTATCTATCACTACACCGTCAAAATCGAAGAGAACGGCCATTGATTCCATTGTATTCATAAACTTTCTTTCACCTAATTCTGTTAATACCATAACTACATTGGATACAAAGGTCTGAATAATCATCGAATGAAGCAAATATTTCATATCTTTGCCTGACTTATTTGATCAAAATCAATGGATAACCCTCATATTTTAGGAGCCGAACGCATAGGCAAACTGCTTTTACAATATTCCGTTCCTGCCATTATCGGTATGACGATTACTTCGTTGTATAATATCATTGACAGTATTTTCATCGGTCATGGCGTAGGCGCCATGGGTATTGCCGGACTTGCCATAACTTTCCCGTTAATGAATTTAGTGGTGGCCTTCTGTACAATGGTATCGGCAGGCGGTTCCACTATTTCGTCCATCCGGTTGGGACAGAAAGACCCGGACGGAGCTACGGTGGTATTGGGAAATACGCTGATGTTCTGCCTTGTCAATGCCTTTGTATTCGGAGGCATTTCATTTATCTTCCTAAATGACATACTGCGTTTCTTCGGAGCCAGCAACGATACGCTGCCCTATGCACGCGATTTTATGCAGGTGATTCTACTGGGTACTCCCGTTACCTACACTATGATCGGCCTGAATAACATCATGCGTGCCACGGGTTATCCCAGAAAGGCAATGCTTACGTCTATGGTGACAGTAGTCTGCAATATCATCCTCGCCCCTATTTTCATCTTTCAGTTTGAATGGGGAATCCGCGGCGCAGCAACAGCCACTGTTATTTCACAATTCATCGGCATGATATGGGTAGTGAGCCATTTTCTCCGGAAAACAAGCATTGTGCGGCTGCATCACGGTTTTTGGAAAATGAAAAAGCGCATCATCATCAGCATACTTTCCATCGGCATGTCACCGTTCCTTATGAATGTCACGGCATGCATCATTGTCATTATCGTAAACAACAGCCTGCAACAATATGGCGGTGACATGGCCATCGGAGCCTATGGCATCATTAACCGTCTGCTGGTACTCTATGTAATGATTGTATTGGGACTGACGATGGGGATGCAGCCGATTGTAGGCTATAACTTCGGCGCACAGAAACATGACCGTGTGAGAGCCACCCTGCGTCTGACGCTTATTGCCGGAGTATGCATCACCAGCACCGGCTTCCTCATTTGCGAATTGTTTCCTCACGCCATATCTGCCATCTTTACCGATGACAATGAGTTGATTGGTATTGCGTCCAGAGGAGTACGCATTGCCGTTGCCATTTTCCCGTTGGTGGGAGCTCAGATTGTAATCGGTAATTTCTTCCAAAGCATAGGAAAAGCCAAAATCAGCATCTTCTTATCACTGACACGCCAGTTACTATACTTGCTGCCGGGGCTATTGATTTTTCCGCACTACTTCGGTTTGGACGGCATCTGGATATGTATGCCGGTATCGGATTTTTTTGCATTTGTAACGGCTGTTATTGCGTTGTGGATATATGTAAAAACGAACCATCTGAAATGACACACTTCATTACTTGAAACCACGAAGGTTGCGGTTGACAAGATGCGCCATTTCAGTCAGTTCCGTTTTTTATTCACTCCTGATACTCTTCACCGGATTCTCACAAGCTATTTTGCGGGTACGCCACACGATGCAGGCCGCTATAATCACCAACAATAATGCTACCACCGCCACAAATGCGGCTGCACTTGTCTGAGCCCGCTGCGCAAAGCTATCCAGCCACCGACGACCGAAAACAGAAGCAAACACTGCTCCCAATGTCAACGCAGGCAAGGCTATCCACACAATGTCACGCGTCAGCAGGCGGATAATACTTGCAGCCTCTGCCCCATTCACCTTGCGGATGGCAATTTCCTTGCTACGCCTACGGACTTCATCATTCACATACCCCAACAATCCCATCAGTGCAATGAGGAAGATGGAAGCGCTGGACAGCAACACTGCATTGCGGAAACGGCGGACATCCGTGTATTGCCCGTCCAGAGTCTTCTGCAAAGAGGTGAACTCCACAAGATCCGAAGGAAACATATCCTGCATCTTGCGGTTGAGCGCAAGCAGATTCTTCTCGAAAGGCTCTTTCAGGCGTATGTAATGGGTACTCCCCCAATCCTCTTTGAACAGAAGCACCACCGGGGCCTGTTCCTCATACGCACTGTGCACCGGATAATCTTTCATCACCCCCACTATGGTGAAACTTTCGCCATACCACTTCACCGTACGTCCCACGGCACTGCCTGCAAAACCTGCATTGCGGATGAATGTTTCGTTCACTATCATCTCATTGCTGTCCGTCATCGAGGTTGGAGTCCGGTTGGCAGGATTGAAGTTGCGTCCCTCTGCCAGTTCAATCTTCATCATCGGAATAAAGTTACGCGTCACCCAGTCCAGCCGCACATTCACCGCACGCCCTTCATCAGTGTCAAACGTATCGCCGCTATATCCCCCGCATATCAACTGGCTGGCACAGGTGTAATCTTCCACCATGGGCAGACTGCCGAAAAGGCTCATCCGATTCTCATAACTGCCTCCCACATTTGCCCAGCATATCACTACCCGCAACGGGTCGTAACCCAGTGGACGGTTCATCACCGACCGATACTGATGGAACACCACCAGCAGAAAGCAACAAATAAAGGAGACACCCATGAACTGGACAAAGAGCAAAGGACGCTTCCACGACGCATTGCGTTCGATATAACGGCGGAAAACCTGCGTCACGGGTACGGAAGAGAACATCCCCGCCGGCAGTACGCCCGCCAGCAGAAAGACGAACAAGATGACCAGTGCCGGTCCCCACAACATCTGTACCGAGAAAAGTGAAGTGAGCCGGGCAGCAACCATATCCTCCACAAAGTCGCGGAAGAGATACATCAGCAGACCGGACAAAGCCACAGAAAGCAACACTATGACCGCTGTCTCCGCCAGGAACATGCCGAATATCGTGCTATTGGCAGCACCGTTACACTTGTGCACTCCCACTTCCTTGGCACGACGCGCCAAGGAAGATACGGAAATCAATATATAGTTGAAAGCGGCAATCAGCAAGATGGCAATGGCAAGCACAGACATTACCAATATCATGGTACGTATAGTGGGATTTTGTGTATGCACGTCTGTCAACGGATGGAAAGCGAAAGCCCAGTAGTTATTCTCTTTTTCATTAAAATTCGGTATGTACTTTTTCATCAACTCCGGCAGCCGCGCCTCCGCCACAGCCACATCTTGGGCAAAATTACGGAAACGGGCTATGACGTTATAACTAACATCAAATCCCCACCCTGCTCTTTTATTGTTCCACAACTCGGTCATGGAAACTACGATATCAAAGGGAATGTCCGTATTCTCCGGCTGGTCGGAAAACACTCCCCGTATGATGTAGGTTGTCTTCCGGTCAAGAAGCAATTGCCTGCCCACTACCGTACTCAAGTCCTCATTTCCTCTCAACTTGTCGGCATACGAACGGGAGACGAAGACGGCATCTGCAGCCTGCATATCTTCCACCTTGCCTGCCAGCACCCGAATGCCCAAAGTAGAAAACAGATGCGTATCCGCATAAATCACATGACCAGGCAAACGGACATTTCCGTTATAAAAATTCCAATCGTCCATGTCGCGTAGCACTGTGGCATCCTCCACTTGCTTCGGAAAGTTCTCTCTCAACGCCTCTGCAAAGGGACCGTAAACGTAGGGGAATTCCTCACTCGGCACTCCGTTCTGTACATTCCTTACATAAGTCAGATAGAGCTGTTCCGGATGATGGAAATAGCTGTTATAGCTTAACTGAAATGCCACACAAGCGAACAGCAAAATACCGATAAACAAGCCCAGTGTCAAGGAAACAGTCTTGGTCACATTGTTGCCTCGTCTGCGAAGCAACATCAATATACCATAATAAAGTTGTCTCATAATAATGCTTTTTATTCGTTATATATTATTCATTCCCCATGCACCCACTCCATAGCCCCAATCCACCGCCGCTATGGAAAGCAGGATGCCGTGTGGCAGGATGGTGTTTCTCGGCACATCCCGATAGATGCCCCGGATGGTGACATTGAACATTTTCTCTACGGAAAGTCCCTTGCCGATTGGATCTTCATCTCCAAAAACACGACGTGCCATGCTTTGCGAGATAAAAGCATTCTGCATCACGGAGAGGTCGTGCGGGTCACCCTTCAACACCTGCACACCGGTAGTACGGAAATAGAGCGTATCAACGCAGAGTATCGGCATCGCTTCCAGCTTCTTGTCCTCTTTATAAAATGAAGGCTGTAAAATACTTGATGTCAAACTGGCGCATTCCACCTGTTCGGAAAGCGCCTCCCACAAATCGGCCGCCGCAGGGCGATAAGTGCCATAATTGTGGTCTTTGTCAGGAATTCCATCCTTGGCATTACGCATCCGGAGCATTACTAACTGTTCCGGGTCTTTATAGAAATTCTCGTAGCTCAGTTCATAGGCTATCTGCGAGAAGAGTAGAATGCCCACCAACAGTCCCAACACCAGAGAAGTCAGCTTCACGAGGTTTCCCCCACACCCGCGAAGCAATGTCTGAATAATATAATATAAATGCCTCATCAATTCAAATTTAATAAAAGACAGTCGCCCCTCGTTCCTGTTCCTTTTCAGATACCCTGCATGGCAGCCACATTTGCCACTATACTACCATCAAACAAATGTATCGTCCGATGTGCAAACGAAGCGTCATGCTGCGAGTGCGTCACCATGATAATCGTAGTTCCTTCCTTATTCAGCTCGGTCAGGAGGCTCATCACTTCGGCTCCGTTCTTGGAATCAAGATTACCGGTAGGTTCATCGGCAAGTATCAGTTTCGGATTTGTCACCACCGCACGTGCTATCGCCACACGCTGTTGCTGACCACCTGAGAGCTGCTGCGGAAAATGCTTGGCACGGTGGCCTATGTTCATTCGTTTCAGTATATCCTCCACCATACGTTTACGTTCACTTGCCTTCACGCCAAGATAGGTCAATGGAAGCTCCACGTTTTCATAGACATTCAGTTCGTCTATCAGGTTAAAGCTCTGGAAGACGAAGCCTAACTTTCCTTTGCGCACCCGTGTACGATCCTTTTCCTTCAAATCGGCCACTTCCTGGCCAAGCAGCCTATAGCTGCCTTCCGTGGGATTGTCCAGCAGTCCGAGAATATTCAACAGGGTGGACTTTCCGCAACCGGAGGGTCCCATTATGGCTACAAATTCGCCCTCTTTCACTTCAAGGCTTACGTGATTCAATGCCACGGTTTCTACTTCCGAGGTACGAAATACTTTGCTGATGTTATTAATTTCAATCATGATGTTTTTGTTTATATAGTTACTAATTTCATTACTCGCTCTTAATACTGTTTACCGGATTCTCATTGGCTATCCGCCAAGACTTCCAAAGTACACAACCTACAATAACCGCCAAGTTGGCCATCAGTACCAGTGCATACGCCACCCATCCCATCGGGATGCGTTCCGTGAACTGCTCCATCCAGATGCCGTTGACGTACCACGCAGCGGCAGTGCCGATGAATACTGCCGGAGCTGCCACATAGAGCACATCACGCGACAGCAATTCCAGTATCATACTTGCCTCCGCCCCGTTCACCTTGCGGATGGCAATCTCTTTGCTGCGGCGGCGTACCTCGTCCGTAGTATAGCCAATCAAGCCCATCAGCATGACGAAGAACATGGTCACAGCCGACAATAGCGTAGCGTTGCGGAACACGCGGACAGAGTTGTATGTATCATATATCAGTTTGTCATACCCCTCGAAGTCGATAGTCTGGTCGTGGAAGGCTTCCGCTACCGCCTTATTCAATTTCTGAAGATTCTCAGCAAAAGGCTCCTTCAGGCGGAGGTGGATACTTCCGTAAAAAGCTTTGTTACCACGAGCCAGAAAAGGCTTTTTCCCCGCAGTGAAGCCTCCTATCTGAAAGTCCTTCAACTGCCCCACTATCTTGAGCGACACACCATCTGTACTCACCATGCGTCCCACTACGTTGTCTCCCCAGTGCATCATCTCAGCAAAGGTTTCGTTCACCACAGCCTCATCCCGTTCACGCGCCATGCATCCCGCTTTGACGGTAATGCCCATCAGTGCCGGATAGTCCTCACGCATAAAGTAACTGGCACGGGTGGAGAAAAGTGCCTGTCCCGCCTCTCCCTCAATCATTGAACCACTATATTCCCGTATTGGAGTACCATTGGCGCTGGACACCGCTTCCACGTAGGGCAGTCCTTTAAAGAACTGGTAAGCGGCCTCACGTGTCTCCTCCTCCTGCCAATAAGCCGATCCCACAGCAAGACGTTGCGGATTGAAGCCCATATCCTTGTTCATCACATAATGGTATTGCGCCATCACCACGCACATCAGTCCGCAGATGAAAGCCACTCCGGCAAACTGGATGAACAGCAGCGGACGCTTCCAACCCTTCTTTCCTTCGGTGTAGCGGCGAAATACTTGCGACACGGGGATGCGGGCAAACAGCCGTCCGGGCAGCATGCCACCCACTACGAAGAGCACAGCCACCACTGTGACCGACACCCAAATGCGTTCCGGGGCCAGCAGCGATGACAGCTTTGCACAGGCCGTATCTTCAAAGAAGTCGCGGAAGTTCAGCAATATCAGTGCCATCAGCAGCAATGACACAAAGATAATGACTCCCGTTTCTATGAGAAACATTCCGAAGACAGTACCTCCGCCGGCGCCACAGCATTTATGTACACCCACTGCCTTGGCACGGTGGCTCAGTGAGGAGATGGAAATCAGCACATAGTTCAGCGTAGCGATAAAGAGGATGGCAAGACCGAGAATGCTCATAATGTTTGTCATGCGTTTTACGCTGTCGTAGCCACGATATGTATCACGGATGGGCTGCACATGCGCACTATAACCATAGCCTGCTTTGTCCTCCTCCGGACGGTACTTGTCTATCATGGCATCAATGCGTGCGTTCACCACAGCACGGTCGGCTCCAGGACGAAAGCGGATATACTCTTTCCAACTGTCACCTCCACTCCACGAATAGTGGGCGGAACTACGGCTCCAAGCCGTAGGCATGGAAATCACTCCTTCGGGACGCATCGTAGCATTCTCCGGCAAAGCGGCATAAATGCCTTTCACTGTCAGGTCGCACTGATGGTCATAACTCAGCACCTTGCCTATCGGATTTTCACCGCCGAATATCTTATTGGCAAGACGGTCGCTCAAGAAGATGACATCCTTCTGCATCAAGTCCTTTTCCGGGTTTCCACTCAATACCTCGATGCCCATTGTGCGGAAAAATAGCGAGTCGGCGGCTATCTTGTTATCATCAAAGCGCACCGCACCATTATAAACAGGCGCACTTACCACCCATATCCCGACACTGGTGGCCGCCTCCACTTCCTTGGAGAAGTTCTCAAGAATAGCGCCTGCCACAGGACCGCAATTTGCTTCCTGCGCCGGATACTTCTCGCCATTCACGGTGAACACCGACCACACCTGATAGAGGTTGTCCGTATCTCTAAAGCAGGTGTCAAAACTCTGCTCGTATGCCACGCGGGAGAAGAGCAGGATACTCATCGTCAGTCCCAGTCCGAGAGAGAGGATTTTGATGACATTCGATCCCCGTCCTCGCAGCAAAGTCCGAATCACGTAATAAAGTAGTTTCATTTTATCTATCGTTTATTTAGATATATTATTCTGTTTATAATAGTGCAGAAAGCGTGCCAAAGCAGTTATCATACTGAATATCAAAAGAAATAATTAACAGAGATATAAAATGAAGTGTCTAATTTTCATACATATCTGTCCAAGAATTAGACAAAAGTCCGTTTGCTTTTATATCGTTCAACCTCACCTTTACGTTGCTAAACCTGACCTTTACGTTGCCAAACCTGACCTTTAATCACAGTAAATCCCAGCTATGGAACATAAAAACGGAAAATTAGAAAACAGTGCTCTCATCAGTATTCTCTATATTTGCCGCAAACATTTAATACTGCATGTATATGAAAATATTCCGATACACCATCATCTCCTTCCTCTGCCTGGCAATGGGAGGTTGTGACCTGATAGAATATCATCCCTATGACGTACGCATCAGCGGTGAAACAGATGTCAATGCACATAATATTGAACGGATAGAGAAAAACTGCAAGGGTAAGACTACCATCCGGTTTGTTACAATGGGCGACTCGCAACGCTGGTATGACGAAACTATCGATTTTGTAAATCACCTCAATGAACGGGATGATATAGATTTTGTCATTCATGGAGGAGATATGAGCGACTTCGGCGTGACAAAAGAGTTCCTTTGGCAACGGGATATAATGAGCAAGCTTAAAATGCCTTATGTGACGCTTATCGGCAACCACGATTGCCTCGGTACAGGAGAAGAAACTTATCGTGTGGTCTTTGGCGAGCCTAATTTCGCATTCATCGCCGGACGAACAAAGTTCGTCTGCCTGAACACCAATGCCATCGAATATGATTATTCCCGTCCTATTCCCGACTTTGAATTTCTCACATCTCAAATACATGACCGTGCAACCGAATTCAACAAGACAGTAATATCCATGCATATCCGCCCGTTTTGCGATGAGTTCAATAATAATGTGGCTCATGTGTTCCAACGTTATGTCAACGAATTTCCCGGCATACAATTTTGCACCGCCGCCCACGAACATCACCTGTTCGAAGAAGATCTTTTCGGCGACGGAGTCATGTACTACATGAGTGACTGCATGAAAAGACGATGCTATTATATATTCACTATAACCCCTGACGGCTATGAACATGAAGCGGTTTATTATTAATCGGCTACTATGCGCCGTAGCCATCATTTGCCTGCTGCCCCTCCCACTTTCAGCACAAGAATCTCCCAATCGCTACGATCGCCGTGTACATCGGTATCGCAAACATTGGGAAGCCCTTATTCCCACACACACCAAAATACAGTTTGCAGGTAATATGGGACTTATTTCTTTGGGTACAGGATGGGACTATGGCAAGCATAACCAATGGGAAACAGATCTTTTCTTCGGAGTCTTGCCTAAATACGAATCCCAACGCACAAAATTCACCTTTACTTTAAAACAAAATTACATGCCCTGGAGTCTTGACATGTGGAAACGTTTTTCAGTAGAGCCTTTGTCATGCGGCATGTATCTGAATACTGTATTCGGCGAAGAATTTTGGGTGCGCGAACCAGACCGTTATCCCAAAGGCTACTACGGCTTCTCGTCCAAAGTACGCACTCATGTCTTTCTGGGTCAGCGCATCACCTATGACATAGATCCCAAAAGGCGTTTCACAGCCAAAGCCATTACATTCTTCTACGAGCTGAGCACATGTGATTTATACCTTATCAGCGCTTTCACCAATAAATATCTGAAGCCTAAGGATTATCTGAGCCTGTCGTTCGGCATTAAATTGCAGTTATTATAAGAAACTCCTCCAAGAAAATCACTACCTTTGCCTGCAAGAAATCCAATCAACTCATGGCAAAAAAATCAGGAAATATCCTTATCGTCGATGATAACCGGGGCGTACTGGCCGCTTTGCAACTTCTGCTGAAACCTCATTTTGACAGGATAAGCACACTATCTTCACCTGCAACTCTCCCCAGCGTACTGCGCGAAGAAGACTGGCAGGTAGTTCTTCTTGATATGAATTTCACTTCAGGTATCAATACAGGAAATGAAGGTCTGTATTGGCTGCACGAAATAAAAAAACAGCATTCCTCCCTGCCCGTCGTACTTTTTACCGCATACGCCGACATCGACCTTGCTGTACGGGGCATCAAAGAGGGCGCATCAGATTTTATCGTAAAGCCTTGGGATAATCAAAGACTGGTAGAAACCTTGCTGAATGCAGCATCAACAGCAAATCCCAAAGTTCTTGCCGAGGCAAACAAAAGAGCTGGAAGCAGTCATTCTCCTTCAGAATCACATGCCATGTATTGGGGAGAGAGTCCTGCCATGCAACGGCTTCGACTTCTGGTAGAGAAAGTCGCTGCCACCGATGCCAATATCCTCATCACCGGCGAAAATGGCACAGGAAAAGAAATGCTGGCACGTGAAATACATGCACTGTCATCACGCAACCGGCAAGAAATAGTAAGTGTAGATATGGGGGCAATCACCGAAAGTCTGTTTGAGAGCGAACTGTTCGGCCACGTGAAAGGCTCCTTTACCGATGCGCATGCCGACCGTGCAGGTAAATTCGAAGCAGCCGACCATAGCTCGCTTTTTCTCGATGAAATAGGAAATCTCCCATACCACCTGCAAGCCAAACTACTGACCGCCATCCAAAGACGGAGCATCGTGCGCGTAGGAAGCAACACTCTCATTCCCGTAAATATCCGTCTCATCTGCGCTACCAACCGTAACCTTACGGAAATGGTGGAAAAAGGAGACTTTCGCGAAGATTTATTATACCGAATCAATACCATACATCTTGAAATACCTTCGTTGCGTGAGCGTCCTGAAGATATAATTCCTCTGGCAGAACGTTTTATCACCCGTTTTTGCAAACAATATGATAAGCCCTTGGTCAAACTGACCGACGGGGCCCGTGAGAGATTGACGCTTCATCCGTGGTATGGCAACATCCGTGAATTGGAACATGCCATTGAAAAAGCCATTATCATCTGTGAGAATACGTTCCTGCCTGCAGAATTGTTCCAACTGCCCCGCCGCACAGCGACTGTCGAAGCCACAGCCTCCACTCTCGAAGAAATGGAAATGCGGATGATCCGGAATACATTAGATAAATGCAACGGAAACCTCTCGGCAGTCGCTTCCCAACTGGGCATCACAAGACAGACATTATACAATAAGATGAAAAAATATGGAATTTAAGTATTATGCTCAAAAAGTTAGGTAACTATTATCTTTTCCGTGTCACAATCAGCCTGCTGGTGACCCTTGTCTCAGGGCTGATGTGGGCTTTGGCTTTCACAGAACATGTTTATACAAATGGATTGGGCAATCCGCTATTCTGGGCTGTATTCTGTACCCTTTCTCTCCCTCTTGTCCTGTGCTGGCAACAAAAACTTTACCGCCATCATATCCGGAAAGTGCTATTCATGCTCGATGCCATGGAGAACGATGATAATGCCATCCATTTTTCCGAATCCGAGCCCGACATAGATTCACGTCTGGTAAATCAGGCACTGAACAGGGTGACCCGTATTTTATACAATGTGAAAAGTGAAACAGCCCAACAAGAGAAATACTATGAGCTTATCCTTGACTGCGTCAACACCGGTGTACTCGTGCTGAACGATAATGGCGCCGTCTATCAAAAAAACAGCGAGGCTTTGCGTTTGCTCGGACTGAATGTATTTACCCATATCAACCAATTAACCCGTATAGATCCCCGTCTTACGAATATCCTTGCCAATTGCCGTCCGGGTGACAAATTTCAAATTCCATTCAGCAACGAACGAGGTACTGTAAATCTGTCTGTCCGTGTCAGTAATATCACCGTGCGGAAAGAGCATCTGCGCATTCTCGCTCTGAATGACATCAACAGTGAACTGGATGAAAAAGAAATTGATTCATGGATTCGTCTCACACGTGTACTGACTCACGAAATAATGAATGCCGTCACTCCGATAACTTCATTAAGTGACACTTTACTGAACCTCACTGCCTCCCCCTCCTCTCAAGATGAAATACGCAGCGGGCTGCAGACCATCAGCAGCACAGGAAAAGGATTGCTTGCATTTATTGAATCTTACCGCAAATTCACACGTATCCCTACCCCTGAACCTTCGTTATTTTATGTAAAAAGTTTCATTGAGCGTATGGTGGAACTGGCACGTCACCAACATCCCGATGTACATGTCACTTTCCATACACACATTACACCGAATGATCTGATTCTGTATGCAGACGAAAATCTAATTTCACAAGTCCTTATCAATCTTCTCAAAAATGCCATACAGGCCATCGAGGCAGATAAAATGCCGGATAAAGAAGGCAACATCCACATCCGAGCTTACTGCAACGAAACCGAGGCCATCTTGATCGAAATTTCCAACAATGGTCTTGCAATTCCTCAGGAGATTGCCGAACATATATTTATCCCCTTCTTTACCACTAAAGAGGGAGGAAGTGGCATAGGATTAAGCATTTCACGCCAAATTATGCGCCTTTCCGGAGGGAACATTTCTTTATTGCCAGGTAAAGAAACTACATTTATATTGAAATTTAATTGAACAAATTGAAGTTTCCATTTGTTTATTATCATATTTATCTTTGTCTATTAAGACAGCATAATCATCATTTCAATAACCTTATAACGCTAATTATATGTTATTTACAGCAGAAAACATTCTACTAACAGGTTCTATTCTACTTTTCGTCAGTATTATTGTTGGCAAGACAGGCTACCGTTTCGGAGTTCCCGCTTTGTTACTTTTTCTTGTGGTAGGTATGCTTTTCGGAAGCGATGGCTTAGGTTTGCAGTTCCACAATGCCAAGGAAGCGCAGTTCATTGGCATGGTAGCTCTTAGCATCATCCTGTTCTCCGGCGGTATGGACACCAAATTTATGGAGATAAGGCCCATTCTGGCTCCCGGCATTGTCTTATCCACCATAGGTGTATTGCTGACAGCCCTATTCACTGGACTATTCATCTGGTGGCTTTCAGGCATGAGTTGGACCAACATCCATCTTCCACTTATTACCTCACTGCTATTGGCATCTACCATGTCCTCTACCGACTCCGCATCCGTATTTGCCATTCTGAGATCGCAGAAAATGAACCTGAAACATAACTTACGTCCGATGCTGGAATTAGAAAGCGGCAGTAATGATCCCATGGCATATATGCTCACCATTGTACTCATCCAGTTTATCCAATCTTCAGGAATGGGAATTCTCCAGATATTGGGATCATTCGCCATACAGTTCATTGTCGGCGCCGCGGCCGGTTATTTACTCGGCAAGCTGGCAATTCTTATGCTGAACCGCCTGAATATTGATAATCAAGCACTCTACCCTATTCTTCTGCTTTCATTCGTTTTTTTCACTTTCTCCATTACCGATCTATTAAGAGGTAACGGTTATTTAGCAGTTTATATCGCAGGCATGATGGTAGGAAATAATAAAATCATGTATCGCAAGGAAATATATACTTTTATGGACGGCCTGACATGGCTCTTCCAAATCATCATGTTCCTTTGTCTCGGTCTGCTTGTCAACCCTCACGAAATGCTTGAGATTGCTGTGGTAGCACTGCTTATTGGTGTATTTATGATTGTTGTCGGACGTCCGTTCAGTGTTTTCTTATGCCTGCTTCCTTTTGGTAAGAAAATTACTTTCAAATCAAACCTGTTCGTATCATGGGTAGGACTGCGTGGAGCCGTGCCTATCATCTTTGCCACCTATCCTGTCGTAGCCCAAGTTCCCGGCGCAGGAGTGATCTTCAATATCGTCTTTTTCATAACCATCGTATCACTCGTCATTCAGGGTACTACGGTTTCTTGGATTGCACGCCTGCTTGGCCTCTCTACCCCGATGGAGAAAACCGGAAACGATTTCGGTGTGGAATTGCCCGAAGAAATAGATTCCGACCTGCGTGATATGAGCGTTACCGAAGAAATACTGAAACGAGGTGATACCCTGAAAGATATGAACCTGCCCAAAGGAACGCTTGTTATGATCGTGAAACGTGGAGATGAATACCTCATCCCAAATGGAACGTTAAAACTGCATGTAGGAGATAAATTGCTGTTAATTTCAGAAAAGGCCAAAGAGTAAGAAAAACAGGAAACTTTTCCTGCCTATATGGTTAATAAAAATATAGTGAACTGCTTGTTTTGCATTGGTATAAGCTCTATATTTGCGCAGTTTTAACTAAAGTGTGCAAAATACGAATGGAACAGGAACAAGGGTTCATTGACTACATAGAACAAAGTATTATCAATAATTGGGATCGCAATGCCCTGACAGACTATAAAGGAATTACCCTACAATATAAAGACGTAGCAAGAAAAATAGCCAAATTCCATATTGTACTGGAAAGTGCCGGAATTCAGCCCGGTGACAAAATTGCAGTTTGCGGTCGAAACAGTGCTCATTGGGCAGTAGCCTTCCTTGCCACTATCACCTATGGCGCTGTCATTGTTCCTATTCTTCACGAATTCAAGGCCGACAATATACATAATATAGTAAATCATTCTGAGGCCAAACTCCTTTTTGCTGGTGACCAGATATGGGAAAATCTGAATGACGAAGCTATGCCCTTACTTATAGGAATAGCATTGCTGACTGATTTCAATCCGGTAGTATGTCGTAATAAACAGTTATTGGAGGCTTTCGAGCATCGTAATGCCATCTATGGCGCACGTTATCCCAAAAATTTTCGTCCCGAACACATTTGTTACCGTAAAGAAAAATCACCCGAAGAATTGGCCGTCATTAACTATACATCCGGTACAACAGGGTACTCCAAAGGAGTGATGCTGCCTTACCGCAGTCTTTGGTCAAACATTGCATACTGCCATGAGATGCTGCCCGTTCGTCCCGGTGATCATATTGTTTCTATGCTCCCTTTGGGACATGTATTCGGCATGGTATATGATTTTTTATACGGTTTCTCAGCCGGTGCACATCTCTATTTCCTTACCCGCATGCCGTCACCCAAGATTATCGCCCAATCATTTTCAGAAATCAAACCGCGTGTCATCTCGTGCGTACCGCTTATTATAGAAAAAATCATCAAGAAAAACATCCTGCCTCGGATAGACAACAGAATCGGTAAGCTCCTGCTACGCGTACCTATTATTAATGATAAGATAAAAACCGCAGCCCGTAAGGAAGCCATGGAAATCTTCGGTGGAAACTTTGATGAAATAATCATTGGCGGAGCACCTTTCAATGCCGACGTAGAACGTTTTCTTAAACAAATAGGATTCCCATATACCATTGCGTATGGCATGACTGAATGCGGCCCTATCATCTGTTCCAGCCGTTGGGAAACCCTGAAGCTCGCTTCATGCGGCAAGGCAACTACCCGTATGGAAGTGAAAATAGATTCTCCCGATCCCCAAAATGTAGCAGGTGAAATTATATGCAAGGGAACCAATCTGATGTTGGGATATTATAAAAATATTGAAGCCACTTCTCAAATTATTGACATACACGGCTGGCTGCATACCGGTGACCTCGCAACAATGGATGCCGACGGATACGTTACAGTGCGTGGCCGCAGCAAAAATATGCTGCTCACAGCAAGTGGACAGAATATTTATCCGGAAGAAATAGAAAGCAAACTGAACAATATGCCGTATGTTTCCGAGTCCCTCCTTGTCTTGCAGCAGGAGAAACTCATTGCACTTATTTACCCGGACTTTGAGGATGCTTTCGCACATGGATTGGCTCAGCCGGATATTGAAAAGGTAATGGAAGAAAATCGCAAAGAACTCAACCTGCAGTTACCGGCTTATTCCCAAATAACAAAAGTGAAAATTTATTTCGAGGAATTTGAAAAAACTGCAAAGAAAAGCATTAAACGTTTCATGTATCAAGAAGCAAAAGGATAAATCACCCAAAAGAAGATATCATAACACAAACTTTTAGTTAACAAAGATATAAGAAGAAGACAGAATGCGTAATTTATGTTATAAAGCATATTTTCTCATATAAATTATTTGCATATTTCTCCAAATCCCGTATCTTTGCAATGTGTTTTTCATAGTATTAGATTTAAGGTTAACAAAGGTTGGAGTACAGCGGTACTCCTTTTTTTATATATACAAGTCCATCCCTTTCGTAGAACTAAAAAAATGAAATCATTATGGAACAAGCAATTCAACTCAACGAGCACAACAAACAGGAATATCCCCCCATGCATACAACAGAGCACATCATCAATCAAACCATGATAAGATTATTTGGCTGTGGACGCTCTGTTTCGGCACACATAGAACGAAAAAAAAGTAAATTGGATTATTGTTTGAGAGCATGCCCCACTGAAGAAGAAGTGAGAAAACTGGAAGAAGCAGTCAATGCAATAATACAGCAACATTTACCTGTTACAACAGAGCTTATTACACAAAAGGAAGCTAAAGATTATTTTGACTTGACACGCTTACCGAAAGACGCCTCAGAAGCTGTGCGCATAGTAAAAGTGGGAGAGTATGATAAATGCCTGTGTCTCGGCGCACATGTCTCAAACACATCAGAGATCGGCTATTTCCAAATAATCAGTCACGATTGGGATGAAGAAACCAAACGTTGGAGAATACGTTTTAAATTAATTTGAATTTCAAACAAAATTAAATAAAAAGACACTATTCTGTCATTAAATAAGCAAAATAGTCAGTATATAAATGACAAATAGTCAATTAAAGTAAGGAAAAGCTTGCTGGCATATGGTTTGCAATAATGTCTGTGAACAAGGGTTTAAGAAACGGACGGTAAAAGCCGGAAGGCAGACACCCCAAAAATAAAGTCCAAGTTCAAACCTAAATTAAATGTTTAACTTAAACGAATAGGAGACTATAACTATGATGCCTGTAAGAAGAAACCAAAATTGGTTACCGAGTATTTTTAATGATTTCTTTGATAATGACTGGATGGTAAAAGCAAATGCCACCGCACCTGCCATTAATGTATTTGAGACAGAAAAGGAATACAAAGTGGAATTGGCTGCTCCAGGTATGACAAAGGAAGATTTCAATGTTCATATTGACGAAGAAAACAACCTGGTCATCAGCATGGAGAAAAAAATCGAGAACAAGGAAGAAAATAATAAAGACGAAAAGAAAGAGGGGCGCTACCTGCGTCGTGAGTTCTCATACACCAAATTCCAGCAGACAATGATTTTGCCGGATGACGTAGATAAAGATAAAATTTCTGCTCAGGTAGAAAACGGTGTGCTGAATGTCAACTTACCTAAGTTCACTGAACAAGAAAAAGAGAAGACAAAAAAATTCATTGATGTAAAATAAGATAATTGGTTATTATTAGTCTTCCCCGTTGCAAAGCATGCAGCGGGGAAGATTTATTATTATAAAGATTGATGTAATTTGAAATATTTCTTCATAAAACAGATATAAATGAAGCCAAGAAACAGAATCACTGCCGATAAATACCAATAACCATGATTCATGCAGAAGACATATCCTGCTATAACTACAGCTTGAACCGCCATATAGACAGAAGAAACCACCACATGAGGGATCTGCAGTTCATTCGCCATAAGCTGATACAAATGCTTACGGTGGGGCAAACCGATATTCTCATGAAGCATCAGGCGGTGAATGATAGTCAAAACACTGTCAACACCATAGACAGATAATAAGACAATCCAACTGAAATCTCCTGTACGGATAATTAGTTTGCCTATCAGGAAAAGAAGAATAAAAGCAATACTTACAGAACCCACATCACCCGCAAAACACTTCGCTCTCTTGCGGAAGTTGAAGAAACAGAAGACCATGACGGAACAAATCACCGTATAAATGAAATCACCTTCAACAAAAGGGATGAACTCTGCGTTGATTATCGCCAAGGCAGTTAGCACAACCAAGGAATAACCGCCCGTAATACCGTTGATTCCATCCATGAAGTTATAGGCATTGATGATACCCGTGCAGATAATCAAGGCAATGACAATCCACCACCAAGACAAGGAAAACAAGCCCCATTGGCAGAACATCAATCCCATGGCCGAGAAATGGAAAATCAATCTTGTTACCTGCCGGGTGGACTTGATATCATCCACAAAGCTGATGAACGTAACCAGTGTCAGGGCAAGCATAAACAAGGGGTATTCAAAGCCACTCGTCAGAAAATAAGCCAATGCTCCAAAGTAGAAAATGATTCCCCCACCCCGCAAAGTAATCCGTGTATGACTACTACGTTGATTGGGTTTATCAATGATATTACACTTGTCAGCCACCCTAAAATAAAAAAGTTCTGCTAAAAAGAGCAGAACCAAAACTATCAAATAATACATCTTAAAGAATATCTATCCTCCATGCCCAACTGCATGGCAAATTGTACATTGTAAATTGTCAAATTGTAAATGACCTAATCGTTTTCACGATCCCCTCCTCCGCACGCACAGGCATCCTGTCAATACCCAATGCGGACTTTATCTTCGCATTGCTCACCACATAATTCTCCGTCAGCTTGCGCAGGTGTTCCGTGTTCAAAGGAAGATGAAGCAACGTTCCCAACTTGGCACATCCTTCCATCATGCGCCTGTCCATCTTCCAGATATGTGGCTTACGTCCCAAGACCTCACACATCAAGGTAATCAACTCGTTCGTTGACAAGGCTTCGTCGTCACCCATATGATAAATGCCGCCGGCAACATCCTTGGTCAACAAGCCTTCCACCACATAGCAAAGGTTATCTATCGAAGTGAAAGAACGCCTATTCTCAAATGCTCCCAAAGGCCAGGGGATACCTTTTTTCACAACATTATAAAGCAGATTCAGATTACCCTTGTTACCCGGACCGTGAATCATGCAAGGACGAAGGATATAAACCTGTTTATCCTCACTCTTTGAAATTGAATCCTGCAAATTGTCAGGTGAAAAATGAGACAGAATGTATTCTTCGGCTTTTATCTTGCTTTCCCCGTATGGACCGACCGGAGACGGCACTACATCCTCCGTAAGTACATCCCCCACCACACTGTCGGCGGCAGCCTTTACCGAACTGAAAAAGATGAACTTCCTAACAGACGACTCCGTAAAGAAATCGAATATCTTCTGTGTCAGCCCTGTATTGATGTCAAAATACACCTGGGCAGCAGACCGGTTCTTCGTATCGTGAGCCTTGCCTGCCAAATGGATGATAGCGTCAAACTCCGGAAGGTTCCGCATCGGAAAAGAAGAAGGCTCAATGTCCTTCCAGGAAAAAGTTTTTATTACCCCTTCCTTTTCAGGGGCAACAATATCCAGCCCGTAAAGGTTGTGACGCTCCTTTAGGGCAGCAACAAGATTGGAACCCACAAAGCCGTGGATTCCCGTAATTAGTATGTTCATCAGAAAGCTAATCTACAGGATAGAAATTATTTTTTACTAAATCATAAAAAGCAGACACTAAGGCATCACGTTCCGAGTTCTCTCTATTCAAATAGATCGACACATACAACTGATAGTCATCAGTCACAGCAGCCGCATCATATTTGATTATGTTGCCATCATTATGTCTGAGAAACCATTTAGAAAATAAAAGTCTCCGCTTCTCTTCCTTACCATCCATATTGTCACATACCATTATCATGGCTCGTTTCTTTACGGAAAAGAAAAGTTTCAGAATATATACAACCGTGCAGGCTATTCCATTATCTATTGGATGAGGAGTATCTGTTTCCGGTTCAATATTAAAGGTGTAAACATCAGAAAAGTTTGGATGATAAACTGAAAAATCAATAAAATAAGCATGATAAATTATTCCATGTTTAGTTATAAATGAGTAATTCCACTCACCTTCTTCAGTTACCTCATAAAGGGGTTGCGAACTTAATACCACGCTCTTCGGCTATTTTTTTTACATCCCCCTTGATTTGAATACATTTGCGTATAGCTTTCTTGTCTTCCAATATTTTTTGAAAGACGGATATCGGCTTATGTTCTACACTCTTATTCATAAAAGGATATGTTATTTTACTGCAAAGTTACTGCTATTACTCCAATATTCAAACTTTCAAACCAATATTTTGGTTCACTTACTAATTTGTGTCTTCAGATAGAGTTTTTTCACAAACCGCATATCATGCTCCACCATTATTCTTACCAGTTCCGGAAAGCTTGTTTTGGTAGGATTCCAACCGAGCAATGTCTTGGCTTTTGTAGGATCACCCAATAACTGCTCAACCTCGCAAGGACGGAAATACTTAGCGTCAACCTCAACCAACGGTTTCCCGGTCTTCACGTCAATACCCTTTTCATTCACGCCTTCACCTTCCCAACGAAGTTCAATGCCAACCTCCTTGAAAGCTAAAGTAGCAAACTCACGCACAGTATGCATCTCACCCGTGGCTATCACAAAATCTTCAGGAGTATCATGCTGAAGAATCAGCCACATACATTCCACATAATCCTTAGCATACCCCCAATCTCGACGAGCATCCAAATTGCCAAGATACAACTTATCCTGGAAGCCTTGGGCAATACGAGCGGCAGCCAAAGTAATCTTGCGGGTTACGAAAGTCTCCCCCCGCCGTTCACTCTCATGATTGAACAGAATACCATTTACGGCAAACATTCCGTAGCTTTCACGATAATTCTTGGTAATCCAAAAGCCATATTGTTTAGCAACTCCGTATGGGCTACGGGGATAGAAAGGAGTCGTTTCCTTTTGAGGAACTTCCTGTACTTTACCGAAAAGCTCGGAAGTGGAAGCCTGATAAATCCTTGTTTTCTTCTCCAGACCAAGAATACGGACAGCCTCCAACATACGGAGCGTACCCACAGCATCCGATTCCGCCGTATATTCGGGTACATCAAAGCTGACCTTCACATGGCTCTGGGCAGCAAGATTGTATATCTCATCCGGCTGAACTAACTGAATGATCCGGATAAGTGAACTACTGTCCGTCATATCCCCATAATGAAGATTGATCAAGCGGTCTTTCTTCATGTCACGCACCCATTCATCCAGATAAAGATGTTCGATACGACCCGTATTGAAAGAGGAAGAACGGCGAAGAATACCATGGACTTCGTAACCTTTCTCTATTAAGAATTCAGCCAAAAAGGAACCGTCTTGACCGGTAATACCGGTGATTAATGCTATCTTTTTCATATCATAAAACTATTCTCTCGTAAATATCAATTCAAATATCTTTATAAAATACTTCAAAAACAATAATGGCATGCAAGTCCATATGCCATTTTCTCTACACGCCCGTACTATTTCCTTATTTAAAAGTATGTTGCTTTTAATGGAAGCCGTACTCGCACCTCCCGTCCTCATCTTCATGAAATCCAAAGGCAAATATTTCGACTTCAATTTATAAGTATATAAGAAACGTATCAATAACTCGTAATCAGCGGCTATCTTATAATCCGTCTTGTAATATCCAAATTCCTCAAAGTATCTCCGGTAAGTGAAAAAGGTGGGATGCGCAGGCATAAAGCCATAACGAAAAAGTTTGGGAGAAAAGTTCTTAGAAGAATAGTAACGTACCGTTTTATCCAAATTGTCCGGATTTACAAAACGTACATCTCCATAAACTGCCTCAATCCCATCCTCTTGAAACGCCTCTGCCACTTTATTTATTACATCGGTTCGATGATAAAAGTCATCGGAGTTGATGATACCAACAATGTCACCGGTAGCCATCCGTATGCCTTTGTTCATGGCATCATAAAGCCCTTTGTCCAGTTCACTTATCCAGTGCAGACGCCCATTGAACTTAGATTCATACTCCTTAATAATACTTACCGTATCATCTTTGGAATCGCCATCTATAATTATATATTCAATATTTGGATAAGATTGAGATAAAACGGACTGAATGGTATCATGTAATGTTATAGCACTATTAAAAGTGATAGTTATAATAGAAATATTCATGTTAGCGAAGTGTTGATTCCAACCATTTCAAAGTCTCCTTTATACCTTTTTTCCGTGAATAAGGAGGATTAGGGGCTATTTCGTAAGTAGCAGACAAGTCTATTATATTATCCGTCGTCATATTCTTCAGTCTGAACGAAGTCATGGGAAAAGATATACCAATCTGTTTCAATAAATCACCGCCCCATGCAACACATCGCAATAACCACCAAGGTATTCTCTTGACCTTATAGCCAAGTTCATCAGCAATTTCATTGGCCCAATCCTCAATATTAGTCGGAGGATTATCGCCTATGTAAAACACTTTTCGATTTTCATCACGTGTTTCATTAAATAAAATCTGTTCTATCTGATAAACAGCATTACCCACATATCCATAAGTTTTGGTGCAACTTTTTCTACCAATGTGAAAATAACAATGAGACATCACCATATCAAAGAAGTTTCGATAAGGAACTCCGAACCAAGGTCCCCAAATAGATGTTGGACGTATAATAGCCCAATCACATTGAGGTTTATTATTCCACACTGCATTTTCGGTTTCAACTTTACTTTCCCCATACATGGTCGAAGGAGCATAATCAAATTGATTTTTAGGATAATACCCTGTATGACAAACCAACATAGAAGAAGTAATCACTATTTTCCGCAATGAAGTCAGCTCACTTGCTATTTTCATTAAATTGCGTACTCCCACAATATTAGCCGCATAATCTCCTAATTCTCTTCCATCCAAATCAGTTCGGGCTGCCAAATGCAATATATAATCAGGATTAGATTCGACTACAACTTGTCTAAAAGCCTTCAGATCAGTTATATCAACTTTTATCCAAACATCATTCAACACTTTAACTTTAGGAGGTTGCAAATCAATACACAAAATGTCAAATCGATCTTTAAATGCTAATACTACATTAGTACCAATAAAACCTGAACTACCGATTATTAAGATTTTCATAAAAACGTATTTTTGTTAACACTAATAATTATGATGTGAACTAAAATAATAGTGGTCAGCATACCTCTTTATCAAACAAAAAAGTACATATACTCTATATTGAATACGATAGAGATATGGTAAGTTACTTTTTCCAAAAGCGCAACTCACATTATTTTCATGCCTCCTAAAGAGTATCAGATTTTTATTTAAAAAGAATACTTTAGAAAACAATTGACAACATCCACCTATCCAAATATCATGCATTGGTAATTTAGCAGGAAAAGGTAGAACGTAAGATAAGCATCTTCTATTTATGGCAATTAAACATCCTGTATAAGGGTTCTTCAATATGTAAGAGAATAAAGATCCCATTATATTATCACTATCATACAAATTTTCTTTTAAAGTTCTCAGAGAAGAATCCACGACTCTAGCGTTAGACATTACCAAATCATATTTATTCAAATAAGGTAATATTTCAGAAATTTTATCAGGAAGCCAAACATCGTCTTGATCCGAAAGAAATATAAAATCTCCACTACAGTGATTAATTGCATTTTCAAAATTGTATATTGGAGAATGAAATTTCTGATTAGGAAATATCTTTATTCTTCTATCCTGATATGAACTAATAATATTCATAGTACCATCTGTCGATGAATCATCTGAAATAATAATTTCATCTTCATCAGATAATTGATTCAATATAGAATCCAACTGTTCTTTTATGAACTTCTCTCCATTATAAGTAGCAATACAAACAGAAATCATTTACGTCTATAATCAAACATTATCTATTTTTCAAAAAACGATGTAATACATATACTATTTTCCCATATATAGCATAGCGTAATCCTAAATTGGCCTTCATGATAGAAAAGATATTATCATAAAATTTCGAATCAATGTTATTGCTACTTATTCCATCACCGGAAAAGACAGCAATTGTTATAGGTGTATATATAAACTTTATTTGAGGATTACTCCATAGTTGCAAATTCAAGAAATAATCAGCTACTATCTTATAATCCAAATTAAAAAGATACTGCAATAAATACTTTTTAGGATAAACTATGGACTGATGACAAATATTTTTATAACTCAATTTGTAAGCATTAAAATATCCATCATGCTTTTTACCCAAAGCGGACATATAACAGTTAAAATAATATATATTATTTGCATTATCTAATACATTTATCACTTTACCAAAGTCAGGAAGCAAGCAATCATCTGCACCTAAAAAATACACCCAATCATAACTTGCTATTTTAATCCCTTTATTCATTGCATCATATATGCCTGTATCTTTTTCACTTATCCATTTTATTTTTTTTTCACCATACAACCCTAAATTTACCATTTTCTCAAAGTGAGTTAAAATATCTAAAGTCTTATCAGAAGATGCTCCATCAATAACAAGTAATTCTAAATTAAGTATATCTAAGGATAAAACACTTGAAATTGCGGAACCTATTGTCTTTCCACTATTTAATGATACTATTATTACCGTTATCATATTTCAATTTGAATGTAGTGCTTGAAGAATAAAAAATAAGGGAGAAGCATATTAGAGGAAACATTTCCTCTATAGAAGGCCGTTGTAAATAATTTAAAGAAATAGCCAATAACAACAAAAG
Source organism: Bacteroides helcogenes P 36-108 (assembly GCF_000186225.1). Classification (NCBI taxonomy): domain Bacteria; kingdom Pseudomonadati; phylum Bacteroidota; class Bacteroidia; order Bacteroidales; family Bacteroidaceae; genus Bacteroides; species Bacteroides helcogenes. Next base: position 2,641,098 of record NC_014933.1, on the reverse strand, counting down.
TTCATTACGTTTAATATACTTTACTGCTATATATAAAAATGGAATATAAAAAAAAGATAACCAAACAATCCATGCATAGCTAAATATGAATAGAAAGATGGGTATCCTAAATTATATTTATAAACATTATCTATTGAGAAGCCAACTCCCAAAATAGGAGAAGACTGGAAAGCCAGTTTCTGTAGAGGTATTGCAAAACTCCGATTATCTCCATTATAATTACCAGAAGCATCTTTCTCAAAACGATTAAAAATAAGTGTATCTAATCCTTTATTAATGTCATCATTCTGAATTACAAAATAGATTGACAGAGAAACAAACAGCATTCCAAGAACAAAGAATTTATTAATTTTAAAGAGTCCAATTCTAAACCAATAATATAAAATAGGAACTATAGTAATAATAAAAGCCATAGAAAATGTTAAGATTCCTCCTATAAAAAAAATAATTCTATATTTATTGGATTTAAAGGTGAATTCATTTAATACTAACAAATATATCAGGATTAATGCTAATGCCCCCGGTTCATCTGCAAAACCCGCAACTCTAATAAAAGTGAAGCTACCAAATAAATAACGAGCATTAGTTGCACCAAGAGGAAAGTATAAATAATGCATACGACCATCCTGCTTTAGAAAATCTATGGAAGGCCATTGTATTCCTATCAATAATATTAAAAATAAAATTATTGACATCAATACAGTTAATGCATTCACTTTCATAAACACATTTAGATATTTTTCATATTTCTTCCTTATAATTAAACAGCTTCCTAATACATAAATACATTTCATGGTCATTCCGACATCTTTACGAAAGTCTGATAACTCTTGAGCCACTGCAATCATTAAACATCCATAGAATATAAATGATAACATAAATACCAAAACAACTTTCATCCAAATATCTATATGGCTATCAAGATAGCAATAAGCCAACAAAAAAATACCTATTGATAAGCCACCAGAAACTAATGCATAAGAATGTCCAAACAAATAATACCCGATATATGGGGCAGAAGTAAAACATGTTAAGACAGACAAGACAACTAAAACATCAAATATTTTAAGTCTGCTACATTTTCTCACAAACAAATTCATATAAATTCATTATGTGTTCTACATTTTTTTCTATCGTGTATTTGGATCTTGCTTCTAATTGGGCTCTTTCTGATAGTGTTGCTATAAGCTGCGGAGAATCAAATAAATGCAACAATTTTTCACACAACTGTTCAATATTATTCAATTCAAATATCATACCATTTTCCCCATCTCTAATAATCTCTATATTAGCACCGGAATTGCTAACGACAGGTACAAGCCGAGATAGCATATATTCTATAGTAACTCTCCCAAAAGCTTCATACTCAGAAGCAAGTACACCAATCTTGCATTTTGCTAAATGCTCACTGACATTATTGCAATAACCATGTAGGGAAACATAATGTGAAATACCAGATTCGGCAATTAACCTTTTAATTAGTTTTTCATATGACTGATCTTCTGAAAATGCACCCAAAATATGCAAATGGATATTTCTTATCTTATATTCATTTACCAATTTAGCCACAGCTCGTATAACTATATCTTGATGTTTTCCCGGACTTATTATACCCACTAAAGCAATATTGAATATTGTTTTTTCATCAGATAAACAAGCATAATATTTTATATCAACGCCATTATAAATTAAAGCAATATTTGTCTTAGATAATTTTTCTTCACAATACTCACCTAAAGACTTTGATATTACCACAATATAATCTGAGCACTTTGCATATAACCAGTATTGATAAGAATCCCCCCAATTATAAGACCAATGAAAATGTTGCTTCACGAACTCCCTAAAATGCCATATATGAGGAACTCGTAATAAAACAGACAAATAAGCACCTACATTCAAAACACTAGAATTGGAATGAACCAGTGCAATATTCTGATTCCGGAACTTATAAAAAAAATAAAGTACACAAGAGAAATTAATTACTTCACGTAACCAACCTTTCATTACATCGAAAAGGTTTTTCCTATCAAATGTAGAGGCTCTAAAATGGCATACATAATATTTGATGCCATAAGCTTCTAATTCTTTTGTTAATGCGCCATATAAAGGGACTAATACTACCGGATCAAAACATAACTTATTCTTTACAGCTATTACAACTGATAAAAGTGAACGATTAGCTCCTAAAAGTTCTGAATAGTGTGTAACATATAAGATAATAGGCTTCTTTTTATAATCTTCCATCAACTACTTCTCTATTTAAAACACCCTTTACATCATATACTACCCCATTTTTATCCTTCAGAAATGAGCGTATATCAATGGACACAAATTCTTTATGAGCTACAGCCAATACCACGGCATCAAATTTTCCCTTCAATGAATCGAACGAATTGGCAGACAAATTCACACCATACTCATATTTAACCCTATCAGCATCTGCCCAAGGATCATATACGGTGATGTTTTTTGTATATTCCTCTAATGTGTGGTATATATCAATAACCTTGGTGTTACGCACATCCGGACAATTTTCCTTAAATGTGAAACCTAAAATCAAAATTTTACTATCCTTAACCAACACCCCTTTCTTGTTCATCAACTTTATCGCTTGATTGCCTACATAATCACCCATACCGTCATTCAAGCGACGTGCAGAAAACATCACACGGGGCAGCACGCCATACACTTGTGCTTTCTGAATCAAATAATAAGGATCCACACTTATACAATGTCCACCAACCAAGCCCGGTTTCAACTTGATAAAGTTCCATTTAGAGGCAGCAGCCTCTATCACATCATTAGTATCAATACCCATTGCATTGAATATCTTCGCCAATTCATTCATAAAAGCGATATTCACATCACGCTGAGAATTCTCTATGATCTTCGATGCTTCCGCCACCTTGATATTTGGCGCTTTATGAGTGCCATTCACCAATACCGAATTATAAACCGCATCCACAACATCTGCAATCTCCGGAGTAGAACCTGATGTTACTTTTTTTATCTTCTCTACCGTATGAAATTTATCTCCGGGATTGATACGTTCGGGAGAATAACCGGCAAAGAAGTCTTCATTAAACTTCAAACCTGATACACGTTCCACCACAGGCAAGCATTCCTCCTCAGTGACCCCAGGATAAACAGTAGATTCATAAACCACAATGTCACCTTTCTTGATAACTTTACCCACCGTCTCGCTGGCTCCCCATAAAGGACGAAGATCTGGACGATTATTGTCATCCACAGGAGTAGGAACTGCAACCACATAAAAATTGCAGTCACGAATTTTATCCATATTTGTAGTACATATAAACCCGTGATTGTAAATGGCATCTTGTAACAATTCATCAGACACTTCAAATGTAGAATCATGGCCAGACATTAAGTAATCCACACGCTTTTGGTCCATATCAAAACCAATGGTTTGATACTTAGTGGAAAAAAGACGGGCCAAAGGTAGCCCTACATAACCGAGACCGATTACGCAAATTTTTATTGAGTCCATTATGTGTAAAATGTTTATTTATTATATATTCCTATACCATATAGGCAGATTTACATAGTCTTCAATAACAGAAGCAGCTATAGGATATTCCAATTTATTCTTACATATTAAGTTTGGCCAATTATACAAAGCTATTTCTTTACCTTCTTTTTCAATTTGAAGATTATCCTCAATCAAACAACGCTTACCAAGGGAACATTCTATCCTTTCGTCAGTGAGATACGAAGGCAATTTTATCTTGTGTTTCAAACAATAATCTACCAATCTATGATTAGTCGAAGTAAACTGTGTCATTTGCTGAAGAATATAATTCCTTTGAATATCAGACATCCTTTTAATTGGGCTACTACCTCCTCTTAGCCTTAGTTTTGCGAAAAGAATACCTATTTTAGAGTACAATAGCCAGTGAAGATACTTTATATTTAAAGAAAGAGGATAGTACTCCAGTAAAAAATCATCCCATATCGTACCTGTTCTGAAATCACGGTCATAAAACTGTGGATCCAGAAGTTTATTCATCCAATACAATTTGTTCAGTAATTTCTTTCCAATATAATTATTTTCTTTAGGCAATTGATTATAGGCTAACAATGCTTTTTGAGACAAATCGGCTGATACTTTAAGCATCCCTCCAGAGGCCGCTGCTATGGGCTTATCAAAAAAGAAACTATAAAAATAATTTTCAGATAAATCTTCCAAACATTTATCTGATACTTTCGCCCTAAAAGTTTGGCAAAGATCATCTATTAAAACCACTCCATGGTTTTTGCACAGTTTCTTAATTTCAACATAATCAGGATTTGGAATACCACAAATGTGAGTCAGTACAAGTACATCAATCGAATGTATATGTTGACTAACAATATCAATAGTTGTTGTAAAGAAGTCCTTATTAATATCCATAAATACCGGAATGCAACCAGATGTATTTACGGCCTCTAATACTGTAGAGCATGTAAAGACTTGAAGCCCTATCCGTTTGCCACTCCCCAAAAGACTCAGAAAAAATCTTAATGAGGACGAACCACTATTGAAAAAAAACAGATTTTCTGGTTGGGATGGACTTTCCTGCAAATCCCTATTGTTCAATAGAGCCAATAATAGTCTTTCATCAATATCAGGACGTGATCGTACTATCATACTCTTCCCAATAATTTTCTTATAGCCATTTTACATTCTTCCCATGCCGTATCAAATCCATATTGAATTACAAAAAACTGGCGTGGGATAGCACTGAAATTGCGAAAATTACGTTCTACATGCTCTATCATAGAACCGCCAAAATTAAAAAAACGCACCTTATCGGCAAAATACCGAATTGCATACCATGTTAAGTAAGTATGCCCTCCACTATCGCGCAATTTATCATCGCTCGCTCCCAACCAATAATATACTTCTCTGTTATTATGAAGATAGAAAGCAATGGCATGTGTCTGATTCTCGCCATCAACAATTTTCAGCAGTGTCCCCATACCCCTCTTCATCACCTCGTTATGGAGCCTACGAACCATTTCATTAGAATAAGGTTTGCTCACCCCTTGCCGTTGATACGTTTTATCAGATTCTGTTAAATACTCCTCTACGTCATCCACCTTGACGACTCTCAAATCCGACTTTTTCTCTACCTTATTCAAAATCCATTTGTGTCCTTTGCTGAAACGTTTGAATTCCTCCTCAAGTACATAGTTGGAATAGTCTATCACATAAGTATAACGGGTAGTTTGCTTAAAACCTTTCCAGTAGAGAGGCAACCAGTAATCGTAATTGTAGTTGAAACAGATGGAAAATCGTTTGAAGTCTTTCAGCACAAAATCTACAATTTGATTAGAATACTCCTTTTGATTAGTAAGTTGTTTTTGAAGACGCATATTATTACGTTTGCTCATATCCTCATATAACATACCCAATGACTGAGTCAATAAAGGCTGGCGAATAGTGCCTGTAGAAAAAAATGGCAATGATATACCAGCGACTATTAGATTATCATCATCAAGCAGTGCACAAATTTTATAATCTCCATCTGTTATTGTTTCTAACCACCAAGAATAATCCCAAATGAACCCTTGAGGAGATTGATTCACAAAGCGATTCCACGCTTCATAATCATCCCTTGATAAATAGCGTACGGTCATATATGCTTATTTCTTTTTGAATATTTGATTTTTGAATAAACGCAAACTATCTCTATAAAGATAAAATATGGCACCAACAATGCTATGTGTAAAAATTATTTTCAGCATTAGCCTAAGCCCCCAGTTATCTATTAGCTGAAGGAAAAAAATCATAGTACACAAAAGAAAGAAAACAACACAAGTCAAATACATTTTCTTCCAATGATATCTAAGATAAGGAACCAACTTCATCGATAAAATCAATGCAAGCATTGAACTTACAAATTGTGATAGTAGGAATGACAAACCTGCACCTATATAATTATAATGAGGAATAAGAATTATATTAAATATAAAATTCAGAAAAACAGTAGAAAGACTTATAATCATTACATATTTAGTGTAAGATAAAAATAGAGACTTGGAAAAAAAGAAATATAATCCATTTAATACATAGCCAAATGTTATAAAGACAATAGGTTGCCAAGAAGAATAGAATTCTTCTGTTGTCATGAGTTGTATCAGCTCAGGTGAAAACATAGTTATAAGCAAAGCTGCCAAACAGCATAGTACATTAGATATTTCCGCAAACTTATATATTGGTTCATAACTCAATGATTCATCTTTCTTTTCCAACTTTTGATAAAGCCAAGGAGTAAAAGCTTGATTAATGCTTGAAGTAACTAAATTAAGTATATTACCGAACTGATTTGCTATACCATACAAACCAACTTGTTGAATCCCCACAATCCTATTTAGAAGTACACGATCTAACATAACCGATAAATACCCTGATACAGAATGAGGGATCAATGGTATCGAATATTTCATGGCAGAAACTGCCATCTTTTTATTGATTAGCAGTGTGACATGAGGTAAAAAGCTGATGATAGAGTATACGAAGAAAATCACCGAAACTATGAATGAAGATAGTATCATACCGAAAACACCTTGATGAAACACTATCAACATGAGTAAATTCAGAGAGACCTGCAACAGAAAGTTGGATATCAAATTCAATGTATATTTTGTACCATCTTGTATACACTGAAGCCATTGTTGATAAAGCAAATACAAAGGACTAAGCATCGTTCCCAATATAGCTAAAAGCAACAATGGATAAAAAGATATTCCTTCCGCCAAAGGAGTTAGAAAAAAATCATGAAAAAGGATGAAAAATAATCCCCAAAACATGGAATTGAAAAATACCATCAACAAAATAGTACCCCAAACAACAGCCTGCCCTTTAATCTTAACATATTTAAAATGATAACGTGCCGCAGCTCCATGAAGTGAAACAAGAAACAAAATGGAAAGAAAACCAGTAATGGAAGTAATCAAATTCATTGTACCATAGTCTTTCGGTCTCAAATAGGTTGTGTAAATTGGCAATAACAAAAAGCCAGTCCCTTTTTGTAGCAATGCACAAAAAGTATATAAAGATGAATTTTTGAGTATCTTATTTATTGCCATGTCATTTAATATAATCCTTTAATGTCTGCTTTACTTTCTCCTCAAATCCATTGGCCCACAAACTACTTGAATCTACAGAATTACAATTGTCCAGATCTACCATGCTCAATTCGGCCGCAGATTTCACCCAAACACCAATATCCGTAGGAAAATATTTACGTACTATTGGAGCATCTATAATAACAATCTTTTTATAAAAGGCCATCGCCTCAAATAAACACGTGGAATAACCACCCACAACATAATGAGTTCGAGAAAGATCCTTATAAAGATTGATTTCTGAAAATGATAGAGAAAGATTCGGATATTTATCTACATCCTTTTCATAGAATTCAACTACGTCACGGGGATGTAATCTTAGAACAATTTTCTTTTCAGGGTAAAGAGATGCCAAATCTTTTATAAAAGGCAATATATATTCTCGTATGGCTGGTTGGGAAATAATTAAAAAATCATTTATCACTTCTTCATTGGCATATTGTTTAATATATTGATTCAAATGAGGATTACCAACTGGAATAATTTCATATTTCCAATTTACATATTGACTCCAATATTCACCGAAACTATATAAAACGTCCGGAAGATAAGTTGCATATTCCTTATCTTTTGCTATAAAATCGTCCGCATGGTAACCCAAATGCGATTGCGAAATAGCCCCATGTTGCATTTCCGCCACCTTTATATCTAAATCATGAGCCGCCTTGATAAGTGGAGCGTAAGTTTCACCATATGATCCACAATTTACAGCTATCCATTTGCATTTTGTTTTTTTCAATAGCCATTTAATCAAAAAGTAGTATATACGATGAAAATAATCCAAACGTCCTAAATATTCAATAGTATAAAGACCCGGATAATTTTTAACTACATATTCAAAATCAATTCTTTTTACAGGCTTAATCTTATTAAAAAGGCAACTAAGCGTAAACGCAATGAATAACAAATAGTTATTTATGAACGACATTGACTCATAAGAATCTTTAGTTCGCCATCTAAATTCATCATCAGCATCTTCAATCAACAAACTATCATTAGGAAACAAATCATAATAATAACCATCCATAGAGTTATAGTAGGTACCCTTCTTACCCTCCACTTCTATATTAAAAAGAGTGGAAGAAAAAAAAACAAGCTTTTTCTTCTTCACTCCTATTTGGGAAAGATTACTAAATAGTCTCAACAAAATAGTACCTTTAGAAACGGGAACTTTTACAGAAGATATTATATTCTCTTGATTTTTACTGCATAATAATTTATATCGCATAAATGGTAGCATCATCATACCATTGCTAAAACGCAACTCAAGCAATTTTTTATCTTCTAAATAATTCATTCTATAGCATTAATTATTTTTTCAGCAAATTCTCTCACACATCCTTCTCCACCTTTTTTATCCATCAATAGAATTCCATCTATCTGTTTCACTTTCTCACAAGCATCAGCAGGACAAGCTTTTATTCCTACAGCATCAAGTAATTTATAACAGTTTATATCATCACCTATGTAGGCCACTTCATCAAGTGATATACCTTCTTGATTGCAGACTTCCATTGCAGCCTCCAATTTGCCCTCTCCTCGCTTACCTTGAATTAAATAATCTATCTTCAATTTCTTAGCCCTATTATCTATAATTCGAGTATTTTCACTAGTTATTATGCCAGTTTTAATACCCGCTTCACGCAATAGCTGAAAACCCATTCCATCACGAGTATTGAATTTTTTAAGTTCATATCCCGTTTGAGCATAGTACATTCCTCCATCGGTCAGTGTTCCATCCACATCACTAATAAATAGTTTCACCTTTTTTGATTTTTCAATTTTTGAAAGCACATACTTCTGCATCAACTTTTCCAACACAATCCAATCATCAGGCTCATCTATTTCAATAGCGGTATATTGAGGCATCTCATAAATTCCTATATCTCCACTCAAACGATTTCTATTTTCAAGGATATTTTTCACCATATTAATATAAAATGCACCATTTTCCATCAACATACCCGCAAAATTTTGACGGCGTGGACGGTTACAATAATCATAATTCATACTTGTACCATCCTCATGCCAAAAAAAACGATAATTACGGACACAAGTCAACATCGAATCATATTTGTTCTGACCATACATAGATAGTGCTTCTGTAAAATGATGAGTTTCTGTTAAAGGTGAAGTAGCTTGAACCAACATAAAAATATCTGATTCATTGAGATTTGCATAGTCGATATACTCAAGCATCACACTCTCTGTACTTGCTGTATCAGAAGCATTCTCAGCTGAACGACGATAAATAGTAGTTTTCTTATATGATTGCGCTACTATTATGTTCTCTATTTTATCACTATCTGTAGCTATAATTATTTCATCCACCAAAGGACAACTTTCCAAAGCCTCAATATTCCAGCAAACCAAAGGTTTGCCACAAAAAGGTTTTATGTTTTTAAGAGGTATAGATTTACTTCCTCCCCTTACTGGTATAAACGCTATCGTTTTCATTCGTTCCTCAAACAATTACCACTTTACTTGATGTTTTTTCAACTTCTCACGTTGAATCTTCTCAATATCTAAAATATCTTCTTTTTTATAATCTAAAGCTTTCGCAACAGCTTTACAATCACGCACAAGTTTTCTTAACCCATCTGGTTCAAGTGAGGCTGCATGGTCTGTACCTTTCCACGTACGATCAAGTGTGTAATGTCGTTCAATCCACTCCGCACCCAATGCTACTGCGGCTGAATCAACAGCAATGCCTAAGTGATGTCCCGAAAATCCAATGGCATTTACTCTATTAGCATATAATTCACGTAATCGAGTTAATTCAAGCAAACATATATCTTCAAAAGGTACAGGATATCCAGATGTACAATCATAAACCACAAGATCTTTATTACGACCTTTAGATTCAAAATATTGTATAATTTTCTCTTCTTCTTGGCGAGTAGTCATCCCAAATGAGAGGTGAATTTCCCCCTCAAAATATTCACAAAGATATTCAAGCAAACCTTTATTTAAATTACAAGCAGAGGGTACCTTTATCAAATTGGGTTTTAAAGTACAAATCTCTTTAGCCGACGTGATATCCCATACAGAAGTAGAATATTCAATGCCATATTCTTGACACCATTTCTGCAACTGACGATGTTGATTAAGCGTAAATTCAAGGAACTCACGATGTTCACCATATGTAATGCCATAAGAATTTTCAGGATGAGGATGAGGTGCATTATATTCTTCCAACGTAAGAAGTTCCCTATTACAACGTTTTTGAAATTTTACAACATCTGCATTACAATATGTTGCAGCTGTCACTATTAATTCTTTTGCGATTGACATATCACCTTTGTGATTGCAACCAATTTCTGCGATAATTTTAGGAGTTTTCATTAAAATATCAGTTTTATGGATAATAGCACCATTTTATTTGTGCTCAAATTGGGATATAACCATAACGTAAGACAGTCAGAATGACATCTTACAAAAAATCACTATAAAAATTAATAAAAAATACTTACTAAAAACCCAATAGAGCAATTAACATCTTTATTATTTTATCGAATACTGTTTTACTAAGTTTAATACAGAAACATGTGAAACTTTTCATCATTATTCTTACAATGAAAATTATAGTATAACACATTCATACGCAAAACAGATCATGTAAAATCCAGAGCCGATATCATCCTTTTACTTCCTCAAATGGATACGGATTCGCCTCTATATTCTTCAACTCCTCTATAACCTCCGTTTGTTCTTTTGTCAAATTCTCCTTATTCCAGCCATCAATAATCGCATAAGCCTCTTGAAGCAAGGTAGCCTCATAGACCTCCCCATAGCAACAAGCCAACAAACGGACTTTCAATAAAGAAGCCGGAAGTTGTTCCAGAATTTCAGAGATGCGATCTAAGACAGCCTGCTTCTTTTGCCCTTTATCTCCATTATCATAGATTGTGGCATTGTAACCCATCAAAAGGGCAAGACACAGATTGGCTTCTTCTTCAACGCCAGAGCCTTTTTCAGAAAACAGAGAATCGGATTTGACAAGTACCTCTTTATTCAGACAACAAAAGTCATCAGAATAGACAGATTCACCATAAATGTCCAGATACATAAGATCATGAGCTCTTTGCTGAAGCTCAAGAGCACGAGAAAGTAAAGAATTCATCTTTGTATTGAGTTTTTATATTTACCGGGAAGAAAAGAAGATCCTTCGATAAAAACGGTATGACAAAGTATTATTGTCCTAAACAACATGCAGTTTATGACAATAAATATACAATAAAAAAAATAGTAAGAATAATCAATTTTTAATTACTTTCAGATAGGATTTGGGAACTTTGATACTTGCCACCAAGACGCCCGTAATACGGATGACAACATAGGTTTTATTAGCCTCTGTGGCAATTTCACCTTCAATGCCACTGAATTCCCCTTTTACAACCGTGACCTTCCTGCCGATAGTGAGAGGTTCGTTATCAAAGCTTACACCATCGGGATTCAAATCCATGACAAACATGAAGTCTTGCATCTGTTTGTCAGGAACTACCAACATGGAGTGTGTGGAAAGGTCTTTCATATAAAAGACTTGGACACCATAAATATTGGGAATGTCACAAGCAGACTGCTTAGTAGCATGGATAAAAATCAAACCACGGGCAACAGGTACGACACTACGCTTCCTGCGATATTTTAATTGCGTGACAACAGTGCGGGTAGGAAGATAGCATTCCACGTCCATTTTTTCCTCTAAATTCAGCTTCTCAATGCGCTTTTGGACGGCAAACTCTTGTTTGCTTAATGTACGGGCTGCAAACCAATATTTCTGTGTTTCAGACACTTGAGGAAGTCAATTAGATGATAGAAAGAAGATTCCGGATACGCTTCGCGGTCCGATCGAGACACTTGCTCTTTCAAAACCGCATTGGCAAAAAATGCCTATAAATCAACATCAACGAACAAGTCAGGAATAACTTTGCGTTCAATAGATGTTCGTTTAATGGACGCAAAGGTAATGTCAAGAAATGAAATTACAAAATATTCGAATAAAGAAAATAACTTTTTTTCAAGAAAGGATTTTCTTTTAAAGAATTAATATCTTGTCAGCACGATGTTAACTTCTCGCCGACAAGATATTAATTCACTGTTTTACAATATATTAATTCTTTATATTACACAATATTCATTCTTTTCCTTTCGTCATCAGATATGGAAAATACCAATTTCCGGAAAAGTAGCCCCTTGTACGGCAAAGCAGATACCGAAACAAGCGGCACTTACAATCCAAAGGATGACAAGCGTCCACTTCAGACCGACATTCATGGGTTGCCATTTAAATAGCTGGCTAAAGATGGCCCATACAAGGCTTACCAAAGGAATTCCTACCAACAAAATACCGGCTATGTACATCACAATGGCAGAAAGAGGTGAAGTAGGAAGCACTACATCGGCCATAGGAAAAAGAGAAATTAGCGCAGCACCACCACCAATGGCTACCGCAATTGCCACAAACAACAGAACCACAAATGCTATCCCGAATGCAAACAATACAGGACTACAAATAATGGCGAATATCACCAGACAGAGTTTCAGGAACCATCCGGCTACCATTACAAATGTATCCCCCACTTTTTGCAGGAATGTACGGGGTTTGTCGGACCTCATATAATCATTTACACCGTTGGAAACTTTCTCGAAACCATCGGTCACGGTTTTCCCTATATTTTCCACGGTAACGGCCTCACCGCGCATATGCAACTTCTCTGCCGCCGTACAGGCTTCCGGAATAACCAGCCAACATACAATATATACCGGTATCAAAGTGCCATAACCACAGATAAGGATAACAAGCAGCAACAAGCGAAGCAAAGTTACGTCCCACCCCAAATAAGCAGCCAGTCCACTGATGACACCACCCAGCATCTTATCGTCCGGATTACGGTAAAGGCGACGACGTGGCAAATTACTGTCAGCGGTACTACCGCCGTTCCATGAACCTGCACCATATCCGCTACCGGTATTTGTATTACTGGAAGCCGAACTGTCACTACCCTCTCCTGTTTCCATCTCTTCCGGTTTTCCCATGCGGGCAATCACCTCTTCCACATCAGCAATGGTGATGACTTGCGAACCGGCTGAAAGCTTCTCGGCAAACAGTTCGGAGATACGGCGTTCTATATCATCTACAATCTCATCTGCATCGGCCACCTTGCGAAAGTGCAGTTTGAGATTACTCAGGTAGTTATCCAAAAGGCGGTAAGCATCATCATCTATATTGAAAACTGTTCCGCCCAAGTTTACAGTTAATGTCTTTTTCATTGCTATATTTTTTATGATTTAACTATTTACTATTCGATTGAAAATTCCAAGTTCATTTCCAAATTTAACTGTTGGCTATATGATCAACCGTCTCACTCAGTTCCCTCCAGGAAATTTCCAGTTCACCAAGAAAAATTTCTCCTTTTTCCGTCAAGCAATAATACTTACGGGGTGGTCCCTGGGTGGACTCAATCCATTCATAGCCCAAAAGATCATCATTCTTCAAACGGGTGAGTAACGGATAAAGTGTCCCTTCCACTACAATCAACCGGGCTTCTTTCAACTTCTGGATAATATCCGAAGCATAAGCCGGTTCCTTGTGAAGCAATAGCATGATACAATACTCAAGCATGCCTTTACGCATCTGCGACTTTACATTATTTACATCCATTTTTATTTCTTTTCAAATTATATCAATATTTACCATATTCTATGTATTGCACAAATATATGCATTGCATAAATACCTTGTAATACAAGATACCTATATATTAAATATAATTAACACTGGATTCGAGATTTGGAGAGGCCGTCTAAGAATTCAAGCTTATTTTATCCAATATTCCGGTCAGATAGGCTATGGCAACTCCGTAATTCGTCATTGGAACACCTTGGATGCGGGCACTTGTAATCCGGCTAAGTACATACTTCCGGTTGAACATGCACGCACCGCAATGAATAATAAGATCGTAACCGGAAAGGTCTTGGGGAAAATCATGACCGGACACCATATCTATATGCAAATCTTCACCGACGCTTTTCCGCAATAAACGGGGGATTTTGACTCTGCCGATATCTTCCGTCAGCGGGGCATGGGTACAGGCTTCAGCTATCAACACACGGGATTGTGTGGTAAGGTTACCGATAGCGAACGCCCCTTCTGTAAAATAACCGATATCTCCTTTATAACCTGCAAAAAGTACGGAAAAAGAAGTAAGCTGACTTTCGGCGGGCTTCTGACGAAAAACAACCGGGAATACCTGTGAATCGGTAATAATCAGTTTGGGAGGGCGGATAAGGGCCTGCAGAGTAACTTGAAATTTGTCAGTAGTGCAACTCATCACCAAACACCTCTTTTCCAGCAGTTCACGAATAGTCTGAACCTGAGGCAAAATAAGCCGGCCTTTGGGAGCCTGTATGTCTTGCGGCATTACCAGAAGAACGACATCACCCTCTCCAACCAGTCCTCCGGTAATGGTTTGTTCGCCGAAATCTTCGGGTAACTTCTCAAGAATAGCCCGGAATATATTTTGAATACCGATAAGTTTTTGGGCACTGACAATAACAGGATATTGCCCGAAGATTCTTTCAATATCCGAAGCCAATCTATCAACATCTGTACGAAGATCGAATTTATTAAGAACCGGAACTATCGGAATTTTGCGTTCGGTCAGCATACCAAACCACTCTTTTTCCAGAATACCTCCATCTTCACAAAGCAACAAGGCAATATCCGTTCTTTCTACTATCTGCAAAGTACGCTCTACACGCATCTCTCCCAATTTGTTCTCATCGTCATCAAAGCCGGGAGTATCTATGAAAAGACAGGAGCCAAGAAGATGTACTTCCATAGCTTTCATCACGGGGTCGGTTGTAGTGCCCGGAACAGATGAGACCAAAGCCGTATCCTGCCCTGTCAAGGCATTGACAAGGCTGGACTTACCACTATTCCTCCGCCCGAAAATGGCAATATGCAGACGGTTTGCATTGGGAGTCTTAAAATCTGAAGTCTCTTTTTCCATTCTCTATTTCTTGCAGGTTCTTTAAAGCAATCCCACGAATCTTGGGATTGGGAATATGCTCCAGTTCTTCACGAATCAGGTGAATTCCCTTCTCCTTCGTATCAGGTGAAGCATAATCTTCCAAATATTCTTTCAGTGTCATCAGAGCATTCGGCTGGCAACAATTGGCAATCTGCCCGCGCTTTACCAGTGACATGAAACGATCACCGGTGCGCCCTTCACGGTAACATGCTGTACAGAAGCTGGGAATATGCCCAAGATCTAACAGCCAGTTGACAATCTCATCCAATGTGCGCCTGTCACTGACATCAAACTGTGCGGAGTTTTCTTCTATAGTTTCAGGTACAGCATAACCACCAACACTGGTACGAGAACCACCGCTGATTTGTGAAATTCCGAGTTCAAGGACTCTGCGACGTACTGTTTCCGGCTCACGGGTTGAAATAATCATACCGGTATAAGGCACTGCTATTCGGATAACTGCCACAATACGACAAAACATTTCATCGGAAATTGCATTGGGAAAGTCGTGTGTGGAAATGTCATTAGCCGGACAAATACGGGGAACACTAACAGTATGCGGTCCTACCCCGAAAGTAGCCTCCAGATGCTCGGCATGCATTAACAGCCCTACAAAATCGTACCGGTAAGTATTCAGTCCGAACAATACACCTATCCCCACATCGTCTATGCCACCTTCCATAGCACGATCCATGGCCTCGGTGTGATAAGCATAATCGCTCTTCGGGCCGGTGGGATGCAAAGCTTCATAATTCTCTTTATCATAGGTTTCCTGAAAAAGAATATATGTCCCTATACCAGCATCTTTCAACCGACGATAGTTCTCCACCGTTGTAGCTGCAATATTCACGTTCACCCTGCGGATCGCTCCATTTTTGTGATGAATACCGTAAATTGTCCGTATGGATTCCAAGATGTAATCAATAGGATTACGCCGCGGGTCCTCACCGACTTCCAGTGCCAAGCGCTTATGCCCCATGTCTTGCAGAGCAACCACTTCCCGTCGTATTTCTTCCTGAGAAAGCTTTTTACGGGTAATAGTGCGGTTTTTGGCATGATAGGGACAATATACGCAACCGTTCACACAATAATTAGACAAATACAATGGAGCAAACATTACAATGCGATTGCCATAGAATTTCCGTTTTATTTCTTTTGCCAGATGAAAAATACGTTCCATCAGATCAGGCTGGTCACATTCCAATAGTAAGGCTGCCTCCCGATGGGAAAGTCCGCGACAAAGAGAAGCCTTTTCAATCAGACTCTCAATGAGCATACGGTTATTGCGATTATCGTAAGCATACTTCAACGTATCAAGTATTTCTTGATGATCGATGAATTCTTTCGCTTGTTTTGACTTTATATTATACACGTGTTACAATGATTAGTGATTATAGTCTCCTCTGTCCTTAGATATTTTATAGCCGATATTGTTCAGCTTATTTTCCAGCATTCTCAATCCTTCGGCAGCTTCGGCTCCCAAAGAAGCCTTATTGTCGTAAAGTGAATACTTCTGTCGCTGGCTCTGCGGAGAAAGATTGGGCATAACGACATTGGCGCCTGCCAGAATTCCCCGTTCCCGTCCGTCTGGTGCAAGTGTTGCAAGTGCCGTGGTAGAAGGGATCAGGGCACCGGGATGCATCAGCCGAAAAATGGAGAGCAATTTCAAAGTAAGCCTCATACTCCCCGGCGGATATGAAGCAAACGGTGTGTCATGATGTGGGAGAAAAGGTCCCATACCTATCATTTCGGGACGGAACTGCTCTATGTAAAGAAGATCTTCCACCAAATGGCCGATAGTCTGGTAAGGGCTTCCGACCATAATACCCGTTCCTACCTGATAGCCTATTTCCTTCAGCCAGTTCAAACATTCCAGCCTATGGGGCAAAGAAAGTTCTTCCGGATGAAGCTTACGGTAATGCTCTTCATTATAAGTTTCATGGCGAAGCAAATAACGATTGGCTCCCGCCTCAAAAAAGCATTTATAGACTTCCCGGGACTTCTCTCCCAATGACAAGGTAATGGCACAATCCGGAAATTCCCGACGGATAGAGGCAACAATCTCTACCATTCGCTCATCCTCCATTCCGGATAACTCACCCCCTTGCAATACAAAGGTACGAAAGCCAAGATGGTATCCTTCACGGCAGCACGACAGAATTTCTTCCTTCGTCAGGCCATAACGGGGGATATTTATGTTTTCCTTCCGTATTCCGCAGTAATAACAGTTATTACGGCATCGATTTGTTATTTCAATCAGACCACGGATAAAAATCCGGTTACCAAAGCGGGCAAGTGAAACCTGGCGTGCCTGTCCTTGCAGATACTCCAAAGTTTCTACATCCTCGCATAACAATAATGTTCTGTACTCTACGACACTTAATTTCCGTTCTCTGCGTAATTTGTCAACCAAAGTTTTCATCCCGTTCCCCGGCACTTTAATAGGTCTTTTCCTGCTTCATGAGTTCCTGCTGCAACTGGCGTTTGCCGGCAGAAACTTCATTGTGGGCACATGGACCGGTAATACATCCACCCTCACACGCCATAACTTCGACAAACTGTCCCGGAGCCTTTCCAGACTTGGCATAAGCGCGCAAAGCACCGATTGACTTTTTGTCCAGATTGGCAACTTGGATGGCATTGATTTTGTCCGCTTCTTCTTTGAGATAAGCTTTCACCGCCCCCATAACACCACCTGCCTGTGCAAAGCCATGAGCCTCACGTACAGAAGTAAACTTCATAGCGTATGGTTGCGCCTGCTCCATTGGAATATCCAGCCCTGCCAGCACAGAAGCCACTTCTTCAAAAGTCATGATGAAATCCACCGCCTCGTCACGCTGAGCTTCTTTACGCTTGGCTACACATGGCCCAATGAAAACAATTTTGGCATCAGGATACTTTTCTTTGGCGATACGGGCTGTATAATACATTGGTGATCCTGTGCCAGAGACATAAGGCTTCATTCCCGAAATATGCTTGTTGACCAGTTCTATATAAGACGGACAACAGGAGGTCGTCATGAATTTCTGCCCTTCCTCCAGTTTTTCAAGTAGCTCATGAGCCTCATTGCTGACGGTATCCATGGCTCCTTGAGCCACTTCAATCACATCCGTAAACCCTACAGCCTTCAAAGCTCCATATACATGTTCGATGGTAGTCTTAAATTGTCCCAATATGGACGGAGCTACAACAGCCACCAACTTTTCTCCTTTACGTATTTTGTGCAATACATCAAATACTTGTGAAACTTCAAAGATAGCGCCAAAAGGACAGGCATTCAGACATTTTCCACAATAAATGCATTTGCTTTCATCAATGTGCTCTATTCCTTTCTCATCCTTACTGATAGCTTTTACCGGACAGGCTTCTTCACAGGGAACAGGAATATAGACAATAGCATGATAAGGACAACTCTTATGACAGATGCCGCAACTGATACATGCATCATGATCTATCCATGCCTGGCCGCTTTCCTTTACATGTACAGCCTTCTTAGGGCAATTTACCTGGCAACTGCGTGCCGTACAGCCACGGCAAAGATTAGTGATTTCATAGTTAATCTGTACGCAGGCAGAGCATGCTTCGTCTATCACACACATTATATTTTCTTTCGGCTTGCCGTTTTCTGCGCGGTCCAGCGCACGTACCGCATATTCGGACAAAGGAGTCAGTTCATCTGTTTCATCTTCCATGTCCAGCCCCAGCAATGGCAATGATTTGTATTTCCACACCGCCCGTTCTTTATGCACACAACAGCGTCCGGCATGCTTTGACCTTCTCGGGCTCAATTCGATGGGGAGACGGTCTATTTTCTCCACAAGTTCGTTATCGTTCCACAGTTTTACCAGTTCTTTCAGTAATCTGTGACGGACAATCATTATGTTACTCTGAAATGCCATAATATTTATAAATCTGAATTAGTTAGTTGGTAACAATCCACAAAGATAGTGATTGTTTTGCTATTGGCATAAAAACCGTAACTTTGTGACATAATAATTAAATACGAATGATATGTTTACCATTAAAAAAGCAACAACTTCTGATTGCGAATTAATCCAGGAACTTGCACAGCAGATATTTCCTGCAACCTATAAAGAGATTCTTACCCCTGAACAAATAGACTACATGATGGACTGGATGTATTCACGGAAAAACATCCGTAAACAGATGGAAGAAGAAGGACATGTTTACCTTCTGGCCTACAAAGAATGCGAAGCGGCAGGATATGTATCCGTACAGCCACAAGGTGAGAATATATTCCATCTGCAAAAGATTTATGTACTACCCTGCTATCAAGGTGTGCACTGCGGAAGTTTCCTGTTCCATGAAGCTATAAAATACATTAAGGAAGTGCATCCCGACCCGTGCTTGATGGAACTGAATGTAAACCGCAACAATAAGGCACTGCAATTCTATGAACATATGGGAATGAAAAAGTTAAGAGAAGGAGATTTTCCAATTGGGAATGGGTATTACATGAACGATTATATCATGGGATTGGAAATTTAGTAAAACCTCACCAAGCTTTATAAAAAGGAAAGAGGATAACCTGATGATTACCGGATTATCCTCTTTCCTTTTTATAAAACTCGGTGATTATTTTGTCACACGCTCTAACCATTTGACCATGCCCAGCATAACTCCCATAGATATAAGACAAACAATGAAGAATACCGTCCAACATTCCCAAATAGGAATCTTATTGTACATCAACGGGCCTACCCACAAGAAAAGATTACCTATCGCCGTTGCACCCAGCCACAAACCTTGACATAAACCTTGAATATGTTTGGGAGCTACTTTGGATACAAATGAAAGGCCTAACGGAGAAATGAACAGTTCAGCTACCGTTAAGAAGAAATAGATGACTATCAATACCCACGGTCCGGCTTTCAGTCCGGCTTTAGCAGAATCGGCCATTGCCTTAAATTCAGTGCCCGAAGGATAGCCCTGTATTGCCGAATAAATTGCAAGGAACAAGAAAGCCGTTCCGGCAATACCCATACCTATCGCAATCTTTTTGGGAGTGGAAATCTCCTTGCCACGACGAGTCAGAGCGCCAAAAAACAGCATGATAAGTGGAGTCAACGTAATCACAAAGAAAGGATTAACAGCTTGCCATATTTCGGGAGCGATACTATCCGTCACTACAAAGTCACGTGCAAAATAAGACAATGACTGTCCATTCTGATGGAATGAGAACCAGAAAAAGATAACAACTCCCAACACTGCAAACAGTGCATAGAGACGCTGCTTGATTTCTTTTGCCATAGCCGCTTTTTCTTCCGGAGTATAATCAACAGACTCCTGCTTTGCTTTCTTACCCGGTGTTGGAAATACCTTGCGACACAAAACAAAAATAAAGAGAGAAATAAGCATAGCCACTACCGATGCTATAAACGAATAATGAATACCCGTATTAAATACATCCAGATATTGAGTAGAGAATGCACTCAAATCACCGGTAGCCGTGCCACCTACTTTGACGACAAGTTCAGTAAAATTTGAAAGTTTGTCCGAAGCCATATTCACGCTATCATTGATATACTGATGACACAATGCAGGCAAATCGGCATTATACGCCAAATTATGAACTTTCAACCACCATTCCCTAAGCAGAGGAGCGACAAAAGGAGCAATCAAGCCACCTATATTAATAAATACATAGAAAATCTGGAAACCGGAATCACGACGGCTCTTTGCCAACTTCACTGCTTCGGGACCTTGCTTCTCAGCCTCTTTCTCAAAGTTATCATACATCTGGCCCACGATAGCTTGCAGGTTACCCTTAAAAAGTCCGTTGCCAAAAGCGATAAGAAACAAAGCGAAACATGTCAAAGGAAGCAGCCAACCGATATTTCCAGCAGTGGACAGCACCGGGATGGACAGAATGACATAACCCAATGACATAACCATCAATCCTGACATGATGGTTCCCTTGTAATTTTGGGTTCTGTCAGCAATGACACCGCCAACCAAACTCAACACATAGATTCCACAATAGAAGACTGAATAAATTATGGCACTCGTTTCGTCACTTAAACCAAACTTAGAGCAAAGGAACAATACCAGCACGGCATTCATGATATAGTAACCAAACCGTTCTCCCATATTAGAGATAGCAGCAGCCAGCAAACCTTTAGGGTGATTCTTGAACATAAAAAACTTTTTTTTAAATTAGTAATTAGATTGATTTCTTTATATTTTTTGCAAATATATGCTTTTCAATGAATATTCTTCTAAAAAAGAGCACAAACTTCCGCATGTATTTCCCTTATCAAATCTTTTGGATTCAATTTAAGCTGCATCCCCCTCTGACCTGCACTGATATAAATATATGGAAAAAGGAAGCATGATTCATGAATATAGGTAGGAAATGGCTTTTTCAGACCGATTGGTGAACAACCGCCACGTATATACCCGGTCAAAGGGAGCAAATCTTTCATTGGTATGAGATCACACTTCTTGTTTCCGGATGCTTTAGCTGCCAATTTCAAATCAACTTCACGTTCACCTGGAATAACACAGACAAAATATCCGTTTCTATCACCATGAAGTATCAAGGTTTTGAAAACACAATTTATATCTTCATTCAGGCTGGCAGCAACATGTACCGCACTTAAATCATTCTCGTCCACCTCGTAAGGGATAAGTTCATAAGCTATTCCGGCTTTATCCAAAAGTCTCGCAGCATTTGTTTTATTGATCTTCATTGGTTTTATCAATCTGAATTCGGTTTATTCATTTCATTTTCAATTCTTCTCTCAGAAATTTGGGTGTGTAGCCTTTCTTGCTTTTGGCTACTTCCTCTGGTGTTCCACAAGCCAAAAGCTCTCCTCCACCCTTACCACCTTCAGGTCCCATATCTATAATATAGTCCGCCATTTTGATAACATCAAGATTATGCTCAATGACAATAACCGTATTGCCTTTATCAACCAGTTTATTGAGTACATTCATCAAGACACGGATATCCTCAAAATGTAGTCCTGTGGTGGGTTCGTCCAAAATATACAGAGTCTTTCCGGTGTCACGTTTTGAAAGTTCAGTGGCAAGTTTCACACGCTGGCTCTCACCACCGGAAAGCGTAGTGGAAGACTGCCCCAACTTGATGTACCCCAATCCCACTTCTTGAATCACCTTAATTTTATTCAATATCTGAGGAACATTCTCAAAGAACTCCACAGCACGATTAATGGTCATGTCCAACACATCAGCAATCGATTTTCCCTTAAAACGCACCTCAAGGGTTTCACGGTTATAGCGCTTACCGTGGCATACCTCGCAAGGGACATACACATCAGGCAGAAAATTCATCTCAATAGTTTTATACCCGTTTCCTTGACAGACTTCACAACGCCCGCCACTAACATTGAAAGAAAAGCGTCCGGGCTTGTAACCACGTATCTTCGCTTCGGGCAGACCGACAAATAAGTTGCGGATGTCAGAAAACACCCCTGTATAAGTGGCAGGATTGGAACGTGGTGTACGTCCCAAAGGAGACTGATCCACATTTACCACTTTATCAATATATTCCACCCCTTCTATGCTGTCATACTCCAACGGATCTTGAAGTGAACGATAGAACTTCTGAGACAAGATAGGTTGCAACGTTTCATTAATAAGTGTGGATTTTCCACTACCGGAAACACCGGTCACGCAAATCAATTTGCCAAGCGGAAACTCAACATTCACATTTTTCAGGTTATTGCCTCTGGAACCACACAGCCACAAACTGTGGCCGTTACCTCCACGTCGTTCAGCAGGTATCTCAATGGTACGTTCACCGTTAAGATATTGCGAAGTCAGTGTATGTGTACGCAACATTTCTCCAGGAGTACCGGCAAATACGACTTCCCCTCCCAGCCGACCGGCTTTAGGCCCCATATCAATAACATAATCAGCGGCAAGCATCATGTCCTTATCGTGCTCTACAACGATCACGGAGTTACCGATATCACGCAGTTCTTTCAGTGAGTGGATCAGACGTTGATTATCACGCTGATGCAATCCTATACTCGGCTCATCCAGAATATAAAGGACATTCACCAGTTGCGAGCCGATTTGAGTTGCCAACCGGATACGCTGGCTTTCACCACCGGAAAGACTGACAGCACTGCGATTCAGCGAAAGATAATCCAGTCCTACGTCCAGCAGGAATTTAAGACGTGTACGAATTTCTTTCAGTATCTCAGCAGCAATCTGTTCCTGTTTACCACTAAGATACTGATCCACATTCATCAGCCAGTCATACAATTCACTGATATCCATAGTAGATAACTCGTAAATATTCTTATCGTGTATCCGAAACGAGAGAGCTTCCTTGTTCAACTTAGCCCCGTGGCATTCAGGACAGACAGTTGTCTTGGCAAACTGCTCCGCCCACTTCTGTGCAGTAGCAGAAGCATCTTTCTCCTGCAGCATCTGGATATACTTTACGACTCCTTCGAAAGTCACGAAATAATCCGAAGAAGTACCGATCAGTGAACTTTTAATCTTAATACGCTCGTCCGAGCCATAAAGAATCTCATCTATCGCATCGTCCGGCAGATCTTTTACCGGTGTCTTCAATGTAGCCTCATATTTCTCCAACAAAGCAGATATCTGCCAGAAGATCATACTGTTCTTATATTTTCCCAACGGAATAATCGCACCTTCCGAAACAGACAATCCGATATCGGGAATAATCTTTTCAATATCAATCTGGCTAACCACTCCCAAACCTTTACATTTGGGGCATGCACCTTGCGGAGAATTGAAAGAGAAATTATGCGGTGCTGGTTCCCGATAAGATAACCCGGTGACAGGACACATCAGCCTCTTGCTGTAATGCCGTATGCTGTCAGTTTGGATATCAAGTATCATCAGCAGACCATCCCCTTGGCGCATAGCCGTAACAACACTGCTTTTCAAACGTGCGTCATCCTTATCGGTAACTACCAGTTTGTCAACCACTACCTCCACATCATGGTTCTTGTAGCGGTCAAGTTTCATACCCGGCAATGCCTCACGCACTTCGCCATCTACACGGACATAAAGGTAGCCTTTTTTGCGAATTTGTTCGAAAAGTTCTTTATAATGACCTTTACGGTTACGCACTAATGGGGCTAGGATATAAATGCGTTTTCCCTTATAGTCTTTCTGAATAAGATCAAGAATCTGCTCCTCGGTATATTTCACCATCTTCTCGCCGGAAAGGTAAGAATAAGCCTCACCCGCGCGTGCGTATAACAAACGCAAGTAATCATAAACCTCTGTCGTCGTACCCACCGTAGAACGGGGATTCTTATTGGTTGTTTTCTGTTCGATGGAAATTACCGGACTCAGCCCCGTAATTTTATCGACATCAGGGCGTTCCAAATTACCCAGAAAGTTGCGGGCATAAGCTGAAAACGTTTCGATATAGCGACGTTGTCCTTCGGCAAAAATAGTATCAAAAGCAAGGGAAGATTTACCACTTCCACTAAGCCCCGTAATCACCGTAAGACTGTTTCGAGGAATTTCTGCATCTATATTTTTCAAATTGTGCACACGCGCACCATATACATTGATATATTCTGTTTCTTCTTGCATATTTGTTTATTCTACTTCGGTTTATAATGTTTCTGGGAAACATAACCACAAAAATAGCGGTTTCCCCTCGAATATCAGCCGAAAAGGATCATTTTTCAGTTTTGAAATGCACAATATTATTTCTTAACGCAATCTGTTGGTTAGAATGGTACAATATTAGTAACTTTGCAACTAATTTGGGAAATTGTAAACATAAACCAACGATTATTGAATGAAAAAGATTAACCGTATTATCTGCTCCTTATTGCTTGCCAGTGCATGCAGTTATGGTGTAGCACAAGAAAATCAATCTTATTTTCTGCATACTATTGAAAAAGGGCAAAGTCTTTATTCTATCGCAAGCATGTACGGAGTCAGCCAATCGGACATCGTAAAACTGAACCCCGGAAGCGACGAGAAAATATACACAGGCCGAACACTGCGTATACCGCGTGGAGCAGCCAATACAGAAAAGGAAACTTTTCATACTATCGAAGCCGGCGAAACACTCTACCGACTGACTGTGAAATACAATGTGTCCGCCAAAGCCATTTGTGATGCCAACCCCGGACTAAGCGCCGAAAACTTCCACATCGGGCAGGTTATCCGCATTCCCTCTTCCGTCGAAGCAAGCAAGCTCAACACCTCCGAAACAAAAAGTGACAATACGGTAATAAGCAGCAATATTCCCGGCCCGGTACAATCTCGTTGCCGCGACATGCATAAGGTAAAACGAAAAGAAACCGTATTCAGCATTAGCCGCGAATATGGCATCAGCGAAGCGGAACTAATTGCAGCCAA
This sequence comes from Bacteroides helcogenes P 36-108, assembly GCF_000186225.1. Classification (NCBI taxonomy): domain Bacteria; kingdom Pseudomonadati; phylum Bacteroidota; class Bacteroidia; order Bacteroidales; family Bacteroidaceae; genus Bacteroides; species Bacteroides helcogenes. Next base: position 2,615,573 of record NC_014933.1, on the reverse strand, counting down.
CCCCGAATTGAAAGGTGAAAATAATATTAAAAAAGGAAGTTTCCTTTGCATCCCCTATCCTTCAGCCCAGACACAACCGAGCACACAGCCTCGGAATATCCCCACCGACAGTGAATTATTCCGCGAAAACAGAAAAGTAACAGAACGCTTCAGTACCATCAAAGCCGCCGTTATTCTTCCTTTCTTGGACGGCGTACCCAAAAGTGAATCGGCTCGTATGGTGGAATATTACGAAGGGCTGCTCATAGCAGTGGACAGCCTGAAACGTACAGGCACTTCCATAGACTTGTACACATATAATTCCGGCCCGGAAAACGCATCGCTGAATGCCATACTCGGTAAAGACGGGATGAAAGACATGGATATCATCTTCGGACCTTTATATCAGCAGCACATCAAGCCATTGGCAGACTTTACTAAAAAGAATGACATCCGCTTGGTTATTCCATTCACATCCAAGGATAACACAGTTTTCCGCAATCCCTCCGTCTACCAGATAAATACTCCTCAATCTTACCTGTACTCCGAAGTATATGACCATTTTGTACGGCAGTTCCCAAACGCAAATGTCATCTTTATTGAGGCAAGTCAGGGCACAAAAGACAAAGTAGAATTTATCAAGGGGCTGAAAGACGAATTACGCAACTATTCCATTCCGATGAAAAGCTTGAAAGAAGATGCTACCGTGGAATCATTGAAAGCCGCACTGCGTGCGGATCGCGAGAATATCTTCATACCGACTTCGGACAGTAATATGACCCTGATCAAGATTCTGCCACAACTCACCCTTCTAATTCGCGATCAGCCGGAAAGCCGTGTACATCTGTTCGGCTATCCAAAATGGCAAACTTACACCAAGGATCATTTGGAAGCATTCTTTGAACTGGACACTTATTTCTATTCTTCTTTCTATACCAATAACTTGCTTCCGGCTGCTATCAACTTCACCAAGAATTATCGCAGATGGTATGGCAAGGATATGGACGAACGCTATCCCAAATTCGGTATGCTGGGCTTTGACACAGGTTATTTCTTCCTGAAAGGATTGTCATATTATGGCTCAGAATTTGAAAAGAATACGCAAGGACTGAATCTGACACCTATCCAAACGGGCTTCAAATTCCAGCGAGTGAACAATTGGGGAGGCTTTATTAATAAAAAAGTATTCTTCGTACATTTCACGAAGAATTACGAATTGGTAAAACTGGACTTTGACTGACACTGATGAAACTGAAAACAATTATAGGAGCAACTTTACTGACATGTGCATGTACCTTGCCTGCACATGCACAAATTGGCGAACAACGCCATAATTTTGCAGTCGGTGTAAACGGGGGCATCAATTTGAACAGCCTGAGTTTCTCACCTACGGTGAAACAGAAAAACCTAATGGGCATCAATGGAGGAGTAACAGCCCGCTATATCTCTGAAAAATACTTCAGCATGATCTGCGGCGCACAAATAGAAGTAAACTTCTCACAACATGGCTGGGATGAATTCTATCAAGATTATCCCACCCTTAGCTATACCCGTACCATGAATTATGTAGAAATCCCTTTTCTGGCACATCTGGCTTTCGGCAAAGACAAAGGAATGCAATTCTTCATTCATGCGGGTCCCCAAATAGGCTTTCTGTTTAGCGACAGTGAAAAGATGTCAGGCGATTGGGCAGGAACACTTTCCACCGGTGCGCGCATTGAGGCAGAGCAGCACGAAAAACCGATTGACAACAAATTCGATTATGGCATTACCGGAGGAGCCGGCTTGGAAATCCGTACCAAAGCAGGAAATTTCCTGGTAGAAGGAAGATATTATTACGGTTTATCAGATATTTTCAACAGCTCTAAAAAAGATTACTTCTCACGTTCGGCACATGGAGTTATCACAGCCAAGATAACTTACCTCTTCGATCTTAGAAAATAACGGCTTATTTTATTCACAGCAATATATAAAGCAACAGGCCATGCACTCTCTATGTGAGCACATGGCCTGTTGTCTTATGAATAAATATCTGCTAACAAGTTCACCAGATATTTTACCTCAACCTATCCGCAGCCTTTACCATCAACTCATCCCTATAAATGGCACGAAAGGCTAAATAATTCAGGATAATTGATATAGCCGGAAGGCAAAGCGCCCATCCTAACCGGAAAGTCATGGTATCAAAATTATTTTTGAGAATGAACACGAATATAACGAATGCAATATAATATCCTATCAGCAAAATACTGCTGAAGATTGTCATACGCACTTGCAGCATCCGGTTACGAAACAAAAAGATAGTACAGAATGCAATAATCGTACTCAGTAACAATATGCCGAACAATCCCCACGTGGACTGAAAACCACCCTCAGCCATAGAAACGCCCAACGGCTTAAAAACATTTTCCGTAATTCCGTCTGCTTCTATAAATTTCCCCACGGGCATACATATGGCAACAACCAGCAGGATAGTTACCACGAATAAATAAACAGATTGAACACGTTGTATCATTATTGCAATTTCTCTTTTTCCTTAGCGGGGTTACGATAGTAAATCTTACCTTCAATATACTCTTGAGTAGCGATCAGAGTCGGTTTCGGCAGTTTCTCATAATAACGGGAAATTTCAATTTGCTCCCGGTTTTCAAATACTTCTTCCAAATTGTCATTGTAAGAAGCAAACTCAGCCAATTTTTTGGAGAGGTCATTCTTTATTTCAACGCTGATCTGATTAGCGCGTTTTCCAATGATAGCCACGCTTTCATATACATTACCGGTATCCTCACACAACTCCATCATATCACGGGTCACCGTAGTTGCAGGAGCATTTGTCTTTCTGTAATCCATAAATTTTCTATCTAATTTAATTCCTAATATCGAAATAAGTTCTATCTAAATCTTAATCCTTCAGAATCCTTTGTGATTCTTTAAAGATACGTTCGGCTTCCTTGATGTACTTACTTTCAGGAAATTCATTCTTAAAAGCATAATATTCATCTATGGCCTCACGGTAACGTTCCGGCTTTTTATCTTCCACACTATACACAGCCAATTCATACTTAGCCCGCAAAATCAAAATAGACAAATCTTCACGCAAATTTGTATAAGGATAGTCTTTTAAAGCATTTTGCGCCGTAATAACACAAGACTGATAATTATTACCCAAATAATTTCCCAAATTATAGTAAAGTTTAGCCGAAAGATATTCCTTCATCACCAACTTGTCCTGCAGGGCAAAAATCATATTCTGTGCTTCTTCTTTTTTTGCGCTTTTGGGAAAATATTCCATGAACATCTGCAACTGTTGGATTGCGCTATAAGTCCCCGATTGGTCAAGACGTGGTTCCGGAGTATCCAGATATAAAGCTTTACCGGCATGAAAACGTGCCAGTTCGGTATATGTGCCGCGCGGATAAACGTTATAATATTGGATGAATGTCTGAGCCGCAGTTTGGTAATCTTTCTGATTGTAGTAACTCATGCCCAGCATATAGAGGGATTCCTCAGCCTTGTCTGTACCTTTAAGGATGGCAATCAATTCATTAAGCAAAGTTGCAGCACGATTATACTGCCCTTTTGCAAAGTATGTTTTTGCCGCCTCGTACTTGTATTCATAATCCGTGCTTTTCAGCAACTTGTTGTATTCTCCACACGAGGAGAGCAGCATTGCTGCAAGCAGAGTCATAAGGATGTTCTTCTTCATTACTTTTGTTCAAATAATGTGCAAAGATAGAGGTTCATATCGAATAAAGCAACGATACGAACCTTAATTTTTCAAAAAGCAGACGAACGGGGCAGTTTTAAGGATTAAAGGGTAAAGAATAAAGATAACCCCTAAAATTTACCCCCTTTTTACAGTTTATACAAATCACTTGCCGCCAATAAATCCACTTTCTTCTCTGTCAGCACACGGATGCAGTTTTCCATATCGTTGGGACGGATAATAACATTCGCAGTTTCACCATTGGCAAAAGAATACATATATTCAATAAAAACTCCTTCATCGGACAAAAAGCGAAGCACCTTTGCCAATGAACCGGGTATATTGGGACAACAGATACCAACCACATCAGTCACATTTACAGCAAAATGATTATCTTTTAAAGCTTTATAGGCTTTATCAGGTTCAGAAACAATACCACGGAGAATACCAAAGTCCGCATTCTCGGCAATACAAAGCGCAGAGAGATTTACACCTTCTTTTGCGAGCACTTCAGTCACTTCTGTGAGACGGCCCGACTTATTCTCTAAAAAAATGGAAAGTTGTTTTGCTACCATAAGATCTTTTTGAATTTTCAATTACAATTTTCGATTATCAACAACACGTTTTGCCTTCCCCACACTACGCTCTATGCTGCGTGGTTCTACAATACGGACATCTACCCCCAGACCCAGCACGCTTTGCAAGCGGCCGGTAAGTTTCTTTTTCAATGCCAGCATCTTATTAATTTCATCAGAATAGTATTCCGGACGAACCTCAACCTGCAATTCCATCGTATCAGTATTATTTCTACGGTCCACAACAAGCAGATAATGCGGCTCAAATTCCGGCATCTCAAGAATAACGGATTCTATTTGTGTCGGGAATACATTGACACCACGGATAATAAGCATGTCATCACTCCTTCCGAGAATACGATCCATACGGACCAGAGTACGCCCACAAGTACATTTATCATAATGCAGAGCTGTAAGATCTTTGGTTCGGTAGCGCAATAAAGGCATTCCCTCTTTGGTGAGATGGGTAAAGACAAGTTCGCCGGTTTCCCCCGGGGCTACCGGTTCAAGTGTTTTAGGATCTATAATTTCAGGAAAATAATGATCTTCGTTAAGATGCGTACCATGCTGGCATTCACATTCATATCCCACACCGGGACCGGCTATCTCACTCAATCCGTAAATATCATACGCCTTGATACCCAGCTTAACTTCGATATCATGACGCATATTCTCAGTCCACGGTTCTGCACCGAAAGCACCGGCCTTCAAATTGAACTCTTCACGCGGAAAGCCCGAGTCTTTAATGGCATCTGCCAGGTAAAGTGCATACGAAGGTGTACAGCAAAGCATCGTCGAGCCAAAGTCATGCATCAGGGTAATCTGTTTTTCCGTATTTCCACTGGACATCGGAATGACAGAAGCGCCTATATTTTCAGCCCCTGCATGAGCTCCCAGTCCACCTGTGAAAAGCCCATAGCCATAAGATATCTGAAAAATATCAGAACTGCCGGCGCCGTATGCAGTGAAGGCACGGGACAGGCATTCCGACCAGACAGAGAGGTCTTTACGGGTATACCCCACAACCGTAGGCTTTCCGGTAGTGCCCGAAGAAGCATGAATGCGGACAATCTGGCTCATGGGAACGGCACAAAGTCCGAAAGGATAATTATCACGTAAATCATATTTTGTCGTGAAAGGTAATTTCACGATGTCGTCTATGCTTTTAATATCATCAGGAGTGATACCAAGCTCCTGCATTTTCTTACGGTAGAAAGGAGTGTCATGATAGACACGCTCCACAGTCTTGCTCAAACGAATGCTCTGAATTCTACGGAGGCTTTCACGATCCATACATTCAATGTTCTCATTCCAAATCATGTTTTTCGCTGTATTATATTAATGGTTATTATTATCTTTGCCACAAAGAAAAGAAATAATTTTGTTTATCTCAAAGATTTTACCGAATATTGCCGCCCACTAAGAAGATAAAATGAATAAATTTGAATTAACATCCACCTATAAGCCTACCGGTGATCAGCCGGAAGCCATCGCACAGTTAACCGAAGGTATACGTGAGGGACTTCCTGCACAAACCCTACTCGGTGTCACCGGTTCCGGAAAAACATTTACCATAGCCAACGTCATTGCCAACATCAACAAGCCTACATTAATATTGAGCCACAACAAGACACTGGCCGCCCAGCTATATAGTGAATTCAAAGGCTTCTTTCCCAACAATGCCGTAGAATATTATGTATCCTATTATGATTATTACCAGCCAGAAGCCTACCTCCCGTCTTCAGACACTTATATAGAAAAGGACCTCGCTATCAACGACGAGATTGACAAGCTACGTCTCGCAGCCACTTCTTCCCTTCTTTCGGGCAGAAAGGATGTAGTAGTGGTTTCTTCCGTATCATGCATCTATGGTATGGGAAACCCGTCTGACTTCTATAATAATGTCATCGAAGTGCAGCAAGGCCACAATTTCAGTCGCAATGTATTTCTGCGCCGGTTGGTGGACAGCCTCTATGTGCGCAACGATATGGATCTCAACCGCGGAAATTTCCGTGTTAAAGGCGATACGGTCGATATCTATCTGGCTTATGCCGACAACTTACTGCGCATAGTTTTCTGGGGCGACGAGATAGACAGTATAGAAGAAGTGGATCCCATAAGTGGTGTTAGCATTGCCAAATTCGATGGATACAAGATTTATCCAGCCAATCTTTTCATGACCACCAAAGAAGCTACCTTACGCGCCATCCATGAGATAGAAGACGACTTGCACAAACAGACACAGTGGTTTGAGAATGAAGGTCGTCCTTTTGAAGCCAAACGTCTGCAGGAACGTGTCACCTACGACATGGAGATGATACGCGAATTGGGGCATTGTTCCGGCATCGAAAACTATTCCCGCTATTTTGACGGACGTGCAGCCGGTACTCGTCCTTACTGTCTGCTTGACTTCTTCCCGGAAGACTTTCTGATAGTCATTGATGAGAGCCATGTAAGTGTTCCGCAAATACGTGCCATGTATGGTGGCGACCGGGCACGTAAAGTCAACCTTGTGGAATATGGTTTTCGTCTGCCTGCCGCTATGGACAATCGACCTCTGAAGTTCGATGAATTCGAAGCAATGGCAAAGCAAGTGATATACGTCAGCGCTACTCCGGCAGATTATGAATTAGTACGATCGGAAGGAATCGTTGTGGAGCAAGTCATACGACCTACGGGCTTGCTAGACCCCATTATCGAAGTCCGTCCGAGCCACAACCAGATAGATGACCTGATGGAAGAAATCCAAGTGCGCATTGAAAAGAAAGAGCGTACACTTGTCACCACACTTACCAAACGGATGGCCGAAGAACTGACAGAATACCTGCTGAACAACAATGTAAAGTGCAACTATATCCATAGTGACGTCGATACTCTGGAACGTGTAAAGATCATGAGCGACCTTCGTGAAGGGAAATACGATGTCCTTGTCGGCGTCAACTTGTTGCGCGAAGGACTCGACCTGCCGGAAGTATCTCTCGTCGCTATTCTTGACGCAGACAAGGAAGGCTTTCTACGCTCCCACCGTTCATTAACACAAACAGCCGGACGCGCCGCCCGTAACGTAAACGGCATGGTCATCATGTATGCCGACAAAATTACGGAAAGCATGCAGTTGACCATCGATGAAACCAACCGCCGCCGAGAGAAGCAGTTGAGATATAATGAGGAGCATGGCATCATCCCTCAGCAAATCAGGAAAGCTAAAAATCTCAATGTATTTGCAGGCGCAGAATCGTCGGCCGAAACTACGGGCGGAAAGAACAAGGCGACAGTCACTCCACGTCCTTATGTGGAGCAGAATACCATGTCTGCCATCGCTGCCGACCCGATTATGCAATACATGAGTCGCGCCCAATTGGAAAAGAGCATCGAACGCACCAGAAAACTGATGCAGGAAGCAGCCAAGAAACTTAATTTCATCGAAGCAGCCCAATATCGTGATGAAGTACTGAAAATGGAAAAACTGCTGGAGGAAAAGGAATAATCCGATTTAAGCTTACCGAAAAGAAGAAGGCGGTGGAGATTTTGAATCTCCACCGCCTTTCATTATTATAATGGTGCTTAACTATGGAATCATATATTCATAGCATTACCCCCTAAAGCACCAATTATTGCTGAAGCTACAGCAATCACAACTTTCAAAATTTTATCCCAAACACTTTTTTTCATATCGATTTTTTATCTTTAGTTTTGCTGCATCCTCTCTATCCCAATGGATTTTCATTTTCATCACCGCCGGAAGCGCCACCCGGATTACCGGCATCTGTCCCGCCTTCCTTAACTTTACGGGTCCATTTCTCAAACTCTGCACCTTGAATCAATGCGCGAGTAGTGCCAATAGCAGCCGGGCGAGTATATTCCGGAGTAAACTGGCAACGCAAAGCGGTCACCTGATTAGGATTCACCTCCTCCTTTGAAACCCCTTTTCCACGGGTACGGGCTTTCATCGTAAACGTACCCAGACCATCCAGACGTACCGTACGGCTATTCAGCAACTGCTGACGCATCACAGACAACAGATTCCTAATCACATTATGTACATCACCCGGTGTCAATGAAGACTTCTCCGCAATGCTTTCAGCCAACATTTGTGAATCGACTACTCTTCCTATTTTCTTCAAACTTAAATGCCACAGTTTTGCACCATCTTTCGTCGCAATAGACGACTGTCTCGGATAATAAAATAAAGGCATAATCTTTTTTCCTTTTCAAATTTTAATTCAACATCTTTTTAATTCTCATTTTGTTGATCAACGATGCAAAGGTGAGGATATATACGGGTATAAACAAAGAAAACAGCTCCTACCGGGCTGTTTTCTGAGAATATTATTTAAAGCACTGATACTATGCAGTTTCTATGCCATGCACTCTTTTATCTTTTCCACAATATAGTGTACGTCTTCATCCGTCACCCACGGACCGCTGGGCAGGCACAAACCACGCTTAAACAAGGCTTCACTCACACCGTTCACATAAGAAGGACTCTGAACATAAACCGGCTGCAAGTGCATAGGCTTCCATAAAGGACGGCTCTCGATACCTGCCTTATCCAGCCATAGGCGCATGGCTTCCACATTACGGTTAGGCTCGCAAGAGGTATGCACACTTTGTGCATCGTGGGTAACACCTGCAGCACCACCTACAGCACCCTGAACTGTCTCGCGGTAAGCATCCTCCTCACCTTTCACAGGCAGGTTCTCATCTAAAAGAACCGTATTCAGCCAGTAATTGCTGTCATAACGCTCCGAAGGATTCTCATGCAGGGTGATACCTTCTATATCCTGCAGTAAATCCCTGTACAAACCACAGACATGCCTGTGATGGGCAACGTGCTCATCAGCCACCGTCATCTGGCCACGACCGATACCCGCACAAATGTTACTCATCCGGTAGTTATAACCTATCTGTTCATGCTGATAATAGGGGTAAGCCTCACGGGCCTGGGTGGCATAGAACATGATCTCTTTCTTGGCATCCTCACCGGAACAAATCAGCGCACCGCCACCGCTGGTGGTTATCATCTTATTACCGTTGAAGCTCAGGACACCATATGTACCGAACGTACCGCACACTTGCCCGTCAAACCTACTGCCAAAGCCCTCGGCGGCATCCTCGATTACAGGAATGTCATACCTGGCAGCTACAGCCAGGATCTCGTCAATCTTGCCGGGCATGCCATAAAGATAGACAGGGACAATCGCTTTTGGCTTCCGGCCCGTCTTCCCGATACGGTCTTGAATCGCTGTTTCCAGAAGCACAGGATCCATGTTCCAGGTATCCTCCTCGCTATCCACAAATACGGGGGTAGCACCGAGGTACGTTACCGGATGGCTTGAGGCACAAAACGTAAAACTCTGCACTATCACCTCATCGCCCTGACCCACTCCACAGGCCAACAAAGCCAGGTGCACCGCTGCCGTACCGGCACTCAATGCGACCACTTTCTTGTTCCGGCCTACAAAATGTTCCAGATCCTGCTCGAAGGCATTCACGTTCGGACCGAGTGGAACCACCCAGTTCGTATCGAAGGCTTCCTGTATGAAGCCCATTTCCTTGCCGCTCATGTGAGCAAGGCAAAGATAAATTCTCTTATCCATAAAATATATGTGATTGTTCTAATGATGCGGTTTCCTCACGTAGTGGGGAATGAAAAGAAAGGAAAGAAGCTTATAAATCTTTGCCAAGTATGGTGTAAATGATGATTTTGATGTCATGCCAGAAAGACCAATTATCCAAATATTCAATATTTATCCGTACCTTATCCGGGAACAATACCTCATCATTATATTTTTGAGGATTCTCCTGCTCCGCCAATATCTCTTCCTCATTCCGGTATTTTAAACTTGCAGGCCCTGTAATGCCGGGTTTCAAAAGAAGTAGCCGCCTATTCTCTCCTTCAAGTTTGTCAGCATAGCCGGGAACATCGGGACGGGGGCCGACGAAACTCATGTCACCTATCAATACATTCCACAATTCCGGCAATTCATCTAACTTGTATTTCCGTAACTTGGCCCCCAAAGGGGTAATACGGCTCTCGCCTTTTACAGATACGGAGCTTCCCGAATGGCTGACAGTCATAGATCGGAATTTGTACATGGTAAACAATTTCCCGTGTCGTCCCACCCTTCTCTGCTTAAAGATTATAGGACCACCGGGCATCTTGATACGAATCAAAACGGCCACCACAAGCAAAATGGGAAATAAAAAAAGTAGTCCCAAAAGCGATGCTCCCCGGTCAAATACAAATTTAAAAAACATAATTTATGATTGTAAGCAAGTGTTCTTTTCTTCTGAAAAAGCTTAAAAAAATATCATTTAATAGTAAGCGTCCAAAACCTGCTACACACCACTTAGGACAGATGCCTGAGGACATCTGCCAAAATCTTGGAACACGATTTTTAATATTTATGAGTTGATTGCAAGGGAGTACCGTCAAAATCATCACGACCGTCATTACGGCCCTTGGTATTACGCTGCATACGGATGCCTTTCCGGCTCTTGGAACTGCCATAATGTCCACCCCTTACTACTCCGAGAGCATCTCGCAGGTCACGGTTCTCCTTCAGTAACAGGGCAATCTCTTTATGCGCAGAAATCAGTTGATTATGCAATTCGGAAATCTCGGCAAGAAGCTTGCCTGCATGAACCCAGCTCGTACAGAGAGCCCCCCCCTTGACCTGTCTTGATGGCACGGAGCTCGGACAGAATCTGTTCATTCATCCGGTCTTTATCCAACAATTGTTGGTAGAGGAATTTACAATAGCGGCGAGGTTCGTCTTCAGCCCTGAAATGGTCAGCATAAACCCTCCAGCTTCTCTACCAAATCTTTCAAGCCAAGGTAGTCTAAATTGCATTGGCGAAGATGAAGACCAACGCGCGTTTGAATAGTCACCATAATTGAAGACCCTCAATACACACTGGAACCACCTTCTTCTGACGTTTGCGTAACCAGTCATAAAAGCACTTATAGGGAATACCATGCTGAGCACAATAGGAATTAATCGAAATTCCCTTGGGGTGACCCTCAGTAGTGTAGAGGAACCACAACTTCTCGAAATCTGTATTACTGTACATAACTATATATTTTTGGTACAGAACAAAGATAGAGTGGTTAAGCATTAAAGGCAATACGTCTTTTTTGGACGCTTACAAACCTTCTTAAACTTTTATTTCAATCATTTTTCAACAGGACTAAATTTACCTAAATATTTTTTGGAATACAAATCCTCGAACCCAATTTGGCATTACTATCTGCACGCAAAATCGGACAAACACATTGAAACAATATCGAGGGAAGCTAATTAAATTATTATCAAGCATCAATTTTTGGATTCCTTTCTCACTCTCAAAATATTTTCTTCCTCCCCTACGTGTATATTGATCTGCACCAGAACGAACATTAACCAATATATCCGGAATATTGGCAAATTTACATCCACCAATCATCATACGAACCCACAGGTAATAGTCCTCATTCCAGAACCAGTCCTGATAATTACCAACTCGAAGGATTTCTGAACGTTTGAACATAACCGTAACATGATTCAAACCACAACGAGTTTTCATGTATGATTTGATATCATCATTAGCGAATGGAACTGTTCTAATTCCAACAATATTATCGAGCGAGTCAATGAACTCCGTCATTCCACCGCCAACAATACTTAATGTAGGATCTGATTCCAAAGCTTTTATTTGTTTTTCAAATCTATCTGGTACAGAAACATCATCACTATCCATTCGAGCAATGATTTCATTAGCAGCTATTTCAACGCCATCCCTCAATGCTTTGCCAAGACCTTCATTATTGGATTTCCACAGAGGCTTTATATATGGTATTTCAGAACATAGATTTTTGATCTCTGCCCCCAAAACTGCAGGCACAGAACCATCAACTACAAGAATAATCTCATCTGGCTGCAGAGTTTGTTTAAAAGAAACACTTTCTACTGCCATTCTTAAATATTCTGGACTATCATTTCGATAGACTGACATTAAAACAGAGATTTTGCTCATATCCGATAAGTATTAAAATATTTTCCTTAATTTCAACACTTGTTTAAGTATCCAATACATTTTGAAATGCATCAAGTACACAATCAATTGAACGTATTTAGGAAATTCTTTTAGATATTTGTTTTTCAAATATGCAGGAAACATCAATTCTGCTTCTGAAACTGAAGCAATCCACTCACTTCGAGGTTGTTTGCTTAACAATGTTAGTCCGAGAGAATACAAATACTCATGAATGAATAAAGCTTCTATTTCAAAAGGATAATTAATGTGCAGTCTGTCATACACTACTTTGAATGCAACTTTTGTATTGTTTACGTCAACCAGCGAATCATTATGCATCAATGACCCCTCTTCCATAACATAATAATAAAGGTATTTGTCAACATATATAATATTAGTGCAATTAACTATTGCAATTTTTGTAAATGGCATATCCTCGTTATGCTTCATCGCAAGAAATTGTATGTGTTGCTCATCAATTATAGATTTCAAATATATCTTACCCCATGGAGCACCTCTCGAAAATAACATAGCTCTTTCAGGAGATATATTACCACCTTTTTCTCCATTTATGACAGTAGATTGTGGCGTTTCTTTATTACCATCCTTAATTATAAAATCAAATATTATACATTCATTTTGCAGATTCAGCAATGGCTGTATTGTAGGAAAAAAATCATCAGCGAAATAATCATCAGCGTCCATGAATGTAACATACTCGCCTGACGCAAACTTCAAACCATTATTACGAGTTATACCTGGCCCAGAGTTTTCTTCATTCTTGAAAATTTTTAAATTAAGAACACTGCTTTTTGCAAACTCTTGCAATCTCACATAAGAATTATCTGTAGAACAGTCGTCAACTACTATAAGCTCCAGTTCATGATGATTCTGCGCCTCTATCCTTCGCAACCCAAATTGAAGCTTGCTATACGAGTTGTAGCAAGGTATAATGATGGAAAATAAAGGCATAGAAATTATTTGAAAAAGATTCTAAGAAGAGAAGAAACTGTGGTAACACCGATTATGGAACATGCAATTCTGACAACTGCGTATTTACCTCCTTTCATCAAAGGAAGTTTTGCATTAAGTTCTTCTTTCAGCTCTTTTATCCACTGATGATTCTTAAAATCTTTTAAAGAGAGAATAATACCGAAAACGAGAGAGGCCTGTCTTACAGACAGCAAATTGTTAGCTTCAATAGAAGTTGATTTTAATTTGTCAAACTCTTCTATGATTCTTAGTTTATCAAATTCTCTTTTGATATTTGGAGCTGAAACAATTGAGTCTGGTCTATTTGTTCTATAACAATAGAAACCAATATTCAGCAATTTCACAGAAGATGCTTTTATGAAAACAGAAGGCACCCAAAGTTCATCCTCATGAAGAATGCCTGTTTTGAAATAAAGGTTGTTTTCTAAAAGAAAACCTCTATTTATTATAATCAGCCAAGCTGCAAACCAAAACTCGTCTATTATATTTAACTTCGAAAAACATTCTATTGTCGAGAGATATGTTATTTCGTCATAGTTCACCTGATTAAGCGTCAAACCTTCGTTATTGCCATAAAAGCTAATAGAGCGCCCCATGAAAAAATCAACATCTGCGATTGAAACAGCAGACAAGACCTGTGCTAAAGTATCAGGAGCAAGATAATCGTCCGAGTCAAGGAATAGCAGATACTCACCTTTAGCGTTTCTTATTCCAGTATTTCTTGCTTCAGATAATCCTTTGTTTGTTTGATTAACAAGTGAGATGAATTCATATTTAGAAACAAAATCTTCACATATAAACAAAGATTTATCCTTAGAACCATCGTTGACTAAGACAACTTCAACACCAGAGCAATATTGCTTCAAAACACTTTCAATACATATTGGTAAGTATTTTTCCACATTATATACAGGCACTATTATTGACAATAATATACTATCACACATATGAATATCGTTTATCCCTTTTCAAGTAAAAATATAGTGCAAATGTAACATAGTAGTTAACGAAAACACCAGGATTATAACCTAATAGAATTGCTTTCATCAACAGAAAAGCATAGGCAACAAAATTGAACACCACAATTGATTTGATTTTCGTATTGTCTGTCATTAAAAAAGGTTTGCCTATAAAACTAGCGAATTTCAATAAAATAACACCTGACATTAATATACCAAATTCCCAAAAGAGGTTATAATAACCTATATCAGTTCTAAAACCTAATTCATGTTTTGTATCATAGACGTAGTGTCCAGATCCAAAAATATATTCAAAATAATTGTCTGGAAGACTCACAAAATTACTTAAAAATGTAGCATCCTCCATTTGCATTGAGTTCGAAGCCCCAGATTCAAATACCATATAATACATTTCCAAAAAATCTGAGCAAATCCATACTAGAGTAGCGTTATCAGATCGAACACCCATCTCAAGAATAACAGGAAAGAACACTTTTAATATATACAACAACAACGAAAGCACACCTATTGAAAATAAAGCCTTTAAGAAGGTCCCTCCCTCAAAAATAAGCTTCAAAAATACAGCAATCACTAAAACGAAAAGCCCAGTTCTCGCATTAATTGCTGTAGTAAACACAAGTAGTGCAATACATAATAATCTATATTTGACTCTTCGAGGCCAACCTATTAGCACCATATAACCAGCAATTAGACCAATACCATAACCAAAAGTATCAATTAGGGTCATACTGAAACCATAGCCTCTTCTCTCTAAAAAAAAGTCGTTGTCATAAAGAGCTCTATCACCAAAGAACATAAAAGCAGTCCTAATTGGTGGTACAAAAAATGCAATTACAGCACATCCCCCTTGTAGCAAACCTGCAAGTATTAGTAATCTGAATGCATCTGCCAAACCATAGTTTCTTTTTTCAAACTGCAAAAATAGATAGAAGATGAATAAAAATTGGAAATATGAAAGTACCATCAACTGATTAAAACACCTTAATCGAGTCGCAGTTAAATCACGGGCGTCGATAAAAATAATATCTATAACATTGATAAATAGAAAATACACAAATATACCGATAAAAAATCGGTAAATATTTTTAATTTTGCTCTCAAATAATATGTAATTTTTGTAAGCCTTAACATCCTCTTTTGAAAGAAGAAAAAATGTAACCAGCCCCAATATATATATAAAATTTATCGGAAAAAATGGTGGTTGAAATATCGCTAAGAATAGAAATAGGACTAATTTGAAATCCTTTACAACAATCATATTATTAAACAAATATCTTTAATTCTATTTAAGACAACCATTCGTATTCCACACAAATACCCGAATTTGAGCAATCATGTATTATTATCTTTTCTTAAACAAAGATTTTAGATGATAAGAAAAGTAATATTTGAAATAAATGGAAATAGGAGATTTTCCCGATGCAAAAGATGCATTAAGTTCCGAATAGAAAAGTGGCATTCTATTATCCATGTCACGCCTCATTCTATATTTGGCACAACGATAGCATTTTGGATTCAAAGAAAAAGAGAATGTTGACATACTTTTTACCAAACAGCTATTAGCATGCATTCCCCTATATCCCACAAATTGCTCGCTGTATTCACCTAGACAACTACATTTTGCTTTCGCCCTCCAACAGTCCAACCCTTTCTCATCCACCATTAATCTTTTTGCAGGCAAATTATTAACACAAGATTTGAGGTATTCGAATGAAGGTTCTTTTAATTGCGTCAATTTACTATTTAAGATTTCAAAACAAATTGCATTATCAAAAGAATTATCCACCATATATTCTGCATTGATAATGTTTAAGCGAATAAACAAATCATGTAAACGACTATTTTTTGAATTTGCTTCCTTCTGTGCGACTTTGTTAAATACCTTGAACTGTTTATTAAATATTATTGATAAGACGCTTATATGAAAAGAATCTGTGCAGATATAAGATGCACTTTCAATTAAGCTAATCAGTTGACCAGGAGTGCAGTCTGGAATATTAGCATACTCATTATCCTCAGATTGAGTGCAATGCATGACTAAAGGTATTAGACCCTTCAAATTAGCTTGATTCATAGCTATCCGGAAACTTTTTGTGTTATTGGCAAGGAAGAATATAAGCATATAATTTTCCGAAGGGAGCGCAATGTCTTCTTTTATACACTGCCATTCTTCCATATTTAACAAAAAGACTGGATCTAATACATTGACAA
Source organism: Bacteroides helcogenes P 36-108 (assembly GCF_000186225.1). NCBI lineage: Bacteria > Pseudomonadati > Bacteroidota > Bacteroidia > Bacteroidales > Bacteroidaceae > Bacteroides > Bacteroides helcogenes. The sequence continues at coordinate 2,599,110 of NC_014933.1, read as the reverse complement.
CATCAGTGTGTGACGTAATATTTTTCACTATTTCACATCCAGATTGTTCTCTTACAGAAACCTTTGGGAAACGCTCAATCAAGGGTGCCATTAAATCTTTTACTGCATTGTCTTTAATATTAGAAACACCTATACTAGGAGCATATGCGATTAAAGCATTTGGATTTTCAACAAAGTCTAAAAAAAAACGACTGTCAAACCATTCTGGTCCCCATATCTGATCACTGCCACATACAAAACCATCGTATTCGTTGTTCAATCTGTAGAAATCCTGATTGGCATGGCATGGTTTTGTATATTGAAAATATTTATCGAAATAAGAACCGAAAGTTTCCTTTTTAAAGCTGAAAAATATTTTATTTTTCAGCTTTGCTGATATACGATGCGTGAAAGATAAGAATTGCTCATGTAACAACCGATTTTTTAATGGGGAAGAGGTGATGCGATGATAATTGACCATGTCAACATCGCAGCCCAGTTTCTTTAAAACAGTTGAAAGAGCATAAGCCTGAAACGCAGTTCCGTAATTATTAACATGATGCCATGTCATTAATGCAATTTTTTTCATGCTGTTTTCAAAAACTTGTTATGTAGTCCACTACTGACTTTGAAGCTGTACCATTTTCCAAAACGCCAATTTCTTCAAAGAATATCGTTAATGAATCATCGTATGTTTTATTATCAAAATCTAATATCAGAGTTCTTAAATTATCATTAGTGTCTGCCATAGGGTAAGGCAAAGATTTGAAGTCACGATAGAAATCCCGTGATTTAGTATATGATTCCAAATCTGGCGTATATAAGAATACGGGTTTTCTCATTAACGAGAATTCAAACATACAATCAGAATAGTCAGTTATAAGCACATCACTTGCAGCAAAGAGTTCTTGAATGTCATCATAGGAAGAAGCATTAATGATTGTATTCGAATACTTCATAAAAGAACACTGGTCTGCAATGTTTGGATGCAATCTTATCAATACCTTCCACTCGCCCCCAAACTTGTTCTGTAATGTAAGAATGAGTTTCTCAAAGTCGATATTATATGGAGTTACGCTTCTGTCATCTCTAAACGTTGGAGCATATAGTAATGTCTTATATTTACTGTCAATTTCAAAAAATTCAGATACCTTTTCTTTATAATTGAAATCTTTGAAGAAAATATCATTTCGAGGTGAACCCCATTCTTTCACTTCTCCATCGTACCAAAACGACATATTATATAAACGAGTTCTAATTTTACAACCAGACAGCATCAAATCAGTCATGGCTCCATCATGAATTGCAGAAAATATATAATCTTTTGACAATGTCTGAATCGCATCTTTTTCCATCTTTTTCAGAGGAACAAAACCATGCCAAGTTTGAATATAGCACTGCTTTTCACTTTTATAAATGAATTCCTCTTTTCTGGTGTTATCTATCCAAAAACGAGCGGTTGCAAGTTCAAACAGTTCACGGAAGGATCCTCTTTCTACTGTTCTGATGCCCTTGGGAAAAGTATATGACGTTCCTCTGTTAACTATCCATACGAGGTCATAGTTCAATTTTCTGTTTAGCAATTCAAGAGCTATATACTTTGGATTATCGCCAAATCCCCTACCCAAAAAGTTTTCAAAAACAATCTTCTTTTTATTAACGTAGAGAGAGGATATTAACTTCATTAATCTATTTCCGACTCTCCTTATTATATAATTCTTACCATGATAATAAGTACTCCTTACACCTTTCGTTTTAGCAAATCCAACAGCTGTTCCAATTAAATCTCCCAGATTGTCGCCAAATAAATTCTTATATTTCCTTTTAATTTTTACAACTTTCTTCTGTTCTTCTGTTAGCCAACTAGCATCTGCATAATGAATAATATAGAGATTAGGATTCTTTGTTATAACACCAGTCTCCCAATCCGTTGAGAAAAAATACTCTTTTGCATATACTTTAATCCCATGTGAAAGAAGTTGTGTCTGTCCATTCATTTGGAGAGAATAGTTATCAACAAGTACATTTTTTGTAACAACATTAATTGTGGTTAAATCTAATTCTCCATTTGACATAACAAAAGAATGTGAATGATAATAATTCATCAAATCCTTCAAAACAGGATGTCCCTTTTCTGCGCCAAATGTTGGGATTGTCATGTTTACTGGCCCAAAGCCAAAATAGGCGCTATCATTCAGAAGATTATCAAAACTACGTATAACCTCTGTGTCAGTTTCTAAAAATATACCACCATGATGATAGACTGCATAATAACGAACATAGTCAGCGACAAATGCCCATTTTTTTGTGTCATAGGCTTGTTCTACGTATGCGCATGAGTGTATATCAAAATTGCTTTCATTCCATTGTACTATTTCAAAGTCAGGAAGATATTCTTTCCAACTATCGATACATTTTTTTGCAGTATCAGGCAATGGTTTGCCTCCGAACCAGCAATAATGTATAATTTTCGGTATCATAACATTACATATTTTGAGACTATTATATCTGCTAAAACGTCAAGACTGTCTATGTATTCAACTTTACTGCTATTTAGCTGAAATACATTGCTAATATCTGTGCATCCACCAATAATGCAATCTATGTCTGATGTATTTATATAGTAGTCGCACACCTTCTGGAACCAATTTGCAGGATGCTCAACTTCTGTTTCTCTGTTTGCAAAACGATATATGTTTTTGGCATTGCAGATACCCTTTGTCACCCATTCTTGTATTTCATCATTTGGATATACTACCTCTGTAGAAGATGCATACTTTTCGAAACTTCTTTCGTATAGTTTGTATTTGCGCAAACCTGCGGTACACATAACAAGAGCCTTCTTTATGCCCATCTCATCTGAGCGCCTTGCTACCTCGTCAATGATGTTGATGAATGGGAGATCTGTTTTTTGCGACAATTCATCAATTGCGTAGTGCGCGGTATTGCAACACATACACAATTCCGTGCATCCCATTTTTTTTAATTTCTTACCAATATTTACATAGTCTGAAATAAAGCTTTCACCTTTGCCTTCAAGATACATACTCCTAGAAGGTGCTTGAGTTGCTTGCCATACAATCATTTCTGGATGATGAGCATCTCTGAAAGCGCCGTTTCTAGTGTATTTTTCTTCGATCAATTCAAGCAGTCGATTTGTTGCAGCTACCCCATTTCCACCTATTATCCCCAACATATTTTTTGTTTTTTATTTTCTTTTATGTACTACAGAATTAAAACTATTAAAAAACAATACTTTTGCTTGTTTCATATGTTTGTGCTTAGAATATAAAAGTAGGAAAAGTAAGTTCGGGATAATAATACAGTTCAAGCCTCTGATTATAAGAGTATAAATTTTATTAAGTCTAAAAATTGAATCAACGAAATTACACAAACACATAGTAATGAGTGCAACTGCAGCGATTGCTAAAATATAGACCATTTGCTCGCAAATAAATTTAACAAAACTTTTATTTTTAAAATAGTAATGAAATACGATATAACCGCCGTAGCCATTCCCTAATAACAATAATGTAATTATTGTAGCAATCAAAATACCATTAATACCAAAATAAAAGCCCAATGTAAAATTCAAAATCAAATTAGCAACAGCCTCAATAATAACACGATATCTTCCATACCACCACAACCCAGCTGCGTCTTTATAAAGGGCGACGATATCTGCGGCATTGAGAAGAGTAAAATATAAGCAGAATAATAAAACACTGCTCATTGAGAGCATCAAACTATTGCCAACCCACAAATCCATAAACGGTTGATATAGACAAACCAAACAAGTAGTACACCATCCTGAAATCCACGAATATATAAAATACATCGAACAAAAATCATTATAATTTTTATCTAATGGCTCTTTCGCAACACTATTGCCAACAGAGGCCCTGATAGAATTCGGAATAAGATATAAGAATTCATGAACAGATATCATTATATAATAATAGTTGCTGTAAATGGCAATGGAAGTTAATCCAAGATACATTGAGATAATAATACTATCAAATGTATTTCGAGAAGATGAGCAGATCTTCTGAAGAGCGATGCCTTTTACATGTTGTCTTATCTGACCTTTAACATCTTCAGAAATTTTGCCTTTGCAGAATAAATCAGGATAGAGTTTGCTTGCTGATTTATCAATACACAGATTCTCAATAAATGTACAAATAGGATATATAGCAATAAATAAATAAAAATTACCTAATAAAAAAAGAATTAATATTTGAGCTAAATATAAAAAAAGAGATACAAATGAATTTATGTTACTTACAATATCACTACGCTGATATGCTGTTAATAATGCTCTTTTTTCCGCAAATAAAAAATACCCCAAAGATGTATTCAAAAGATATAACAAGTACAATAAATACAAATTAATATCAGAAGGAACTTCGCCCTTGATTAAATATTTAAAAAATGGAAGAAGAGTCAAACCAACTGTCAAAAGTATTACCCCAATAACTCTGAACCATTTTTTGTATACAGCTAAGAGTGCTCTAATTTTCACTTTATCATCATCTGCTATAGGCTTATACATACTATAAACCAAAGCACTGCTAATTCCCAATTCTGACAAATTAAGAACCATCAGAATCGAGGAAAACAAGCTATTAAGGCCTAAATACTCACTTCCGAGAGCATATATTATTGCAGTTCTTGAAATAAAAGGAAATAATATCAATAGAACCTTGTTTATTAAACCAGCAAAAATATTTCTAGTGCTATTATTGAGTCTGCTATCCATAAATAGAATACAATTTTCCGAAACCTATTTTTTCAACTTTCTTTTTACAAAATCGCATACTCTCATCAAAAAAACTAATACATTATTCACAAAAGTAGGCATATTGTAATCTATCCATTGAATTGGTGTAATCTTTGCATATTTCTTTATCAAAGCATCAATAGGAACACCTGAGTAAAAATTCTGCATAAAACTATCTCTATCCTTGTTGCCAAAGACTGATCTAACCAATTTTGGGTTATATAAAATTTCCTGTCTATAGTCTGCCGCATGAACGTTCATACTTATCACTAATTGTTTGCCTATCTCTATACCTTTAGGAGTATTGCACACAATATCAGATCCAGTTCGGCTATGGCTAAGCAATTTTCGTCTTTGAGGAGACTTGAAATCTGCTAATGTTATATCAGAATCATTGTGCGATGAAAACTTGCAATCTGCACAAGACTTTCTCATATGGAAACCATAAACAAAAGCGTGATGGTAATAATCTCTATTCACAAGCACTTTCTTTCCATCTGCAAATACATACCCAGTGCAGTTTGAGTTTACATGATCAATTATATACTTTTTCTCTCTAAACGAAATTTTTATTAGGTTTAACTTATATTTATTTTCTAAATGTTTTATCCAAGCTTTGAATACATGAGGAGCCCCTTGACCATGACAAGCGAAATCAATAGTTATCAATTTTTCGTAATCCCTTTTTAGGAAACATTTAAGACCCGCTATTTGACAAGGTGTTCCTGAAAAAATAACAGTTCGATTCCCATTTAAGAATGCTTTTACATGCTTGAATACCATATTTGGATTAGCCGCCACATATTTACTTCTTCTAAATGGAGCCATATTCTCAACTCCTTCAACATAATCCATAACAACATTAAAATCGTCATCCCATCGTGCACCAAATATTACTGGATTTTCATCTTGATATAATCGGCATATTTCACTAAAAGCACCTCCGCTAGTGCTTTCCTCCCATAGCTTTCTATCTTTAGTAGTGCCTGCATAGTATACCTTCTCTCTCTTTGCCATATCATTACCTTTCCTCAGAGGGCATACTTCTAAACACAAATTGCAATTTATACAATTCTCATCACCCAAATACAGAGGGTAGTAATATCCACCATCTGTATTTGGTATCATCTTTATATTATGTTTGGGACATATTGCTTCGCAGGCGCTACAACCACAGCAATCTTCATCCTTTTCAAATAAAATCATTGTTTACTAAAAATTAAGATACAATTCGGTTTAAGTAGTCTAATCTCCAAAATCCATCTTCACCAAATCTAAGCTTTGTCAAACTTAAATTATCAAATCCTATCTTATTAACCATAATCTCATCAAAACCAAGAATCCTATACATCAAACATCTGAATAAATTAGCATGACCAACTACCATGACCTTTTGCAAGTTGCTATTCAGAATATTTTCTGCAATATAATTATAGATTCTTTCTGCAGCGTCTTTTTGCGCTTCACCTCCTGGTGGCATAAAACGAACTCCCTTTATTCTCATTTCTGCGATAACCCTTTCAGTCATCACACAACGTCGTTCTTTGCCTTCCCATTCGCCTTGAGAAACTTCTTGCAAAGAGTCTGAATATATAATAGGGGTATCCTTCCATAAACCAGCTTCTTTCAATCCCAGTAGAGATTGCTTCGTTCTCAATGATGAAGAGCAGTATATTTTATCCACAAGGAAACCTTGTTCTCTTAAGATTCTCCCTATAGACAACGAATGAACAATACCCTCATCTGATAGCGATAGGTTTTCTGTGCGACCACTAACCAAGGACGAATCCCATATGGTTTCAGCATGCCTTAGTAGGAAAATCTCAATCATATGTGCAAGTTATTTGCTGTTCGTTTTTGAGGATATCTTTGCCTTCAGTTCCGAAGATGAAACACCATCAGTTCGACCCAATACTAAGTGTTCCTTCCCATTCTCCTCGCACCATTTCATTGCACGCTGAAAACCAGCGTGTATTTGGTCAGGCCCTGTTACAAAGATATCAAAATCAATATTTTTCACCAACTCATCAACATCGGTATAAACGACAACTTCATCCACATAGCGTATTGACTGCACCATGAGGCATCTGTCCTCTGTTGAGTTAAGTAGTTTAGTATCCTTGTACTTATTAACCCAGCCTCCATCTTGAACAGCGACAACAAGATAATCTCCTAAACCTTTCGCTCTACGAAACAGCTCAGCATGACCTTTGTGTATCAGATCATAGACACCAACTGTCAAAACTTTCTCGTGTTTTCTTTGCTTCACATACGTAAGTTCTACATTATCAGGAAGTACCTTACCATTTTTTTCGCACAATACTTTGAAACGTTTAAAGTCTTTTTGTCTATGTGCTATCATCCATTTGTAGTAAACGTTAGAAGGCAGAAGGTCTTGTAAGCGCTGTGAGAGATGTGTAAATATGCGAACTACTTGCTTGTTCTTATATTGAATGGGTACAACCCAATTGCCATATTGAAAGGTCAGATATTCGTCTAACTCTGAAGGAACATTAAGCATCATGCCTCTGAATTCCCATTTGGTTGTATCTTGCAGATATTGTTCAAAAATAAAATCAGAGCCTCCAGTATGTCGAACATTGGATGCTATTTTACGAAGAATAAAGATTTTTATATACTGCTTATCTTTTCTTAGATAATACAATCCTCTTCGTTCATAACGTATTACTTCAAAACCATCTGCAACAATCGCCCAAAGCTCATCTTTGAAGCGCTCTTCGTCTTCTTTTAATATATAGATGCAGAGATTATTAGCCCAAGAGAGATATCCATCGTTGCGAACAATACCAATCAGTGAACTGAAGGCAGGCCCCCAGTTTATTCCAAGCTTATTAAAATGAGTATAGAGAACGCGAAAGCATGATGTCATGACCTCATCATCAAGGTGTGCTTCATTAATGTTAAAGCAACGCTGCTTGTAAGGCAGCAAGCCCATTGTAGTTTTAATGAAATTCATAATCAGCAACAATTAATAAAAGCCTGTCAGGCTAATAACACAAGAGAGTGTACAATCTCTCTACTATGTACAGTATAGCGCAATTGGTTCTTAGATTTGGAATAATCTGAATCCATCATGAATCAGTATATTGTGATCTTTTAGTAGGATTGCATGTAAGCATCCAAAACCTGGTACACACCACTTAGGACAGATGCCTGAGGACATCTGCCAAAATATTAGAACATGATTTTTAATATTTATTAGTTGATTTGAGACCTATAGTCTGCGGAAGCAAGTTCTCATAATCGACCCTTCCGGCTTGGAGTTCTTTCATTACCCTTCGGAAGTAATCCCTGAACGAGATACCCATTTACTTACAGGTCTCAATAAATGTATAATAGGTTGCCGAGTTCAACAGAAAGTAACGAGCCTTCTCACAACCCTGATCCAAAGCTTTCTTGAACTTGGCCCGAGCATGAACAAGACTGCAAAGATGCTCGATATCTATCAATTCTTCATCAAGAATCTGTTCATTCATCCGGTCTTTATCCAACAATTGTTGGTATAGGAAATTGCAGCAGCGACGAAGTTCGTCTTCAGTCATATCAAAGGAGAGAGCATGTCAGGCATGAAAATATAGACATCTCCAATAAAAGGATCGCGATGATAGCGCATTCTGATGATTTCGGAAATACGAGGAGCCTTGCAACGCATATCATGAAAATCCGGAAGAGAATAAAAGTTCTTCAGCCCTGAATTGTCGCCATTTACTTACACAAAGAGACACAGAGTTTTCAACACGTTTATTTCCTGTTTAAATACTTCCGGGATTTTTCGATAAATCGCTCAAACTCAAAACGCATATTCAGTGTACGTTCCAAGAATTCTTTTTCAAGTTTCTGATAAGTCACAGAGTCCTGCAAAGCCTAAATACAGCCGTTCAAGGACTCTTCATCCTGCTTTTCCTTCAAAGAAGTTGCAAGCTCTTGGGCTGACAGACTTTTCCGACTGAGATATTCACTGATTTCTGTATAAGTCTTCAGTGCTGACTGATATTCCGCACATTTCTTCTTATATAAAGACGATTCATACCGATTACTCCTCTATTTTATACTCATCAATATTCCTCATCTCTTTGCTGAAATTCACCCCGACCTTCACCAAACGCTTGCCGTCCAGACGGTAAGGGATGAGATAACCTTTCTCGTCTATCTGCCTCAAGGCTTCTTCCGCCGTTCCGTTCAGCTTGAACTCGAAAGCATAAACGGCATCGGGAGTTATCACCACGGCATCGGCACGACCGCGTGAACTGCGGACTTCACTCCGGATGAACTGTCCCAACAGCGTGAACACTACATGAAATATAGCCTGATAATGGCGTTCATTGTAAGAAATTCAAGAAGCCGTAGCGGACTTCATCGTTGGGGAAGCCCAAGGTATAGAGGCCAACCTCCTTGTCATATCCCTTGATGGTGAGGTAACCGCTCTGGTAAATCATGGGGAGTGGATTGCGTGCATCCGCACGGTATTCAGAGAAAGCGGAAGAAGTGACTTCCACACCGTCAATAAGGAGACGGAGGTCGTAATCGCTTTGCTGCAACAATTCAACCAAATAGGTAGGAGTACCCGTCTGAAACCAGAAATTACTCAATGTCTTCGATTTGCATGCATTCAACACGCTGAAAGGATTGAAAACACCCTCGCTGTAGGGATAAAAATGATAACCGTCGTACAAACGGGTCATCTTGTCAACTATTGTATCGAAATCTGTTTCGGAAAAGGCAGCCAAGCCTTGTATTTCCGGGGTGAACGTTTTCACCAATTCGTCTTTCGTTATGCCGCACAGGGAAGAGTATTCGGGCCAGGAACTGATGTCCTGCAACTGGTTCAAGTCACTGAATACACTGACCTGGGCAAACTTGGTGACTCCCGTCAGAAACACAAAACGCAAATAGCGGTCGGAACTCTTCAGCACGCCATAAAAAGCCTTCAACGTCCGGCGATATTCGTCCATCAATACCTCGTCCGAGAGGGTCTGAAGCAAAGGTTTGTCGTATTCATCGACCAAAACAACCGCCTGCTTGCCGGTACTCTCATAAGCACGTTCTATCACGTAGGCAAAACGTTCTTCGGGACTGCGATCCTGGCGTTCGGTTCCATATTTCTGCTCCCACTTTTCCAAATATTGGTTGAGCATGGCAAGCAAATCGGCAACCGTCTCATACTTTCGGGCATTCAAATCCAGATGCAGCACCGGATATTCCTCCCATTTGGTTTCCAATTTCTCTATGGCAAGTCCTTTAAACAAGTCCTTACGCCCTTGAAAATAGGATTCGAAAGTGGAAAGAAGCAGACTCTTGCCGAAACGGCGGGGACGACTCAAGAAATAAGGTTTGCCAACATTCACTATCTGATAAACCATAGCAGTCTTATCTACATAAAGATAATTGTCTTTACGTATCTCCTCAAAAGTCTGTATGCCGATAGGCAATTTACGCATCTGCTCCATTTTGTCTGACCGTTTTTAGAAGTTATACGCAAATATACGTTTTTTCCGCAACGGGATATAGCTTTTTATCGTTTATTTCAGATTATTCGTCCACTTCTTCCCATGGATAGGGATTCGCAACTACATTCCGGAACTCGGCAATAGCTTCCTGCTGCTCGGCGGTAAGCGGCTTCCCCTCCCAAGAGGTGATAATGGCTCGGGCTTCGTCGGCCAAAGGCTCGTCAAAAACCTCACCATAGCAAGCCGTGAGCAGACGGAGCTTGAGCAGCGAGGCGGGAAGGGAATCGAGAACGTCCCAACAACGGTTCAGCACTTCCTGAATATGATCCTGTTTTTCGCCATGATCTATGAAAGAGGCACTGTAGCCCATCAAAAGGGCAAGGCAAACGTTGGCCTGTTCTTCGATAGTAGAGCCACCGGAAATAGAATCATACAAGGCCGTGGCCAAGCAGTACACTTGACCGTTGCGACGGGACAATTCATCGCTATAAACAGGACTGCCGTCCGTACCCAGATACATCAGGTCGTGCGCAGCACGCTGAAGGGAGATTGCTTCTTCGGAAAGAGACATGATGAATAATGAATTATAAATTAAAAATTAAAGAGCAGAATATTTAATATGAAAGGTCAGCCGATTACTTCTATCAAATCGGGATGGATGGTGGCCATCGCAACAGCAATGACACCCTGTATCTGAACAACCACACGGCGGTCGCGAGCACCCTTCACTTTCAAGAAAATGCCCTCCTGACCCTCGAAGTCGCCGCCCGTGACACGAACCTTAGTGCCTTTGGAGAGGTTCAGATCTTCGGGACGAAAATAAAGGAGATGGTCGTTGTAAGTTCCGGCAACGGCAATGAAGCGCTGCATCTCATGGTCGGGAATGATTATCTTACGCCCGCTACGGGTATCGGTGATGTATTGCAGGTAGGATACCTGAGACTTGACACGCTTCAATGCGGAAGGAAGGGCATGGACAAAAAGAAGGTTGTGGACAACGGGCACAAGGGCACGGACCTTCCTGCCTCTGCGCAGGCTCACCTTGTATTGCATGGGGACGAAACAGCCTATCTGTTCCTTTTCGAGAAGGCGCATGGCATCCGGCTCCCGCCGGTATGTGGCACGCATGGCGTACCAGATTTCAGTTTCTTTCTCCCTATCCATCTTCGATTGTGTTCAGAAAAGGGCATTCCTCCGGGGCTTTAAACTCCGTACATTGTACTGGAATTCAATCAATTGCGAGCATTTTATGTGAAATACGGCAAGCCTTATGCCCATCTTGCCAACTGTTATTTTGAACTCACTCATACCATGAAGGTAAGTAGCTATAAACAAACGTGTTGAGAGAAAAAAGCGTTCATTAGACGTTCGTTTAATGGACGTCAATATATTTCATTTTAGCTGGGTATGGAAAGCATCAAAAGGAAGATATATTTAAAATATTATTTTTGAATCTTATAATATTGTGGTGTAGATGATTAAGTATATTTTATATGTACATCCAAAAATATTTTTATTAAACATTTTGGCGCTTTCAAAAATCGCACTTATCTTTGCGTCCATTAAACGAACGTTTAAAAAACGCTTCTTCAGATAATTATATTATCCTATATTACAATAGGTTATACTACATCTTCCATTTTCCAAAATCAGATTTTCCAATTCTTATCAGCCAATTTCTTTGCCAATAATGAAAGATGGCTTATTTTCGTAAATTCACATTTTAAATTATTTTTAATAATAACTTAATTATTACGAATTATGACCAACAAAAACAAGGCGAAAAATCAAGAAAAAAGCATTAAAAAAACAGGAACAAACAGGCACTAACTAACAGTGAAACAAGCATTAAGCATGGAGCAGGAAGACCCAAAAGCGGGAAAGTGATTGGAATAGGATACAAACACCGACAAATGGTAATAGCAGACATAATCAGATGGTGGAAAAGCGGATATTTGGTGACAGAAAGTTCCGAAAGTGTAAAAGCATTGGTGGATTGGACTATGGAAAGATACACATTTTTATCAAAGGAACTCAATCCTTTAGCATACAACACTATAATAGCAGAATTCCGAGAAGTATGGAGGGATTTGCAACAGGAAGCAACAAAAGCAAAGAACGTGGAAATATGTGGAAATAAGAAGAAAATACCACACAATAATTAAAAATAAGCAGGGGTTGGAAAAACAACATATATTTGCGATGTGATACAGAATTAAGACCGATCTGCTGAGAATTAAAAATTGATAACTTAAATGAAGTAAGATGGCAATGACGTATGGGGGAATGCTGTATTTCCCCCTCAAAGTGAGTCTCTTTGAGGAAATAGCGATAGAATTGGTGGAAGCCAGATTCGGATTAAAAGGTACGGCGGCGGAAGACATCAGTGAACAAGAAATGCAGAGCATCGTGGATATACTGGTGAGCAAAGACTTCTTTGATTCCAAAGCCTACGGCCAGAAGATATTACACTTATGCGGAACACGGTATTAATATCATGCAATACAGCCTGTCAGTAACTTGTTACACAAGATATTAATATCGTGTAGGAAAGACATTAACTTCTTGCCTGCATGATATTAATTTCCCGGAATCAACAGCTTTTTCTTCCTTATAGTTATGCAACGGACTAACCAGGCAGTCATTCTCGAAGCAAAGGTCTTGCTGAAAGCAATTATTTATACCTGTCCAATACATTGTTCCGATAGTCTTTCGGTGACGTCCCTACATACTGTTTGAAGTATTTTCCAAAAAAAGACTGTGTGGGGAAATTGAGCCGTGCCGCAATTTCCTTTATACTCAGATCCGAACTTTCGAGCAGTTGTTTCGCCTCTGTTATAACCATCTGCACAATCCACTGCAAAGCATTGCTTCCCGACTTCTCTTTTATAATGGTAGAGAAATAGCGGGGAGCCAAATGCTGCATACGGGCATAAAAAGCGACATCCCGTTCATGGCGGTAATAGCGGAATAATGACAGCATGAAATTCTGGAAAACCAAATCTTTCTTACTTTGTGGCAAAGGCTGCAACGGCTGGTTTGCAAAATAGACATTCAATACCTCATAACAGAGTGTCTGCCCCATAGACTTGAGCAGCTCCAATGTAAGGTTTCCGCACAGCCGGGGCATATCGGAAATATTCTCCGTCTCTATCCTCTCATAAAGGCTTTCCATCAGACATTCCAAATGCCTGAATTGCTCACCCTGCAAGGACGTACAAGGATGCTCGCGCAGAAAAAGCAGATTTTCAACATTCATCACCCTGTTGACTATGGGAATGACATAGTTGATATCCACTTCTACCATAATGCCTTCAGCATCTTCACTTCTATGCAACAGACGCACCAAAGTGGAAGCCATGTAGATATACATGTCTCCCCGTGTTATATGGTAGGTCTTATCTGCCAAAGAAACTTCTATTTCACCACGGCGGCAAAGGAAAAGCCCGCATTGGTCGAGGGTCGAAATAATCTGTCCGTCACAAAAGAAACGGGAAACTTCACCCGTCATCGGAATAAAACGAAAAGGTATCTGTCTGTCGAGCATATTATTCTAAAGATTCATTACGGAGTTTTATCACCACCGAAATGCAAAATAAATACAAATAGCCGAATATTTCAGTATAACTCCGGATATAAATATACAAATAGAACAATTTATAATTCATATCGACCTTTTCTAACAGATGATAACGGGATAATTTTGCATCGAATATTAACGACTGAAATTATGAAACAAATTTATTGGATTCTTGCAAGTGTTTCCTTGTTCTCTCTGGGCTCCTGCAGCAACCGGCCCCAAGATGCAGGAACTTTACAAACGGTAAAAATAGATACGGTAGCTTCGGCTGATGAACGAACTTTTCTGCAATACCCCGGAAAAGTGAAAGCTGCACAGGACATCAGCCTTGCATTCAGAGTAAGCGGAACGATCCAAAAAATTTATGTGGAAGACGGTGCACCTGTACGCCAGGGACAACTGCTTGCCCAACTGGACCCGACGGATTACCAAGTGCAATTAGACGCCACCGAAGCCGAATACCGGCAAATAAAAGCCGATGCGGAACGTGTCATGGCACTCTACAAAGACAATGGAACTACTCCCAGCGCCAACGACAAAGCCGTGTATGGATTGAAACAGATTACAGCCAAATACCAACACCACAAAGACCAACTGGAATATACCCGCCTCTATGCCCCTTTCAACGGCTTTATACAGAAACGGCTGTTCGAAGCTCACGAAACAATAGCTGCGGGAATGCCGGTCCTCTCCATGATAAGCGGCGGAATGCCCGAAGTAGAGATCAACCTCCCGGCAGCAGAATATATCCGGCGCAGGCAATTCAGTAATTATCATTGTACATTCGATATATATCCGGGAAAGACCTATCCGTTGAAGTTGATAAGCATCACGCCCAAAGCCAATGCCAACCAGCTATACACCGTGCGGCTGCAACTGCTTGCCGGCAAACAGCCGATGCCCTCTCCGGGAATGAATACGATGGTTACCATTTATTGTGACAAGGAAAACTCACTCCGGTTGTCTGTCCCCAGTGGCGCCGTTCTGCAAAAAGACGGCAAGGCACACGTATTTGTATATAATCCGTCAGACAACAAAGTGAGCAGCCGCGAAGTCACCCTCCTGCATCTGACAAGCAACGGGCGCAGCCTGATCAGCTCCGAATATCTGAAACCGGGCGAACCGGTTGTCGCTTCCGGAGTGCACCACATTAAAGACGGGGAAACGGTGAAGCCTCTCACCCCTGCCGCACAAACCAATGTCGGAAGATTGCTGTAAAACCAATCACTAACCATTAATCATTAAAAACAATGGATATAAGTAAATGGGCATTTCAGAACCGTAACCTGATTTACTTCCTGATAGCAGTGCTGCTGTTGGGCGGAGCCTACTCCTGTTACGAAATGAGCAAGCTGGAAGACCCTGAGATAAAAGTGAAACTTGCCATGGTGGTGACTACCTATCCTGGCGCCTCGGCCCACCAAGTAGAACTGGAAGTAACGGATGTACTGGAAAAAAGCATCCACAGCATGGGTAATATAGACAATGTGGAGAGCTATTCCTTCAACGACCTTTCCCTGATTCAGATAGAGTTGACCACCACTACCAAGGATGAAGAAGTGGAACAATGTTGGGACATGCTGCGCCGCAAGGTGAATGATGCACGCGCCTCGCTACCCGACGGAGCCGCCACCCCTATTATCAAGGACGACTTCGGAAATGTATTCGGCATGTTCTATGCACTGACAGGCGACGGACTGAATGACCGGGAACTGTCCGACTACGCCGAGCTCATCAAACGCGAAATCAGCGATATGGAAGGTGTGGATCGGGTGGAACTGTATGGCAAACGTCCCGAATGTATAAATATCTCCCTGCTACAAGACCGTATGGCAAACTTAGGTGTGAAGCCGGCAGAGGTTCTCGCCACACTGAACGGACAGAACAAAACTACATACAGCGGCTATTATGATAATGGAGACAACCGCATCCGCGTAACGGTTAGTGATAAGTTCAAAACGGTAGAAGACATCGGAAACATGCTGATACAGGGACATGACGACGACCAACTGCGCATGCGCGACATAGCCAGGATAGAAAAAGGCTACGAGGAACCTACACGCAACGAAATGTTTTTCGACAGCGAACGGGCACAAGGCATTCTGGTTGCAGCGTCCAGTGGATCGGACATCGTAAAGGTGGGGGCCGCCGTGGAAAAGAAACTGAAACAACTCAAGGAAACCCGCCTGCCCGCCGGCGTGGAATGCCACAAAGTATTCTACCAGCCGGAACGTGTAGGCGCTTCATTGGGAACGTTTATCATCAACCTGATAGAATCTGTAATCATTGTCGTGCTCATCCTGATGATAGCCATGGGCTTCAAAAGCGGTGTCATCATCGGCATCAGTCTCGTAGTCACCGTTTTTGGCTCATTCCTGTTCCTTTACACTGCGGGCGGAACCATGCAGCGCGTATCACTCGCCGCATTCGTACTGGCGATGGGCATGTTGGTGGACAATGCCATCGTCATCATCGACGGCATATTGGTGGATCTGAAAGCCGGCAAGGACAGGATGGAGGCAATGACCGCCATAGGACGGCAAACAGCCATGCCTCTGTTGGGAGCCACTCTGATAGCCATCATAGCTTTCCTTCCCATCTTCATGTCACCCGATACGGCAGGAGTCTATACGCGTGACCTTTTCATTGTTCTCGCTGTATCTCTGCTATTGAGCTGGGTGTTGGCATTGGTTCACGTGCCACTGATGGCCAACCGCAGGCTGTATCCCAAAGCGGAAGTCAGCGCCACGGGAAAACGGGAATATAAAGGACGTACATACGCCGCACTGCGCACTGCCCTACGCTTCGGACTGGCACACCGTTGGAGCTTCGTGATGGGCATGGTTGCCCTCCTGACATTATCGGCTTTCGGCTACCGGTATATGCGCCAGGGATTTTTCCCGGACATGGTTTACGACCAGTTGTATATGGAATACAAATTGCCCGAAGGCAATAATTCCACACGGGTAGCACGGGATTTGAGAGAGATAGAAGCTTACCTGAAAACCCGCAAAGAGGTGATCCACGTCACCTCCTCCATCGGCGGAACACCGGGACGTTATAATCTGGTACGCAGCGTTGCCAACCCGTCACTGGCCTATGGAGAACTTATCATAGACTTCACTTCTCCCGACGAGTTGGTAAGAAACATGGAAGAGATACAGGCATATCTGACCCGGCACTATCCGGATGCCTATGTCAAAATGAAACGATACAACCTGATGTTCAAGAAATACCCTATCGAGGCTCAGTTCATGGGACCTGACCCTGCCGTATTGCACCAATTGGCAGACCGTGCACGCAGTATCATGGAAAACGCTCCCGAAGTATGCCTCATCACCACCGACTGGGAACCGCAGATACCTGTGCTCTCCATTGAGTATGATCAGGCCGCCGCCCGCACTTTGGGACTGAGCCGCAATGACGTGAGCCTGTCCTTACTATCGGCCAACGGCGGTATTCCTATCGGCGCCTTCTACGAAGGCATACACAGGGACAACATCTACCTGAAATGCCTGGACGAAAAAGGACAGCCCATAGAAGACCTCGCCAATACACAAGTATTCTCCTCGTTGCCATCGCTGAACGGACTGCTGAATGAGGAGACAATGGTGAAACTGAAAGCCGGCACTCTCTCTAAAGAGGAGCTTGTGGAAAGCCTGATGGGCAGCACCCCGCTGAAACAAATCAGCAAGAGCATCGACATCCGTTGGGAAGACCCCGTAGTGCCGCGCTACAACGGACAGCGCAGCCAGCGTGTGCAGTGCTCCCCCGCCCCGGGCGTAGAAACGGAGAAGGCGCGTCAGACCATTGCGCAGAAGATAGAACAAATAGAACTTCCCGAAGGCTATACACTGCACTGGCAAGGCGAAAAGAGCGCCAGCGACCAGTCCATGAAGTACCTGTTCAAGAATTTCCCACTTGCCATTATCCTGATGATAGCCATTCTGATTATGCTGTTCAAGGATTATCGCAAGCCTCTCATCATCTTCTGCTGCATTCCCATGATTATTGTAGGGGTGGTGGCGGTAATGCTGCTTACGGGCAAGACATTCAACTTCGTAGCCATCGTAGGCACATTGGGACTGATAGGTATGCTCATCAAGAACGGCATTGTGCTGATGGATGAAATTACCTCACAGCTCCGGCAAGGCGTAGAGCCGATAACGGCGCTGATAGACAGCGCACAAAGTCGCCTGCGACCCGTGACGATGGCAGCACTGACCACCATCCTCGGCATGATACCTCTGCTGCCCGACGCTATGTTCGGCTCGCTCGCCGCATCCATCATGGGCGGTCTGACATTCGGTACTCTGATAACCTTGCTGTTCATACCTATTTTGTATGCACTGTTTTTTCATATCAAGCAGAATGACAAATGATAATTAACAAATCAGAAACAATGAAAAAGAGAATAATCTTCTTCGCTTCCCTGATGTATGCCCTCTCCCTCTCCGCCCAAGAAGTACTGAGTCTGGAACAATGCAGGGAAATGGCACTGAAATACAATAAAGAGATAGCCGCTTCGGCCAAACAGACAGAAAGTGCCCGCTATACAGTCAAAAGTTACCGGGGTAACTTCTTCCCGAACTTCACCGCCAACGGCACGGGCATTTACAGCACGGCAGACGGCAGCCTGGGCATACCGGGAGGTAATCTGCCCACCCTCATGCCAAATGCGGCCGGACAATTCGTGCCTGATGGCGGATATGCCTATTTTCCAGGTATAAACCTGAACTATAAGGTAGGGACTGTTTATATAGGGGGCATACAGGTGGAACAGCCACTATACATGGGCGGGAAAATCCGTGCCGCCTATAAGATGGCTTTGCTGGGAACGGAGATGGCACACATGAATGAAACCCTGACAGCCACCGAAATCATTCTGAAGACAGATCAGGCCTATGCACAGGCTGTAAAAGCACAAGAGATAAAGAAGGTTGCCGACAAGTACAATGCAGTTCTCTCGGAATTGATGAAGAATGTGGAAAGTGCACGCCGCCACGGATTGAAACCGCAAAATGACGTATTGAAGGTGCAGGTGAAGCTGAACGAAAGCGAACTTGGCGTCCGCAAAGCAGAAAACGCCCTTCGCCTCGCCACAATGAACCTTTGCCACTGCATCGGCAAGCCATTGACCTCGGATATTCGCATCTCAGGTGATTTTCCCGAAATAGGACAAGATCTCAGCATGCAGACCTCGGACATCACGGCCCGTCCGGAATATGGCATCCTGAACAAGCAAGTCTCCATCGCCCGGCAACAGGTAAAATTAAACCGTAGCGAATTGCTTCCCAAAGTCGGCATAAAAGGCTCGTATGACTACATACACGGATTTGAACTGAACGACCAGAACTTGCTGGATAAAGGAAGCTTCTCGGTATTCCTGAATGTCAGCGTCCCCCTGTTCCACTTCGGCGAACGGAGCAACAAGGTGCGTGCGGCCAAAGCCAAACTGGAACAAACCCGTCTTGAACAGGAAAATATGAACGAACAAATGTTATTGGAACTTACACAAGCCGCCAACAACCTCGATGAAGCCCAACTGGAAAGTGAACTCTCCGACCGTTCACTGCAACAGGCAGAAGAAAACATGCGTGTCAGCCGCAGCCAATATGAAGTGGGCCTGGAAACCCTGTCCGACCATCTGGAAGCGCAAGCCCTGTGGCAACAGGCATACGAAACGCAGGTAGATGCCCGCTTTCAACTATATCTCAAGTACATCGCCTACTTGAAGGCTGCGGGTGCTCTGTACGACAAGTGTTGCAAATGACGCATCCTGATAAGATAAATGACGCACTTCACAAATGATGAAGTGCGTCATTTATCTTATCAGGATACGTCATCCGTCTCACTGACGTGCGTCATTGCGAACACCGAAGCGCCAGCCTATTTATACTCCTCCCACGATTTGATAGCGATATCATCCACACTCATCGTACAGAATGCATTGATGAAAGCACTCGCCAGACGGGCATTCGTAATCAACGGAATGTTGAGGTCGATGGCGGCGCGGCGTATCTTATAGCCGTTATCCAACTCGCCGACAGTGAGGTTCTTCGGGATATTTACTACCATATCAATCTCCTTCTTGTGGA
This sequence comes from Bacteroides helcogenes P 36-108, assembly GCF_000186225.1. NCBI lineage: Bacteria > Pseudomonadati > Bacteroidota > Bacteroidia > Bacteroidales > Bacteroidaceae > Bacteroides > Bacteroides helcogenes. Next base: position 2,579,205 of record NC_014933.1, on the reverse strand, counting down.
GCATGTCGAGTGCTTGCGGCTGCTTGTCCGGTTCGCTGGGCCAATAGACGCGCGTATTCTCCACCCCATTCTCCGTAAGGAAGTTGCTGCTGCCGCCGGTGGCAAAGATATTATAACCTTTCTTCTGAAGCAGGCGGGCTGCGGAAAGCATCTCCACTTTCTGCTTGGGAGTACCCGTAGAAAGCAGGATGTTCTTCTTCGGGATGCGGTAACCTACCGAAAGCATCGCCTTGAGGATGGCGCAGGAAGTGTCATTGCCGATACATCCCACCTCACCCGTAGATGCCATGTCCACACCTAACACCGGGTCGGCTTTCTGCAAGCGGTTGAAAGAGAACTGAGAGGCTTTGATACCTACATAATCCAGGTCGAAGAGGTTCTTGTCCGGTTTCTGCACGGGGATGCCGAGCATTACTTTCGTTGCCAATTCGATGAGGTTTATCTTCAATACCTTGCTGACGAACGGGAACGAACGGCTGGCGCGGAGGTTGCACTCTATCACCTTGATGTCGTTCTCACGGGCGAGGTACTGGATGTTGAACGGGCCGGAGATTTGCAGTTCGCGTGCAATCTCGCGACTGATGCGCTTGATGCGGCGCACCGTCTCCACATACAGCTTCTGCGGCGGGAACTGGATAGTAGCGTCACCGGAATGTACACCCGCAAACTCGATGTGCTCACTGATGGCGTAGGCGATGATTTCACCATTCTGCGCCACCGCGTCCATCTCCACCTCTTTGGCATGTTCGATGAACTGGCTTACCACAACCGGATGCTTCTTGCTGACATTTGCCGCCAACTGTAGGAAGCGTTCCAGTTCCTCTTGATTGGAGCAAACATTCATGGCAGCTCCGGAGAGCACGTAGGACGGGCGCACCAATACCGGGAAACCTACTTTATCTACAAAAGCATTGATGTCTTCCAATGAAGTCAGTGCGCTCCATTCGGGCTGGTCCACGCCGATGCGGTCCAGCATGGCGGAAAACTTGTCGCGGTCTTCGGCATTGTCAATGTTCTTGGCACTCGTACCGAGGATAGGCACTTGCTGCTCGTCGAGGCGCATGGCGAGGTTGTTCGGTATCTGGCCGCCGGTAGAGACAATGACACCGTGCGGATTCTCCAGTTCGAGAATATCCATCACACGCTCAAAGGTAAGCTCATCGAAGTAGAGGCGGTCGCACATATCATAGTCCGTAGATACGGTTTCGGGGTTGTAGTTTATCATCACGCTGCGGTAGCCCTCCTTGCGGATGGTGTTGAGCGCCTGCACGCCGCACCAGTCGAATTCTACCGAGGAACCGATGCGGTAAGCACCCGAACCGAGAACGACGATGCTCTTCTTGTCGCCCAAGTAGTGAACATCGTTGGCCGTGCCGCTGTACGTCAGATACAGATAGTTGGTCTGTGCGGGATATTCGGCGGCAAGGGTGTCAATCTGCTTCACTACGGGCAAGATGCCACGCCCCTTGCGGTGGTTGCGCACGTAAAGGATGCCGTCCTCCAAGTCGCCCTCAAAGCTGATGGCGCGGGCTATCTGGAAGTCGGAGAAGCCCTGCACTTTGGCTTTCTTCAGGAGGTCGTCGGGCAGGTCGGCAATCTGCTTGTGGTTGTTGCCCCACAATTCCAGTTCCTTCGAGGTGTTCATGATGTTCATCAGCTTCTCCAGGAACCACTTGTCAATCTTGGTCAGCTCGTGTATCTGGTCAACGGTATATCCGGCACGGAATGCTTTGGAGATGACGAAGATGCGCTTGTCGGTAGGCTCGCGCAGCGCCTTGTCGATGTCGGGAATGACAAGCTCTTTGTTCTGCACAAAACCGTGCATACCCTGCCCTATCATGCGGAGTCCTTTCTGAATGGCTTCTTCAAAGGTACGGCCGATGGCCATCACCTCGCCCACGGACTTCATGGAGGAGCCCAACTCCTTATCTACGCCGTGAAACTTGCCCAAATCCCAACGGGGGATTTTGCAGACCACGTAGTCTAATGCAGGTTCAAAGAATGCGCTGGTGGTCTTGGTGACGGAGTTCTTCAAGTCGAACAAGCCGTAGCCCAAACCAAGCTTGGCGGCTACAAAGGCAAGCGGATAACCGGTTGCTTTAGAGGCCAATGCAGAGGAACGGCTCAAGCGGGCATTTACTTCGATAACGCGGTAATCTTCGCTCATCGGGTCGTAGGCATACTGCACGTTGCACTCGCCCACGATACCGATGTGGCGGATGATGCGGATGGCAAGTTCACGCAGTTTGTGGTAGTCGGAGTTGCTCAACGTCTGCGAGGGAGCAATGACGATGGACTCGCCGGTATGGATGCCCAGGGGGTCGAAGTTCTCCATGTTGCAGACGGTGATGCAGTTGTCAAAGCGGTCGCGCACCACCTCGTATTCCACCTCTTTCCAGCCGCGCAGGGATTTCTCCACCAACACCTGCGGGGAGAAGGAGAAGGCTTTCTCCACCAGCACGTTCAGTTCTTCTTCATTGTCACAGAAGCCCGAACCCAGTCCGCCGAGGGCGTAGGCAGCACGGACAATGACGGGATAACCCAGTTCACGGGCGGCACGGCGGGCATCAACGACATTCTCCACAGCCTCACTCTTGATGGTGTGTACGTCAATCTCATTCAGTTTATGCACAAAGATTTCGCGGTCTTCGGTGTCGATAATGGCCTGCACGGGCGTGCCGAGCACCTTCACGCCGTATTTCTCGAAGATGCCGTCTTTGTAGAGCGCCACACCGCAGTTCAAAGCCGTCTGTCCGCCAAAGGCGAGCATCACACCGTCGGGGCGTTCCTTCTCGATGACTTTCTCCACAAAGTAAGGGGTGACGGGCAGGAAGTAAATCTGGTCGGCCACGCCTTCCGAAGTCTGCACGGTGGCGATGTTGGGATTGATGAGGATGGTCTGGATGCCTTCCTCCTTCAGTGCCTTGAGTGCCTGCGAGCCGGAGTAGTCGAACTCTCCCGCCTCACCGATTTTCAGTGCGCCGGAGCCGAGCAGCAGGACTTTCTTTATATTGTTTTCTTTCATATCGTTCTTGGTTCTTTCGTCTTAATAATAAATATTTACTCTTTCAGTTCTCTTTCATCGGTAGCTACCTTTACAGTGCCGAGGTAGCTACCAAGTGAAGGTCGAGGTAGCTACCGAGTGGTGGTCAAGGTAGCTACCTTGACATTGCCTTTGTAGCAACCGCTGATTATCAACGATTTACGCTCAATGTACATCTCCCTCATTTTTCCTTACACGTGAAGCAGTTTCACGAACTCGTCGAAGAGGAACTCCGTGTCCGTGGGGCCGCTGGCGGCTTCGGGGTGGAACTGTGCGGAGAACCAGGGATTGCGTTTGTGGCGCACACCCTCGTTGGAACCGTCGTTCATGTTCACAAAGAGTGGTTCCCAGTCTTCGGTCAGCGTGTTGTTGTCAACGGCATAACCGTGGTTCTGCGAAGTGATGAAGCAGCGTTCCGTACCCACCATGCGCACCGGCTGGTTGTGGCTGCGGTGTCCGTATTTCAGTTTGTAGATTTTGGCTCCTCCGGCCTTGCCTAACAGTTGGTTGCCCATGCAAATGCCGAAGATGGGCAGCGTCTCGTTCTGCATCGCCTTGCGGATGTTCTGCACGGCGGCATCGCAGGTATCGGGGTCGCCGGGGCCGTTGGAGATGAACAGTCCGTCGAACTCCAGTCCGTTGAAGTCGTAGTTCCACGGCACGCGAATTACCTCTACCCCACGCTTCAGCAGGCAGCGGATGATGTTGGTCTTCACGCCGCAATCGAGAAGCACTACGCGCTTCAGTTGAGAGTTGATAGTTGATAGTTGAGAATTAAGCTGTGCTGTGGGGGTGTCGATGTCAAAACGGCGGCTTTCCGTTCCGGCATATACCAGGATGTCTTTGCAGCTCACCCTGTCAACATAATTAATATCCCCATAACTCTCAACTCTCAACTCTCCACTCTCAACTTCTCCGAAGACAATCTTGCCCATCATCACGCCATGCTCGCGCAGCACTTTTGTCAGTTCGCGGGTATCGATGCCCGTGATGCCCGGCACTTGCTCGCGCTTCAGCCAGTCGGCAAGGCTCTCCACCGCGTTCCAATGGCTGAAGTTCTCGCTGTAATCGCTCACAATGATGGCTTCGGCATGGATGCGCTCGCTCTCCATGAAGGTGGCCAGCCCGTTCGGTTCGATGGTGAAAGGCGGCACACCGTAGTTGCCCACCAACGGATAAGTGAGTGTCATCAACTGCCCGGCATACGAGGGGTCGGTCAGGCTCTCGGGATAGCCCGACATGGCCGTGTTGAAGACCACCTCTCCCGCTACCGGCTTTTCATAGCCGAACGACTTGCCGTGAAATACAGAACCATCATCAAGGATAAGCCTCACCCCCTTCCCCTCTCCCGAAGAGAGGGGGGATGAAGTTACTTTTGCATTATTATTTTCGTTCATCATATATATGTATATAATATTTCTATCTCTAAATCTGTGAAATCCGTGTAATTCCGTGCCTAAAAGAAAGCTTCATGTGCATTTTGACACTTCTCCTGAGATTCCTAAAACTGATATACTTGTTCTATGTAATTAATAAACGCCTCGTTCAGCAGCTTCACTCCGCCCGGTGTGGGATAGTCTCCGCTGAAGTACCAGTCGCCCGTATGACAGGGACAGGCTTCATGCAGCCCCTCGAGAGGCTGATAGACTATCTGTACCTTCGCTTTCGTACCTTTCGGAGTGAGCAGTTCCACCATCTTTGCGGAGATTTCCTCGTCGGTGAAGGGAGCGTATATTTCCTTTACATAGTTCACCATCTGCTCTTTGGGCAATCCGGCCTGCTCTTTCGACTTGCGGTAGGCGGCGGCGATGACATCGCGCATCTCCCGTTCCTTCAGCAATTCCACGGCAGCCTTGAAAGCGATGAACTCGCTCATCCGGGCCATGTCGATACCATAATAGTCGGGATAGCGCACTTGCGGCGAAGAGGACACAATGACAATCTTCTTGGGTTCAAGGCGGTCGAGAATACCGATAATGCTTTGCTTCAGGGTTGTTCCGCGCACAATGGAGTCGTCAATAATGACGAGGTTATCCACACCCGGCACAAGACTGCCGTAAGTGATGTCATATACGTGGGCGGCAAGGTCGTTGCGGCTGTTGCCCTCGGCAATGAAGGTGCGCAGCTTGATGTCCTTGATGGCCACCTTCTCGCTGCGTATGCGGCGGGAAAGGATGCGTTCAAGTTCATCATGGCTGGGATTGTGGCCTAAGGCGGCTATCTGCTGCACTTTCTCCTCGTTGAGATATTCGTCCAATCCCTGCAACATGCCGTAGAAAGCAACTTCAGCAGTGTTGGGGATGAATGAGAAGACAGTATGATCAATCTCATTGTCGATGGCTTTCAGTATATTGGGCACTAATTTCTCACCCAACAGTTTACGTTCTTTGTAGATATCCACATCGCTGCCCCGGCTGAAATAGATGCGCTCAAAGGAACAAGGGCGTACCTCGCGCGGCTTGTTGATCTGCACGGTGCGCAGCCGTCCGGCTTTGTTAATGAGCAGAGCTTGTCCGGGCTGAAGTTCCTTGACAGACCGGGCGGGGACATTCAGTGCTGTCTGTATCACAGGGCGTTCGCTGGCAAGCACTGCAATCTCATCGTCCTGATACCAAAAGGCCGGGCGGATGCCCCAAGGGTCACGCAGGGCGAAAGTCTCTCCGCTTCCGGTGAGCCCGCACATCACATATCCCCCATCCCACTCACGACTGGAGGTACGCAGCACATTGGCCAGATCAATGTATTCTTCGATGTACCGGGTAATATCCATACCGGTCAGGCCTTCGGCTTCGGCAAGGTTGAAGAGGCGCTCCACCTCACGGTCGAGGCGGTGTCCCACCTGCTCCAGCATGATGTATGTGTCGGCATACTTGCGCGGATGCTGGCCGATGGCGGTGATGCGGGCAAAGATTTCATCGACATTCGTCATATTGAAATTGCCGCAAAGGGCGAGGTTCTTGGCACGCCAGTTGTTACGGCGTAAAAAAGGATGCACGTAAGACAGACCTGACTTTCCGGTAGTGGAGTAGCGCAAATGCCCCATATAGACCTCCCCGGCAAAAGGCAACATACGCTTGGCATAGCCGGCGTCGTGCAGTTGTTCGGGCGTCAGATCCTTGAAGTTGCCTTGCACCGTATCAAAAATCTCAGTGATGGCGCCGGAGCCCAAAGCACGTTCGCGGAACATATACTCCTCACCGGGATTGGCTTCCAGCTTCACGCAGGCCAGCCCGGCGCCTTCTTGCCCACGGTTGTGCTGCTTCTCCATAAGGAGATAAAGCTTGTTGAGGCCGTACATCCACGTGCCGTACTTTTCTTCATAATATTCCAGAGGTTTCAGCAGGCGTATGATGGCTACGCCGCATTCATGCTTCAGTTGTTCCATTTAGCTTATTGTATCTGATTTCTTATTTTTTTCTTTAAGGACGGCGTAGTTTTCAATGATGCCGTTGTGAATGAGGGCGAAGTGCCCGGAGAAGGAATAATGGGGATGGACGTTGGTGGAACAAAGTTTTCCGTGGGTGGTCCGACGTGTATGTGCAATGCCAATGTTAGCGGAAATGTCTTTCTGAACGGCGAAAGACCCAAGTTCCGAAACTTTTCCTTTCGTTTTGTACACGCTCAACTGCCGGTTGTCACTGATCAATGCTACCCCTGCACTATCGTATCCACGGTACTCCAACCGCTTCAGACCCTTGATAAGAATGGGGTAGGCTTTTCTCTGTCCAATATAGCCTACGATTCCACACATAATATTCCAGTATTTGGTTTTTCGTGCCGCAAAGATATATATTATCGGGAACATAAAGTTTATTTTTGGCATGTTTATTCGCCAGAAGAATATAAAAAAGTTATTTCCACAGCAAAAGGTTAAAGAATGCAATCTTTTCGGATCAAAAAGCGAGTATTTCGATTTTTAAAGAAAATGAAAGATACACAGCATATATACAAATCAACGAAATTCTTCCTTTTCCTCTTTTAAATAATCAAATTAAAACAAAAACATTAATTATTCATTCAATTTAAAACAAAACACAGCAATATTTCATACATATTGTAATAAATAGGATTTTCTTCTGAATTTTACTTGCATAAAATACGCCACTACAATATATCAGTTTGCAATTAAAACAATATATTTGCCGAGCATTATGATATTTACATAAGCCTAAATACAAAAATAAAGTAAACTTTAAGCAATGAAAGAAGAACTTTTTAACAACAAAACAAAAGTATTACTCCGCCAACGACAACCTCGACAAAAAGGCTTGTATGATGCCTCTAACGAGCATGACGCATGCGGAGTAGGCATGCTGGTCAATATCCACGGAGACAAGTCACATGAATTGGTGGAATCGGCACTGAAAGTGCTGGAGAACATGCGCCACCGCGGAGCCGAAGGCGCCGACAACAAAACAGGAGATGGTGCGGGCATCATGCTCCAAATACCCCACGAATTCATTTTGCTACAAGGTATCCCTGTGCCCGAAAAAGGAAGATATGCCACCGGTTTGTTCTTCCTCCCCAAAGCCGAGGAAGACCGGGCTGCCATACTGAGCATTCTCATTGAAGAAATAGAAAAAGAAGGACTCACACTGATGCACCTGCACAACGTACCCACCTGCCCTGAAATCCTGGGAGAAACCGCCCTTGCCGCCGAACCGGACATCAAGCAGGTATTCATCACCGGATTCCGTGACAGCGAGACAGCCGACCGCAGACTCTATATTATAAGGAAAAGAATAGAAAACAAAGTGCGCCTTTCCGACATTCCCGCCCGTGAAGACTTCTACATCGCCTCGCTCTCCACCAAAAATATCGTCTATAAGGGTATGCTCTCTTCCATGCAACTGCGCAGCTACTTCCCCGACCTGACGAACAGCTACTTCACCAGCGGACTGGCATTGGTGCACTCTCGCTTCTCCACCAACACTTTTCCCACCTGGGGTCTGGCGCAACCCTTCCGCCTGTTAGCACACAATGGTGAAATAAATACCATCCGCGGTAACCGCGGATGGATGGAAGCCCGCGAGTCCGTGCTTTCCTCACCCGCACTGGGCGACATCAAAGAGATACATCCCATCGTACAGCCGGGCATGAGCGACAGCGCTTCGCTGGACAACGTGCTCGAATTCCTCGTCATGTCCGGCCTCAGCCTTCCTCATGCCATGGCTATGCTCGTACCCGAATCCTTCAATGAAAAGAATCCTATCAGCGAAGATCTGAAAGCCTTCTACGAATACCATTCCATCCTGATGGAACCATGGGACGGGCCTGCCGCCCTACTCTTCAGCGACGGACGCTATGCAGGCGGCATGCTCGACCGTAACGGACTGCGCCCCGCCCGCTACCTCATCACCAAAGACGACATGATGGTAGTGGCCAGCGAAGTGGGTGTAATGGACTTCGAGCCCGGAGACATCAGGGAAAAAGGACGTCTGCAACCGGGAAAGATTCTTCTCGTGGATACTGAAAAAGGAGAAATATATTACGACGGAACTCTGAAACGGCAACTGGCCGAAGCAAAGCCTTACCGCACATGGCTGGCCGCCAACCGCATTGAACTGGATGAACTGAAAAGCGGACGTAAAGTGTCCCACAGCGTAGAAAACCATAACCGCATGCTGCGTATCTTCGGCTACTCCAAAGAAGATGTGGAACAGCTCATCGTGCCGATGTGCACCACCGGAGCCGAGCCCGTCAATGCCATGGGCAACGACACCCCGCTTGCCGTACTCAGCGACAAGCCGCAACTGCTGTACAACTACTTCCGCCAGCAGTTTGCCCAAGTCACCAACCCGCCCATCGACCCTATACGTGAAGAACTGGTGATGTCGCTCACCGAATATATCGGCGCCGTGGGTATGAACATTCTCACACCCAGTGAAAGCCATTGCAAGATGGTGCGGCTCAACCACCCCATACTGAGCAACTCCCAACTGGATATTCTCTGCAACATCCGCTACAAAGGATTCAAGACAGTAAAGTTGCCCATGCTCTTTGAAGCGGAAAAAGAGCGTGCCGGATTACAAGAATCTCTGGCAAAGCTATGCAAGCAGGCCGAAGAATCGGTCACCGAAGGAGTGAACTACATCGTACTTTCCGACCGCGACGTAAACGCTACCTACGCAGCCATTCCCTCGCTACTGGCCGTAAGTGCGGTACACCATCATCTCATCTCGGTAGGGAAACGCGTTCAAACGGCACTGATCGTAGAAAGCGGAGAGATACGCGAAGTGATGCATGCCGCACTGTTGCTGGGCTTCGGCGCCAGTGCCCTGAACCCCTACATGGCATTCGCCGTGATAGACAAGCTGGTAACCGAGAAAGATGTGCAGCTTGACTATGCCACGGCTGAAGGAAAATATATCAAATCCGTCTGCAAAGGGCTGTTCAAAATCATGAGCAAGATGGGCATCAGTACCATCCGTTCCTACCGTGGCGCAAAGATATTCGAAGCCATAGGACTGAGCGAAGAACTGAGCAATGCCTATTTCGGTGGGCTGAAGTCCACCATCGGCGGTATCCGTCTGGATGAAGTGGCACGTGACGCCATAGCTTTCCATGACGCCGGTTTTGCCCCGCAAGTGGATGCACTGCTCCCCAACAGCGGCATATACTCTTTCCGCAAGGACGGAGAGAAGCATGCCTGGAACCCGGAAACCATCAGTACACTGCAACTGGCCACCCGGCTGGGCAGTTACAAGAAATTCAAAGAGTTCACCTCATCGGTGGACGGCAAGGAGTCTCCCATCTTCCTGCGCGACTTTCTCGGCTTCCGCCGTGCACCGATATCCATTGACCGGGTGGAACCGGTTGAGAACATTCTGAAGCGTTTCGTCACAGGAGCCATGTCCTTCGGAGCCATCAGCCAGGAAGCGCACGAAGCACTGGCCATTGCCATGAACACCTTGCACGGACGCAGCAATACGGGCGAAGGCGGCGAAGACAGCGCACGCTTCGGCACAAACATGCGCAGTGCTATCAAGCAGGTGGCATCAGGACGTTTCGGCGTAACCGCCGAATATCTGGTGAACGCCGATGAAATACAGATCAAAGTGGCGCAAGGCGCCAAACCGGGTGAGGGCGGACAACTTCCCGGCTTCAAGGTGGACGAAGTAATAGCCCGCACACGCCACTCCATTCCGGGTATCTCACTCATCTCGCCTCCACCCCACCATGACATTTACTCCATCGAGGATCTGGCACAACTCATCTTCGACTTGAAAAACGTCAATCCACAGGCACGCATCAGTGTGAAGTTAGTAGCTGAAAGCGGTGTGGGAACCATTGCCGCAGGTGTGGCAAAAGCTAAAGCCGACTTGATAGTCATTTCGGGGGCCGAAGGCGGCACGGGAGCTTCACCCGCATCCTCCATCCGCTATGCCGGCATCTCGCCCGAATTAGGGCTGAGTGAAACACAGCAGACCCTCGTGCTGAACGGGCTGCGCGGACAAGTGACACTGCAAGTGGACGGCCAGATGAAAACCGGACGAGATGTCGTGCTGATGGCCATGCTCGGCGCCGAAGAATATGGATTTGCCACCGCCGCCCTCATTGTATTGGGATGCGTGATGATGCGCAAATGCAACCGCAATACCTGTCCCGTCGGTGTAGCCACACAGAATCCCGAACTGCGCAAGCGGTTTATGGGACGCAGTGAATACCTCGTCAACTATTTCACCTTCCTCGCCCAAGAAGTACGCGAATATCTGGCGGAAATAGGCGTGGAGAAGATGGATGAAATCATAGGGCGCACAGACCTCATTGTGAGAAAAAATGAACAGCATGCGGGTCTGAACCCGAAGCATGCCCTGCTGGACTTCTCAAAACTACTGGCACGTATCGACAACGGAGCTTCCATCCGCCACACCATCGACCAGCAACACGGCATAGACCGCGTGAAAGACGTGGAAATGTTGCATGCCGCCGCCCAAGCTGTGGAGAACAAGAAAGAAGTTTCACTGGAATACACCATAGCCAATACAGACCGTGCCTGCGGAGCTATGCTTTCAGGAGCTATCGCCGCCAGATACGGTGAGAAAGGCTTGCCGGAACATACACTGAACGTGAAGTTCAAAGGTTCGGCCGGACAAAGTTTCGGCGCTTTCCTCGTACCGGGCGTTAATTTCAAGTTGGAAGGTGAAGCAAACGACTACCTTGCCAAAGGCCTTAGCGGCGGCCGCATCGCAGTGATGCCTCCGGTGCGGAGCAACTTCGAAGCAGAGAAGAATACAATTGCAGGAAACACCATCCTGTACGGTGCAACAAGCGGTGAAGTATATATCAACGGCCGCGTAGGCGAACGTTTCGCTGTCCGCAACTCCGGAGCCACCGCCGTGGTGGAAGGTGTGGGTGATCACTGCTGCGAATACATGACCGGAGGACGTGTAGTTGTGCTTGGACAGACAGGGCGCAACTTCGCCGCCGGCATGTCGGGAGGCGTGGCCTATGTATGGAATAAGGACGGCAACTTCGACTACTTCTGCAACATGGAAATGGTAGAACTTAGCCTCATCGAAGAAGCCTCCTACCGTAAGGAACTGCATGAGCTTATCCGGCAGCATTACCTCTATACCGGCTCCAAACTGGCACGCACCATGCTCGACAACTGGAACCGATACATAGACGAGTTTATCCAGATAGTACCCATCGAATACAAGAAGGTGCTGCAGGAAGAACAGATGAGAAAACTGCAACAGAAGATTGCAGATATGCAGAGAGACTACTGAATATAGTTGATAGTTGACAGATGACAGTTGATAGATAAGAATACTCCATTTTCTATCAGCTATCAACTGTCAGCTATCAACAGTCAGCTATCAACAGTCAACTAAAAGAAACTATCAACTAATTAAGATTATGGGAGATCCAAAAGCATTTCTTAATATTCCCCGCCAGGAAGCGGGTTACCGTCCGATACACGAACGTATCAACGACTTCAGCCAGGTGGAACAGACTCTGAACAGCCACGAACGCAAGTTGCAGGCATCACGCTGCATGGATTGCGGTGTACCCTTCTGCCACTGGGCTTGTCCGTTGGGCAACATACAGCCTGAATTTCAGGATGCACTTTATAAAGGGAAATGGCGTGAAGCTTATCAGATATTGACCCGAACCAATGACTTTCCCGAATTCACAGGACGCATCTGTCCTGCACTTTGTGAGAAGTCGTGTGTACTGAAACTGTCGTGTGACGCTCCTGTAACCATCCGCGAAAATGAAGCTGCCATTGCAGAGGCAGCCTTTCGTGAAGGCTACATCATGCCTGCACAGCCCGCACGCAACGGACGCAAAGTGGCAGTTGTCGGCGCAGGTCCCGCAGGACTGAGCGTGGCCGTCAGGCTGAATGCCACAGGGCACGAAGTAACCCTGTTTGACAGCAAGCCCATGCCGGGCGGGCTGCTGCGCTACGGCATACCCAACTTCAAACTGGACAAGGCAGTCATAGACCGCCGCATGAAGATTCTCGAAGCCGAAGGCATCAAATTCGAAATGGGTGTCACGGTGGATGTACGTAACCTTCCCGCGGGATTTGACGCATACGCCCTCTGCACCGGTACACCGACAGCCCGCAACCTCGACATCCCCGGCCGCGAACTGAAAGGTGTACATTTCGCCCTCGAAATGCTGAGTCAGCAAAACCGCATCCTCGACGGCGAAACCTTCACGAAGGAACAGGCTGTGAACGCCAAAGGCAAACGGCTCATTGTCATCGGAGGCGGTGATACGGGGTCAGACTGTATCGGAACCGGTATCCGTCAGGGAGCCGTCAGCGTGACGCAGATCGAAATCATGCCGCAGCCACCCGTAGGACACAACGATGCTACCCCTTGGCCACAGTGGCCCGTAGTGCTGAAAACCACGAGCAGTCATGAGGAAGGCTGCATACGTCGCTGGTGTCTCACTTCCAACCGCTTCATTGGTAAAAACGGCAAGCTGACAGGTGTGGAAGTGGAGGAAGTGGAATGGCTTCCGGCCACTGACGGAGCCCGGCCCACCATGAAACTCACCGGAAAGAAGGAAATTATCGAAGCAGACATGGCACTTCTCGCAATGGGCTTCCTGAAACCCGAACAGCCCCAAACACCCGAAAACGTATTCGTAGCCGGTGATGCCGCCAATGGCGCAAGTCTTGTGGTACGGGCACTGGCCGATGGAAGGAAAGTGGCGAAAAAGATAAATGAATACTTGATACAAAAAATAAACTAAAGCATAATATTTATATGTGTGGAATAGCAGGCATCTTCAACATAAAGACTCAAAGTAAAGAGCTGAGAAACAAAGCGCTGAAAATGGCACAGAAAATCCGTCACCGCGGTCCTGACTGGAGTGGCATCTATGTAGGCGGATCGGCCATATTGGCACACGAGCGACTGTCCATTGTAGATCCTCAATCGGGTGGGCAACCCTTGTATTCACCCGACCGTAAGCAGGTGCTCGCCGTGAACGGTGAAATCTATAACCATCGCGAGATACGTGCCCGCTATGCGGGAAAATATGCATTTCAGACGGGTTCGGACTGTGAAGTCATTCTCGCTCTCTACAAAGACCGGGGCATCGGCTTCCTCGAAGAACTGAACGGAATATTCGCCTTCGCTCTCTACGACGAAGTGACGAACGACTACCTGATAGCCCGTGATCCCATCGGTGTCATCCCTCTGTATATAGGGAAGGACAAAGAAGGGCGCGTCTATTTCGGCAGCGAGCTGAAAGCTCTCGAAGGCTTCTGTGATGAATACGAACCTTTCTTGCCCGGACATTATTATCGGGGAAGCGAAGGTAAAATGCAACGCTGGTACAAGCGTGACTGGACGGAATATGACGCCGTAAAAGACAACTATACCCCGGCAGCCGAACGCAACAATGGCTCCGCCTCCATCGACAGGAAAGCCTACGATACGCAGGTGAATACCATACACGATGCCCTCGAAGCGGCCGTACAACGCCAGCTAATGTCCGATGTACCTTACGGCGTACTTCTCAGTGGCGGCCTCGACTCTTCCGTCATTTCCGCCATCGCCAAGAAATATGCTTCGAAGCGCATCGAGACGGACAATCAGTCGGATGCCTGGTGGCCGCAACTGCACTCGTTTGCCGTAGGGCTGAAAGGTGCGCCCGACTTGCTCAAGGCTCGCGAAGTGGCACAGTATATAGGCACTGTGCACCATGAAATAAACTATACCGTACAAGAAGGACTTGATGCTATCCGTGACGTCATCTACTTCATTGAAACGTATGACGTGACTACCGTACGTGCCTCCACTCCCATGTACCTGCTGGCGCGTGTCATCAAGAGCATGGGAATCAAAATGGTGCTCAGCGGCGAAGGGGCAGACGAAGTGTTCGGCGGCTACCTCTACTTCCACAAAGCTCCCACTCCGCAGGCGTTCCACGAAGAAACCGTACGCAAACTTTCCAAGCTGTACATGTACGACTGCCTTCGCGCCAACAAGAGTCTTGCAGCCTGGGGGGTGGAAGGCCGTGTACCTTTCCTTGACAAAGAGTTTCTGGATGTTGCCATGCGCATCAATCCGGCGACCAAGATGTGTACCGGCAAAGTGATTGAAAAGAAAATTGTACGTGAAGCCTTTGCCGACATGCTTCCCGAAAGCGTGGCATGGCGTCAAAAGGAACAGTTTTCAGACGGTGTAGGTTACAATTGGATTGACACATTGAAATCCATCGCCTCCGGTGCAGTCAGCGATGAGCAGATGGCACATGCCGCCGAACGCTTTCCGGTCAACACGCCCATGAACAAGGAAGAATATTACTACCGCAGCATCTTTGAAGAACATTTTCCCAGTGAAAGTGCAGCGCGCAGCGTACCCAGTGTACCCAGCGTAGCCTGTTCCACAGCCGAAGCCCTTGCATGGGACGCCTCTTTCCAGGGCAAAAATGATCCAAGCGGACGTGCCGTGGCGGGAGTGCATGAAGAAGCATACATCAAGTAAAGGAATTGCGTAAAAAGTTAACAAACTAATTCTTTTTATTAAACCATGTTATATAATACCTTAAATTGATCTCCCGATTTGGAGATTATTGAAAAAGCCGTACCTTTGCAACGTGTTTTTCATAGTATTAGATTTAAGGTTAATAAGGATTGGCTGTCTGGGATAGATAGCCTTTTTTTATGCCCGTGTTGAAACACCTTTGAATATTTTTTCTACATTTGCACCCGCAAAGAAAACCAAACTCTGCATTGGGCAGATACAAAGACATGAAACGTACAGCAACCGCCAGACATATCATCCGTTTCCGCCGCTGGAGCAGAAAAGCCTATGCCGCATTTGCCAGTATAGGCCGATGTGTCACCATCGGATGCCTGCGCAAAGGTGTAGCGGACAGTTCGCTGTCCAAGCAGAAGGTTGCGGGGACTGCAGGCCATGCCGGATGCGGAGAAGAAAATACATGGGAAGGAAATAGCGGAGGCAAAGACACGGATATCGGCATCTCACCGGAAAGCGGAGTAACCCTCGTCAACGGAAGGATGGTGACGGGAATGAACCTGAAAGTTCTTTTCCGGACACAAACTATCTGTCCATGTGCAAACACGGGCAAACAGGAAGAATATATTCTGAAACAAGAAAATAATACAGGCACGGATTGCCGGAATAATACAGCTCACACAATGCGCTGTACCAATTCCGGTAATCCGTGCCTCTTTTTTAGCAATAGGTGCATCAGCATAGTTTTAACTTAATCACAGAAAATATGACTGTAAATGAACTGAAAGAACAAGTGTTGGAAGGTAACTTCATCAGCAGAGAAGAAGCAGAATGGCTGGCCGCACAATCTGATAAAGAAGCATTGTACGAAGCCGCACACGAAATAACCAGAACTTTGGCATCGGAAGAATTTGACATGTGCTCCATCATCAATGCCAAATCGGGACGATGCCCGGAAAACTGCAAATGGTGCGCACAATCATCGCACTACAAAACCAAAGCCGATGTATATGACCTTGTTGACAAGGAAGAATGCCTGCGACATGCCAAATACAACGAAGAACAGGGGGTGGCACGCTTCTCATTGGTGACCAGCGGCCGGAAACCTTCAGGCAAGAACATGGAGAAACTATGTGAAGCCGCCCGCCACATGCGGCGGCATTCGTCCATACAGTTATGCGCATCCTTAGGGTTGCTGAACGAAGAAGAGATGCTTGCTCTTCATGATGCCGGTATCACGCGTTACCATTGCAATCTGGAAACCGCCCCTTCCTACTTCTCAAACTTGTGCAGCACACACACACAGGCTGAAAAAATACGCACTCTGAAAGCCGCCCGAAACGCAGGTATGGATATTTGCAGCGGAGGCATTATCGGCATGGGCGAAAGTATGGAGCAACGTATAGAGTTTGCTTTCACCCTGAAAGATATGGAAGTCCAGTCCATCCCCATCAACCTGTTGAGTCCCATTCCGGGCACACCGCTGGAAAGACAGGAACCGTTGAACGAAGAAGAAATACTGACAACCATAGCCCTGTTCCGTTTCATCAATCCCAGGGCATTCCTGCGTTTTGCCGGAGGACGCTCGCAACTGAGCACGGAAGCGGTACGGAAGGCTCTGCACATAGGCATAAATTCTGCCATCGTAGGAGATTTGCTGACAACAATCGGTTCCAAAGTATCGGAAGACAAAACACTGATTGAGGAAGCAGGATACCGTTTCAGCGATTCACAGTTTGACCGCGAACACCTCTGGCATCCCTATACTTCAACCACCGATCCGCTTCCCGTATATAAAGTGGAACAGGCGGAAGGGGCGACTATCACGCTTGAAAGCGGACAAACCTTGATCGAAGGCATGTCTTCATGGTGGTGTGCCATACATGGATACAACAATCCCGTGCTGAACCATGCGGCCACAGAACAAATCGGTAAGATGTCACACGTCATGTTCGGCGGGCTGACACACGAGCCTGCCATAGAATTGGGGAAACTGCTGCTACCTTTAGTTCCGCCTTCCATGCAGAAGATATTCTACGCCGACTCCGGTTCGGTGGCCGTAGAAGTAGCCCTGAAGATGGCAGTGCAATACTGGTACGGAAAAGGGAAAGAGAAAAAGAATAATTTCGTGACCATCCGTTCGGGATATCACGGTGACACGTGGAATGCGATGTCTGTCTGCGACCCGGTGACAGGGATGCATTCTCTGTTCGGATCTTCCCTGCCCATACGGTACTTCGCTCCGCAGCCACGGTCACGATATGACGGTGACTGGGATGCCGGTGACAGCATGGAGTTACAGAATATCATAGAACAACATCATGAAGAGCTGGCGGCACTCATCCTCGAACCGATCGTACAGGGTGCGGGCGGCATGTGGTTTTATCATCCGCAATATCTGCGCGAGGCAGCCCGCCTCTGCAAACAGTATGGCCTGTTGCTGATATTTGACGAGATAGCGACCGGATTCGGCAGGACAGGAAAACTGTTTGCCTGGGAGCACGCAGGCACAGAGCCGGACATCATGTGTATAGGAAAGGCGCTGACCGGAGGCTATATGACACTGTCTGCCGTGCTGACAACAAATGAAGTGGCAGACGCCATCTCCAATCATTCGCCGGGGGTATTCATGCATGGTCCTACTTTTATGGGCAATCCGTTGGCATGTGCCGTGGCGTGTGCATCGGTGAGATTACTGACATCTCCCGTCTATGACTGGCAAGGAAAAGTGAACCGCATCAGCATGCAACTTCGGGAAGAACTTGCTCCTGCACGGCAATTGCCGCAAGTAAAAGACGTACGCATATTAGGAGCCATCGGTGTAATTGAAGTAACGGAAAATGTAGATATGGCGTGGATGCAACGACGCTTCGTAGAAGAAGGCATCTGGGTACGCCCGTTTGGAAAGTTGGTCTATCTGATGCCTCCGTTTATCATAGAACCGGAACAGTTGACCAAACTGACAAGCGGACTGATCAAAATAATAAAGGAAATGTTATGAATGCAACAGAGGTAATGCAACAAGAGTTGCAAGCTTTAGAATCACATAGTAACCTGAGGCGTCTGCCACAAATGATACATGACGGACGGAATGTCATCGTGGACGGGCAGCGGATGCTGAACCTCTCGTCCAACGACTATATGGGACTGGCTGCGGACAGAGAAATCCGAGAAGAGTTCCTGCAAATGCTTACTCCGGATTCCTTTCTGCCCACATCATCTTCTTCCCGTCTGCTCACAGGCAACTTCGGCATCTACGAAGAACTGGAATCGGAATTGGCAGCACTGTTCGGAACAGAGGCTGCATTGGTCTTCAACAGCGGCTATCATGCCAACACCGGAATTCTGCCTGCCGTCAGTGACACGCAAACACTGATACTGGCAGACAAACTGGTACACGCCAGCATCATAGACGGCATCCGGCTATCTGCCGGACGGTGCATCCGTTACCGCCACAATGACCTTGCGCAACTGGAACGTCTGCTGAAAGAACACCATGAAAACTACCGGCAAATCATCATCGTGACAGAAAGTATCTTCAGTATGGACGGTGACAGAGCAGATCTGAAAGCATTGGCAAGGCTGAAGCAGACGTATGGCAACGTGCGGCTGTATGTAGATGAAGCACATGCCTTCGGAACATGCGGCAAACAAGGGCTGGGCTGTGCGGAAGAAGCCGGATGCATCTGCGACATAGATTTTCTGGTGGGAACCTTCGGCAAGGCGGCAGCATCGGCAGGAGCTTACATAGTGTGCACACGCATGATACGCGAATACCTCGTAAACCGGATGCGTACGCTGATCTTCACCACCGCTTTGCCCCCCGTAAATATTGCCTGGACACTGTTTATAGTGCGCAGGCTGCCTGAGATGCAAAAACGGAGGGAACATCTGGCGCATGTCAGCCGCCTGCTGCGCGAGGCGTTGCAGGCGAAAGGTTACAGCAGTCCAAGCGTGAGCCACATTGTGCCGATGGTAGTCGGGCCAAGTGCAGACGCCATACTGCGTGCCGAAATGCTGCAACGGCATGGCTTCTACGCCTTGCCGGTACGTCCGCCTACGGTTCCGGAAGGAACGTCACGCATCCGCTTTTCGCTGACTGCTGAAATAAAAGAAGAAGATATAAAGGAGTTAATAAGCCATATCGACTAAAAAGTTTGTCCGCACACTGCGAATATCTGTTTGCAGTGTGCAAATACATATTCGCACGTTGCGAATATCCGTTCGCAACGCGCGAACAGAGATTTTCAATGCGAGAAAAGAAGTTTTCGTCTTATATCACAGACTTTTTCTCTTAATGTAAAACAACTTTTCTTTTATACCGCATGATCGGCATACCATAAAAACGCTAAAAGAAGATTATGAAACAAATTTATATTATACAAAGACACCATCCCCGCCTGCTCTTGTTCTTTGCCGGATGGGGAGCAGATGAAACACCTTTCAAAGAGTATCGCCCCGAAGACAGTGACTTCATGGTGTGCTACGACTATCGTACGCTGGACTTTGACAAGTCCGGTCTGGACGAATACAAGGAGATCAACGTCATCGGTTGGTCCATGGGAGTGTGGGCAGCCTCACAAGTAATGCCACAGCTCTCGCTGCCGATAACACACAGCATCGCCATCAACGGCACTCCTTATCCCATTGACCAACACCGGGGAATTCCGCCTGCCATCTTCCGTGGTACGCTGGACGGACTAACCGGAGCTTCCCTGCATAAATTCCTTCGCCGGATGTGTGCAGACGGAACAGCGTTCAGGGCATTTCTGCAAGTCACCCCTCGTCGTCCGTTGGAAGAATTAAGGGAAGAACTGGCAGAGATAGAGAGAATAAATGCAAAAGCCAGCTTGAAAGCGGGAAGCTTCCACTGGCAACAGGCTGTTGCGGGCAGCAATGACCGCATTATCCCTCCCGCCAATCAATTGCAGGCTTGGAAAGAATCGGGCACTCCGGCACGGCAGACAGAAGACGCCCACTATCAAGAAGAATTATTCCGCCACTATCTGCAAGAGTTATGGACAAACAACTGATAGCCGAACGCTTTGCCAAAGCCCGGAACACCTATACGCGCGAAGCCCTTGTACAGCAACAGGTAGCCGGAAAGATGATACGGATACTGACGGATGTCCTCTCTTCGGCCGAACATCTTCTGCCGGAAGAAATAGCGGTACGCTTCAGGCATATTGTGGAATTCGGATGCGGTACAGGGAGTTATTCCCGCATTCTGCTCCACACGCTGCATCCCGAAACTTTATTACTGAACGACCTCTGCCGTGAAATGGAAGAATGCGTCGGAGAACTCTGTTCCACACAAACAGCCGGAAGAAAGAAAGACGGGACGGAAATCAGAGTCAGCTTTCTGCCGGGTGATGCCGAGAATTTTGACTTTCCTAAAGGCACGGATCTGATAACTTCCTGTTCGACCCTACAATGGTTCAACAATCCCGAAACTTTCTTTCTACGTTGCCATCATGCACTGACAAAAGACGGAATCCTTGCTTTCAGCACTTTCGGAACAAAGAACATGCATCAAATACGTTGTCTGACCGGACACGGGCTGTATTATCTGCCAATCGAAGAATTGCAGGCATTACTGTCTCCGTATTTCAACATCCTCCATGCCGAAGAGGAGATTGTGCCTCTCTCCTTCGCCACTCCGCAAGCAGTATTGAAACACCTGAAACAAACCGGAGTGACAGGTACGGAAAAGAGGATGTGGACACGCGGACGGCTGCAAGCTTTCTGTGAGGAATACATCCGGCAGTTCAGTAGCCCCCCAACCGGAAACGTGACATTGACTTATCATCCTATTTATATCATCGCTAAAAACAAAGAATAATGGAATCAAAAATTTATTTCATCAGCGGCATTGACACCGATGCCGGAAAAAGCTATTGCACCGCCTGGTATGCCCGTCAACTGGCACAAAACGGTAAACGTATCATCACCCAGAAATTCATCCAGACCGGAAACACAGGACATTCCGAAGACATTGATCTGCACCGCCGCATCATGGGGACAGGCTACCTGCCCGAAGACCGTGAAGGACTCACCATGCCCGAAATCTTCTCTTATCCCTGCTCTCCCCACCTTGCCTCCCGCATAGACAAGCGCCCCATAGACTTCAACAAGATAGAGCGTGCCACAAAAGAACTTGCCCGCCGTTACGATACAGTTCTCGTGGAAGGGGCCGGCGGCCTTATGGTTCCTCTGACGGAAGAATTCCTGACGATAGACTATGTGGCAGAAAAGCAATACCCTCTTATTTTCGTGACTTCCGGCAAGTTGGGAAGCATCAACCATACCTTACTGAGTTTTGAAGCCATCAAGAACCGGAATATCAGGCTTGATACCGTATTATATAATCTTTACCCTACCGTAAAAGACAAAACCATTCAGGACGACACCATGCAGTACATCAAGAATTATCTTGCCAAGCACTTTCCCGATACAGCGTTCGAGGCAGTGCCGGAGATAGGACAATAAAAAAATGCAAGACTCTGCATCCCCTGTAACGTTTTTTAGTACCTTTGCAGCATATCAAAACGTCTTACGACACATGGAAGCATTTACATTTGACAACACTGAAAAAATATTGCTCGCATCGACGGGCATTCTTTTCATCGTCCAAACCCTTTACTATTATTGTCTCTACAACCGTATTCACGCCCGAAACAAGGCAGTGAAACGGGGCGACATACATTTCAGTCAGGAACTTCCTCCCGTATCAGTCATCATCTGCGCACGCGAAGAATCCGAAAACCTGCGCCGCAACCTGAGTGGTATATTAGAGCAAGATTATCCGCAGTTTGAGGTTATCGTCATCAATGATGGCGATACTGATGAAAGTGAAGACTACCTGACTTTGCTGGAAGAAAAATATCCCCACCTCTATCACAGCTTCGTGCCCGATTCTTCCCGTTATATCAGCCGGAAGAAACTTGCCGTCACACTCGGAATCAAAGCCAGCAAGTATGAATGGCTGGTCTTCACCGATGCCAAATGCCTGCCACAAAGCAACCAATGGCTACGCTTGATGGCACGGAACTTTACATCACGTGCGCAAGTAGTGTTGGGATACAGCGGCTATGAATGCGGCAAAGGCTGGCTGCAAAGACAGATATGCTTTGATAATCTCTTCACATCCATGCGCTATTTGGGACTGGCGTTGGCCGGAAAACCATATATGGGGATAGGACGGAACCTCGCTTACCGCAAGGAACTGTTCTACCAGCAAAAAGGCTTCTCCGCACACCTTAACCTGCAACGCGGAGATGATGATTTATTCATCAACCATGTAGCTACTTCCGAAAATACACGGGTAGAGACAGATGCCGATGCCACAATGCGTATGCAACCGTTGACACGAAGCAAGGATTGGAGAGAGGAAAAAATCAGCTATGCTTCCACTGCACGGCTGTATCACGGCTGCCAACGTTGGATAATTGGATTAGAGACATTGACACGATTGGCTTTTCACGGAACCTGGATAGCCTTACTTGCCATCGGCATCCTGAATTTCCATTGGCTGGCAGCAGGCATCGCTTTTTTCCTTTTCATGCTCCGCTTCACGCTGCAAGCCGTTGTCATCAACAAAGCCGCACAAGATCTGGGCGAAAAACGGAGATATTACTCCACACTGCCCATATTCGATTTATTGCAGCCCATGCAGTCATTACGCTGGAAGCTGTCATGCATGTTGCGGAAAAGAAGCGATTTCCTGAGAAAGTAATTCTGAAACGCCACATCCGGCCTCTTTACTTATAACGCATAGAGTTTGCCGGATGTATGCGCGTTATCAGATAAGAAGGTCCCAATAACATGAGTACCGAAGCAATCAATGTACCGATATTCAGCAATAGAAAAAGCCAGATATTGAAGGAAACGGGAACGGTGTCCATATAGTAGGTTTCCGCATCAAGCTTGAATACACCGGACAAACGCTGGATAAAGTAGAAAGCAAGGCCTGCCAGATTTCCCCACAGCATCCCCTTTCCGATAAGAAAGACAGAAAACCACAAGAAGACTTTACGAATAGTATAATTATCGGCTCCCAATGACTTCAGGACTCCAATCATGGAAGTGCGTTCAATGATAATGATCAGCAAGCCGGATACCATCGTAAAACCCGCCACTCCAATCATCAGGATGAGAATAACCCAGATGTTCACATCCAGGATGCCCAGCCAGTCAAAAATCTGAGGATTGAGTTGCTCCACATTGCGCACGCAATATTCCTCACCATTCCTGTCAGGATATTCATTTGTATCGGCGGCTATCTGATAAGTGGTTTCTTCCAGTTTGTCGTAATCGCGCAATTCCAATTCCACGCCGCTCACCTGGTCGGGCTCCCATTTGTTCAAGCGATTGACCAGACAAAGGTCAGTCAGCAAAAAGAGATTGTCATATTCCGAAAAGTTGGTCTGATAAATGCCCACAATCTTCAGGCGGCGGGCACGCACTTCATCCTGAATATAATAAGTATCGATCTTGTCTCCAAGTTTCAACCTCAGTTTATCGGAAAGCGCCCTTGAGATAACTACCCGGTTGGAAGATGCGGAGTCACTGAATTGCGGAAACTCTCCCTCGAGCAGATGACGGCGGAAAAAAGCTCTGTCATATTCGGGGCCTACCCCCTTCAGAACTATTCCCTGAAAAGCCTCAGCAGTCTTTATCATTCCCGGCTTGGTGGAATAGCGTTGTACGTGCTCCACTCCCGGATAATCGGAAAGTGCCGCCAGCATACTGTCTCCCACCACTACCGGAGGTGTCTCGTAAGAACGCGCAGCATTCAGATTACTAATCTGTATATGTGCTCCGAACCCTACGATCTTGTCACGCACCTCACTTTTAAACCCTACAATCACAGACACGGCAATGATCATCACCGCCAATCCGATGGCAATACCAATCATCGCAATAAGCACGGCAGGACGGGAAACTTGCTTTCCGGGATCTGAATTGCGATAAATGCGGAGGGCTATGAAACGGGAAAAATTCATTCAGTACGTCCGGGATAAGCTTCCAATGCTTTTTGAAGTACAAACAGAGCACGGTTCAAATCCTCTTTCTTCAGTACGTAAGCTATACGCACCTCATTGCGGCCGGAACCGGGAGTGGTATAGAAACCGGAGGCAGGAGCCATAAAGACCGTCTGTCCTTCATATTCAAACTCGGAAAGACACCAGGCACAGAACTTGTCGGAATCATCCACCGGCAATTTGGCCACAGTATAGAACGCTCCCATCGGAATGGGAGAATAGACGCCGGGAATACGGTTCAGGCCATCTATCAAGCATTTGCGACGCTCCACATATTCGTCGTATGTATCACGCAGATAATCCTCATCCGCATCAAGGGAGGCCTCTGCGGCAATCTGTCCGATCAAAGGAGGACTGAGGCGAGCCTGACAGAACTTCATGACAGCATCGCGTATCTCTTTATTCTTCGTAATCAATGCTCCGATCCGGATACCGCATTCCGAATAACGCTTGGACACGGAGTCTATCAACACAACGTTGTTTTCAATGCCCTCCAAGTGACAAGCCGAAATGTAAGGAGACCCCGTATAGATAAATTCACGATATACTTCATCAGAGAAAAGAAAAAGATCGTATTTCTTCACAAGATCACGGATCTGGTTCATTTCACGACGGGTATAAAGGTAACCGGTAGGATTATTCGGATTACAAATCAATATGGCGCGGGTACGCTCATTTATCAGTTCTTCAAACTTCTCGACCTTAGGCAGTGAGAAACCTTCTTCAATAGTAGTGGCGATAGTACGGATTTTCGCACCTGCGGAAATGGCGAATGCCATGTAGTTGGCATAGGCCGGTTCGGGAACTATAATCTCATCACCCGGATTCAGACAGGCAAGGAACGAAAACAACACCGCCTCCGAACCGCCTGAGGTTATGATAATATCATCCGCCGTCAGATTGATGTTATATTTCCGGTAATAACCTACCAACTTTTCACGGTAACTGCGGTATCCTGCACTCGGACTGTATTCCAGCACCTTACGGTCTATATTGCGTATCGCATCAATTGCAACTTGCGGTGTAGGCAAGTCGGGCTGTCCGATATTCAGATGAAACACATGCACTCCCTTTTGTTTGGCAGCATCTGCCAGGGGAGCAAGTTTTCTGATGGGGGATGCGGGCATCTCTACCCCGCGAATGGATATTGTTGGCATGAGTTTTTTTATTATTAAGCTGCAAATGTACGCATTTATTTGAAACCCAAAAGCTGCTAAGACATAAAAACTTTAAAAACCTTATCTATATTAAAAACGTTATGCTGTCTGAAAAGAAACTTGTACCTTTGAATTATAAACAAGCTAAGTAACTTTAACCGTTCAATAGTAAATCGTAAATAAAGTTATGGTCATCAACCTAATAACCTTTGCTTCCATCTTGCATAAGCAAGTATCCGTCCGAAGTTCTCATGAAATGATCTTGACAGAGTTGGAAAAGTACTTTACCGTCAATTTCATCGATTACCAAGACATCAACAAACTGACTCCCGATGATTTCAGTATCCTGTTTATTGCTACGGGAGGAGTAGAACGACTGGTCATCC
Organism: Bacteroides helcogenes P 36-108; assembly: GCF_000186225.1. Classification (NCBI taxonomy): domain Bacteria; kingdom Pseudomonadati; phylum Bacteroidota; class Bacteroidia; order Bacteroidales; family Bacteroidaceae; genus Bacteroides; species Bacteroides helcogenes. The sequence continues at coordinate 2,553,627 of NC_014933.1, read as the reverse complement.
AGCATTTCGAATCCCTTCCCCGCCCTACCATACTCCTGGCAGACGGCATGCAGAATTCATTTGCCGCAGCCCTCGAAATTTCATGCTGGCTACGCGGACGCGGCATGAAAAGTGAGATTCTGCATGGTGAACTGTCAGAAATCATTAAACGTATTTTCGTATTGCATGGCAACTTCAAGGCACAACGCAGCCTTGTAGGAACACGTATCGGTGTAATAGGCACTCCATCCAGTTGGCTCATCGCCAGCAATGTGGATTACCTGCTTGCCAAACGCCGCTGGGGAGTTGAATACATAGATGTTCCACTGGACCGGATATACGAATATTATGGGCAGATAGCAGACGATGAGGTGGGAGAATCTTGTGCCTCACTTGCCGGGAAAGCACTTGCTTGCCGCGAAGCCACCCCTGAAGACATGATAAAGGCAATGCGTCTTTACCGTGCAGTCAAGAAAGTTGTGGAAGAAGACAAACTGAGTGCCATCACCCTGAGCTGCTTCCGGCTGATAGAGCAAACCGGAACTACCGGATGCCTCGCTCTTTCCCTGCTGAATGATGAAGGAGTCATTGCCGGATGTGAAGGTGATTTACAATCTGTATTCAGCATGCTTGCAGTAAAAGCGCTGACCGGAAAATCTTCTTTCATGGCCAATCCTTCTATGGTAAATACCCGCACAAACGAAATCATACTGGCACATTGCACCGTCGGTATAGCCCAAACAGAGAAATTCATTATCCGCAATCATTTTGAAACAGAAAGCGGCATCGGAATTCAAGGCATCATGCCCACAGGAGATGTCACCATCGTGAAATGTGGCAGCGAATGTCTGGATGAATATTATCTGAGTACGGGAACACTGACCGAAAACACCAACTACATCAATATGTGCCGCACACAGGTACGCATAAAAATGAATACTTCCGCCGAATACTTCCTGAAGAATCCTTTGGGGAATCACCACATCATGCTGAATGGCAATTACGAAATCATGCTGAATGAGTTTCTTCAGGCAAACGGATGCAAGCGGGTGGAATAATCACTCGTTTACATCAGGCATCCTTACCTCAAAACGCGTTCCTCTTCCTACTTGGGAAAAAACGGAAATAGTACCACGCAGATGTTCCACAATGGTCTGACAAATGCTCAATCCTAAACCGGCTCCTTGCACAAAATTATCCACTTTATAGAAGCGCTCGAAGATATGCTTGGCAGCCTCTTCGGGAATACCCTTACCGGTGTCTTCCACATATACGGTGGTATATTCTGGTTCATCGACCGTATAGCCTATCGTGATGCTGCCCTGCACGGTAAACTTCTTGGCATTGTTTACCAAATTGTTCACCACCTGTTTCAGACGGACAATATCTGTATGTATAGACTTGCCTTCTTCCACAGGGCATTCGATGCGCAGTTCCACTCCCTGCGGCATGCTCAGATACTGGGAATCATAGATATCTTGCATAATATAGTTCAAATTGAATTCTGCAAGATTGAACTCCATCGTACCGGCTTCAATGCGCGAAAGGTCAAGAATATCATTTATCAACGCCAACAGCAAAGTACAGTTGGTATTAATCAACCCTACGAATTCTTGCACTTCCTCTTTGGAAAAAGCATTCAAGTCTTTCAGCAAATCAGAAAAACCGACAATGGCATTCAGAGGCGTACGTATCTCATGACTCATATTTGCAAGGAAAGCAGACTTCAACTTATCGGCCTGCATGGCATGATCACGGGCGGTAATCAAGGCATCTTCCGTATCCTTATAACGCTGTATGCTCTGGGCCACCCCCAATACCATATACGGATCATCTTCAGTCAGTCCATTGTAGATGGTAAAGCGAAACTCCCACCACTCATAACCACCGTCGGCTTTCCTTACGCGAAAACTCATACGGGGCTTCTCCATGTGTCCTTGCAGTATGGCGGCGAAAATGGCGTGAGTAGCCTCACGGTCATTCGGATGCACAATATCTCTCACATCTTCCAATGTCATGGTTTCCACACTCCCTCTATGACCGAGGCGATGAAATAATCCGGCAGGAAATACGAAACATTGTTGGGACATATCATATTGCCAAGGATAAACGGAACTTTCTTCTATGGCCATGTTGAAAAAGCGTTTCTGTCTTTCTTCTTCCGAGATATTGCGACACACCAATGCCATGCCAGTCATCCGGCCTTTGGCGAAGACCGGAACCACCTCACCTGAAACCGGAAAATAAATTCCCTGTACGTTCTCACGCATAAAAGCGTTGGCCGGAATAGGCACAGCTTTCTGTAATTCACAGGCATTCTTCAACAAATCCGTCAGAATATCCTCACCATCAACATATATGTGGAAAATAGAACCGGCTATCTGACCTTCATAAAAACGAGCCGTATGCGTTTCGGGCGAAAGTCCGAGCATAAGCATCAGTGAATGGTTGACAAAATGGATGCGTAAATCCGTATCATAGGAGATCAGACCGTCACGGATAGAACAGAATATATCATCGAACTCATTTCTTTGTTCCACCAGACGAGCTTGTATCAGCAAACGCGTTTGAGCCTGAATACGACGGCGGGCCTCCTTTCGATTGGAACGTATCAGCCAAATAACCAATATCACCAATACCACCACGATAATAGAATAGAATAAAATGAGCCATATACCGTAACGCTCGTTAAAGGGGATGTTCATAATAATGCCATGCCCATCTGCAATGCTGCTGTCCACACGAAAAAAATCCAGTTGTTTGTAGTCATACAAAAACGTCCCATCAAGATTGACAATTCCACAGGAAGAAACGGCAACTTTGCCCTGCAATATCCGGGCTGCCAGTTTTCCTGCCGCACAAGTACCCTCTGAGGGCACGACATCATAGGCACAGAACACTCCGTTGGTCAAAGCCAAGTTCTGTCCGGTAAATACAGGAGCCTTTGAGTTTTTACCGATAAAAGAGAGAAAAGGACTCCACTTGGGAGCAATAACGACACGATTGTATGCATTGTAACCGTAACAAATGGAAGAAATAATGGCTGTGGGAGCTTGTGTCTGCACATTCTTTTTGAGAAAAGTATATTCAGGATTTTCCTGTTGGAACAGGAGCCAGTCATCCTCTAATTTTTTAGTTCCCCGATAACTGAGTAAAGCACTGTCAGAAAGGCAAATGATTTCTTTACGGTTGGGAAATATCCGCTTAATCTCATAGAGAAGCCCTTTAAAGTCTGTCTTGGCTGTAAATCCGGCGACATTGGGCAAATGTTCCATCAATTTTTCATTAGGGTATTTGATACCAGAAACAATGACCGGCAACCGATGCCCCAATGAGTCTCCACATGTCATCAAATCATAAAAGGCCTCGTCACCCACAGTCACAATCAAATCCGTATGCCGTCCACGCGCCCTCTCGCAGATACGACGCATAATTACACATTCCGAGACATAAGACCAATAATCGGCATTGATATATTCCGTAGTAATATTCGCCTTGACACCTCCCTTGCTCAGACCATCCTTCAAACCCTTGGTGAGCAAAGCATGAAAAGGAGTGCGGTCAGTATATGATTGTATTAACAAAATGTCATATGTGCGCTCTGCGGCTGACAAAGTGCATGACAATGTAACCGCCAGTCCTAATAATATAGGCAGAAGGAACTTCTTCATAGTAGATGCTATTCGCCGATAAAAAGTCGGTCGTTATGCTCGCAAAGATAGAAGTTTTAATTTTTAACAAAGAAGATTATTCAATAAATATTAAAAAAAATCAACTTATTCTTCATGCAATGCCTCAGCAGGGTGTATCTTCATCGCACGCCTTGCCGGATAGCAGATACCGACAGCAATCATCATCGCCATCAGCAGCCAAGTGACCGCAACAGCAAGCAAGAAGCGTAGGGCTGTAAAATTTATCTTGCTGACATCCAACAGTTCGGCCACTCCCACATTGAAAGCAATGACAATGGCTGGTATGGACGAGAATGTGAGAAGAAGCATTCCTTCGGCCATCAGCCGTGAAAAAACAGCCTTCCGACTACTGCCCAAAGCCATGTGCAGAGCCACTTCGCCACGCCGTTGCTGTGTGCGGAACCAGAACGTGCCTATCACTCCAAGAAAGATGTTCATCAGTAGAAAGCCCAGCACGCAAAGCTGCGTCTTCATCTCATTCATATCCTCCAATTCATACGCCTCCCGATGTTCATTGAGAGAGGTGACGTTGAGCAGATAGAGGTTACCTGTCTGATAGAGACGGTCGGCATCGGCCATCAGTTTATCGGCGAAACCATGATCGGCATCGGGAGAGACACGAACGTTAAGGGTGATGTAGCGAGGATTACCGTACTCCTTCAACCTTGCCAGATCAAGGTAAGTAGCGGCGTACGGACCTCCCCATTGCGAAATGGTGTTGAAATGTGACCGACGTACCGGCATACCGACCGCACCAATGGTTCGAGGTTCATTGTCAAAACTAAGAAGCTTCACTTCACGCCCCAGCAGCGAGGCAGCATCATTCAGGCCTAATTCAGGATGTCCCTCCTTCATCAAGTTAGAAGAAACCACCAGCTTGCCTTCACGCAAGGCAGCCGCCATACGGGTATATCCGGTTTCATCCGAAGCTCCGTAACGGAAAAGGCGGAAGAAATCCGGCTCCACCCAAAGATGACGGACACTTACCGACACGGTGTCTATACCCACCTCCACACCGTTACTTCCTTCATTGTAAGGATAGCAGTTTTGCGAAAGAGCCACGGCCTCTATGCCGGGACGATGGCGCAAGCGCCCGGCAATCTCCACCAACTGTTCCATATCATCGTCCGAAGTCAGTGCAGGGTTATAGAGTGCCGACTTGGGACTGAGCCTGCTGACGGCAATATCATAACAGTGCTCCGTGTCAAAACCCATCGGAGCGCGATAGACATGAAGCGTGACCAGCGTCCAGTCCACAATGTACCACAATATGACAAACACCAGCATCAATTCCATGAACAGGAAGAAGTTGCTGTGCCATTCGTTCCTTATCTGTCTTAGCATCATATTCATTTGTTCTTTATAAATCCTTCTTTCAAGAGACATTATTCTATCGTTGGTTTATCGCATCCGAGATGTTCATTTTCGAGGCACGCCAGGCAGGAATACCAGCACTGAGCAGGTTCATCAGCAGGCAGAAGCCGAAAGCGGCAATGAAAGCCCAGGGAGATAGGAGCATGCCTGCCGTCAAGGCGGTATCTCCGTTGAGATAGGCATTGGTGCTGTTGCCGAATAAAAAACCGTTCAGCAGGAAAGTGGCTGCATAGCTCAGAACAAGCCCTAAAAGTCCGGCAAACAGCGTCAGCAACAGATTCTCGAAGAACACCTGCCGTACCAGTTCAAAACCTGTGGCCCCGAATGCCTTGCGCACTCCTATTTCGGTCATGCGCTTCCGCATCCTCGACAGTGTCATGCTGCTGAGATTGATGGCAGGTATCAGCAGAAGGATGAGCACTACAAGAACATATCGCCTGACGATACCCGTCGTATCAAGTGTATCACCCCACTTGCGGTAGAGATTGGCAAACTGTCCGTCCGGCTGCCCGCGATAGAATACTTCAATCTTTTCCAATCCCTCGTTGTACTTGCGGCGCAGCGTCTCCACGTCGCGGCGCAAAGCCGGAAAGTCGGCCGCAGAATGTGCAAGGATGATGGCATGCATCATGCCCATGGTGTCTCCAAGCCAAGAGATGGTGGAGGCATCGTTCGAGCTGTAAGGAACCCATACCTGTGCATAGGCCGAAGTGGCAAGCACGGAAACATCGGCCACCACACCGGTGACAAGATAGTCCACGGCATTCAGTTGCACCGTCTGTCCTGCCACATCTGTCCGACCGAAAATCCGACGTGCCACAGTGGCGGAGATTACCGCACGCGGAAGTCCGGAGTCACAGTCTGTCTTTGTAAAAGGCACACCGCAAAGAAACCTGAAGCTGAAAATCTTCCAGAAATCCTCATCGGTCTGTACCATGTCGGCTGTCATCTTTGCCCCTGCAGGTAATGCCACGCGCACTTTCTCACTCAACGATGTCAGCGTGACGGCTTCGGCATCGGCCAGTGCCCTGAAGCATTCGCGCCCTGTCTGCACGGACATGTATCCGTTGACGGAGTGAGCTTCGCTTTCCCCCTTCTGCTTGGCCGACATAGTAGAAACATAGAGCGAACGTGAACGGTTAATCTCCGGCTCACAGTCCACCATACGTACTTGCAGAGTGATGACGAGCACCATTATCATGCAGATGGCAAGCGCCGTACCAAGCACGGAAACCCAAGTGATGACGGGATTCTCGCGCAAATGATAGAGGGATTGTTGAAAATAAAGTCGTATCATTCGCATCACTCAACGCCCTACTTTCAGATTACGGGTATTCACTCTGCCGATGCCATCTTTCGATATATCAGCTTTTCCGGCCGTACCACTTAAAGTCACACTACCCACACCGTCCACATCGGCGGAAAGATAATCGCAATCTACGTTGATGGCTGCCTTGCCCACTCCGTCCAATTCCACTTTCAGAGTGCGGCAAGTCAAATCCTTCACATTCACTTTGCCCACTCCTTCTATCTGAAACTTAACTGCATTCAGTTTCAAAGGCTTCTCACAGTTAAAACTGCCCACTCCGGTAAACTCCACATTTTTCAAATCCGGAGCCGTGAGGTATATTGTCACACCTTCCTTGCGGTTGCGTACCTCTTTGTCGCCATCCTTAATGCCGATGGTAAGGATACCATTACTCACCGAAGTAGTGGTGGTCTTCACATATTTCTCCTTGCCTTCAATCTTTAAAGAATACGTATCGCTTTGGGTAAAATATACCGTAGCGACCGAAACCACCTCTATGGATGAAAAATTATCTACTTTACGGATTTCACTCACTTTGGCATCTTGTGCCAACGCACCCCCTGCAAATGCAAGCAGCAATGCAATGATTATACCTATCACATTAGTATTCATATTCTTTTGTTCTTTTATTGTTAATACTTTATTGTCTTTTCATCCTATTCTTCATGTAATGCCTCTGCCGGTTCTATCCTCATGGCTTGTCGTGCCGGAAACCATATTCCCGTCACCACCATCAGCGCTATCAGCACCCATGCCACTAACGATCCAATTAGAAAACGCGTCACACTCCACTCCACCGGCCAAGTAGATATAAGAGAAGTCCGTCCAATGGTAAATTCCGCCACACCCACATTGTAGCATACAATCATGGCAGGCAACGTCACCAATACCAACAGCAACAGCCCCTCGCCTATCAGCAGGCGAAACACTCCGCCACACGTGCTGCCCATAGCCATCCGCAGGGCTATTTCAGAACGACGGCGGCGAGTGCGGAACCAGAAAGTACCTATCAGTCCTAAGAACACATTCACCAACAGGAAGAGCACTACCACAGTCTGACTGTTCACCTTATCCGTATCACCATTCATCACCTCAAACTGCAACTGCTGTTCGGTATAAGGAGCAGCATCGGCTACAAACGCATTATCAGTGTCCAGTTTCGGCGCTATCTTGCGGAGGAACTTCTCCCGATAATCAGGTCCGTCAGCGGCACGCTTCACACGGAATACAATCTGAGACCAATTGTCAGTAAATTCAGTCTTAATCATATTCTCTCCCAAGTGATAGAAGAACCAAGGTGCATCGGTTCCATAGCGGTAAGAACGGAAAGCACCGGTCTTCCCCATCTGCTTGATGACCGTGACAGAATCACCGTTGCCCAGCAGTGTAGCCTGCGAAAACTCCGGCATCTTCTTGCGAAAACGCTCAAAGGCGGCATTGCTCAGTGTCACATTATTCCATCCTGCGGGAGTGTCACGGAACGGGTGGCGCGGATCATCACTCATCCGGAAAACATCCATATATCCTCCGGTAGCATAGATACAACGTCCTTGCACCCAAGAAGTGTCTTGCACCACCAACGAACTGTAACTGTTGCTACCACTCATCGGCAGACTCCAGTAACAGAGGGCTGCCGCCTCTACGGAAGGCTCTTGCTCCAATTTCTTCAGTATGCCCAGATACTTGTCGGCAGCAGTCAGGCTTGTGTCCCGACTCTCTCCGCCCACAATGGTGGACAGTTGATAAACATGCTCGATATTGTAGCCCAGCGGACGGTAGAAAGTATATTTCATGCAGCCCAGCGAATCACAAAGGAACCACATCACTATGAATACCAGGAAAAGTTCTGCCAACACCCAGCCATTGCTGCTGAAGCGTGCCATTATCATACGTAAGTTATGTATCGTAAATTTCATATCAAATGCCTCCTTCTATTTATCGTTCAAAGAATCCACGATCGTGCGTCGTACCGCCATCCATGCAGGCAGTGCCGCGCTAAGCAGATTGATAACCACGCAGAAAGCAAATGCTAACAAGAACACCCAAGGGCTGAACAACGCCCCCATGCTCAAGCTGAATTCGCCCGACGTACCCACATTCTGACTGTTGGTGAACAGCCACATACGCATGGCATATACTGCCAGGTAACTGAAAAGAAATCCCACAAATCCGCCTAACAGTGTCAGGACTAAATTTTCGTTCAGTATTTGCCGCACAAGCACACCTTTAGTTCCACCAAAGGCCTTGCGCACACCCAATTCAGCAGTGCGTTGCTGCATGCGGCTGTTGCTCAGACCACACAGATTGAGCGACGGAACCAGCAGGATGATGAACAAGGCTATGGCATATTGCAGATAGAGCATCGTCAGATCCGGTCCTACATTGGCCCATACATGGTTGACGTGCGCCACGATGTTGTCCGGTTGCTCCATAATGTCTATCTGCTTATCGCCCAATCCGGCATTGACGCGTTCCACCTGCCTGGCTATGCCCTGCCGGATGGCAGGGAAATCATCGGGTGTACGCGCCAGTGCAGCAATCTGCATGCCGCCCAGATAGCTGCGTGCATTGGTCACTTTCAGTTCGTCGGTACTGTACATGCCCCACACTTGTGCATACGCATCCTTCGCAGTGACGGAAACATCCTTCACCACTCCCACGATGCGTGCAAGTTCCCGGTTCAGCAGGAATTCCTGCCCCACTACCTCCGTGCTTCCAAACAGTTTCCGCGCTACAGATGCGCAAACCACCACCGCCTTGCTATTTCCCGCACGGTCGGCCTCAGAGAGTCCGCGTCCGGCAAGGAACTGCATGCCGAACACTTTCCAGAAACCGGGGTCTGTCTGCATGGCATCCACTTTCACCCGGTTGCTGCCATCGGACAACGAAGCCAACGACAAACCAGCTACAGTAAATGCCGTGCAGTGTTCCACTTCGGACACCGGCTGCACGCACTCTTTCATGAATGCCGCCGAAGGATTACTCCAATTATCATTGCCTTTCTTTTCCTTGTCATATACGTGCATACCGGAAAAGTAGAGGCAACGGCTGCGGTTCACCTCAGGTTCCAAATCAGCATACTTCGTTTGCCAGGTAATCACGACGGCCATAATCATGGTAATGGCAAAAGCCGTACCCAATATGGAAATCGTGCTCAACAACGGATTAAGCTTCAAAATGGAAAAGGCTTGTCTTATAATTCTCATTTTTTCAGTAGATAATTAATAATTAAAACGATACTTACTCTACCTGACGTCCGTCGAAAAAGCGGACAGTCCTTGAAGTCAGTTTAGCTTGTTCTTCATTATGAGTTACCATCACAATGGTACGTCCGTCTTCTTTATTGAGTTGATGCAACAGATCCATGACTTCCGCACCCATCTTGGAATCCAAATTACCGGTAGGTTCATCGGCGAGTATTATCTCCGGATTGCCGATGATGGCACGAGCGATGGCTACACGCTGGCACTGACCACCGGAAAGCTGTGTAGGCATGTGACGCATACGATGACTCAGCCCTACTTTTTGTAATACCTCTTCGGCCAGACGACGGCGCTCCTTGGCCGATACTTTCCGGTACAGCAGGGGCAGTTCCACATTATCCAGTACATTCAGTGAGTTAATCAAGTGGAAAGACTGAAATACAAAACCTAACTTCCGATTACGGAAAGCGGCCAATTCCTTATCTTTCATCCCTTCCACCTTGATTCCGGCTATTTCAATCGTACCACTGGTAGGTGCATCCAGCAAACCCATAATATTAAGCAATGTGGACTTGCCACAACCTGAAGGTCCCATGATACTGAGGAACTCTCCCTTATTCACTTCGAGGTTTACATTCTCCAATGCCATGGTTTCAATCTCATTGGTACGATAAATTTTGTTGATGCCTGTTAACTTAATCATAATGGTAAGTATTTAATTGTTATTATCTAATTTTATTTCTGATCATTTGGCTTTTAAAATCATATCAAGATGTCCGAAAATGAATACTCTACTGCTTTCGGCCACCTTATTCGTCACGGAGTGCCTCGGTAGGCGGTATGCGACTGATGCTGCGGGCGGGGATATAGATGCCGATAAGCACTACCACCAACAATATCATAAGAATGACGAGCGACACAATACTGAAATGCTGCGCAAAGCTACTCACCCAATATGTTTCGAGTGGCTCCACCGAAGCTGTTCCAAAGTTCGACGTCCAAGCCGTCACCGCCGAGTTGTGCCAATCAAGTCCGTTGTTCAGCCCCTCCTTCAGCGCATATTGCAGATAGACGAGAAAACCGGTCAACGAGGCAAGTACCGTCAGTACCGTCCCCTCACCCAACAACTGGCAGACAATGTGCCGCGGTGTGGCTCCGAAAGAAAGCATCACGCCCACTTCCTCGCGGCGGGTACGCGTCTGCAACCAGAAAGTGCCGATGACACCCAAGCAAAGGTTTAGGAAGAAGAACACCGCCATCGCCAGGTTGCGGCGATAAACGGGGGCGGAACTGTCTGCCTCCAAATCTGCAATGAGGTCACTGTAAGGACTGGTGCAACGGGCGAAAAGATTGCCACGTCGCATCTCCTTCAGCATCCACGGACGGAAGTCGTGCATGAAGCGTTCCATGCTGACTCCTTCCTTCACCCGTATCAGGATTTGGGCATAGTTAGGTATGTCGCTCACATCAATGGACAAGGTGGGGATAAACGCTACTGACGTAGGCCGCCAATCACTATACGCCTTGATAGAGCCCAAAGTGCCGATAATTGTTTTATAGAGTGTATCGCCATGGCTATAGCTCACGGTACGCTTTCCCTGCACATCCTTCGTGCCGAAAATCTCGTATGCCGCATCCTCGGTCAAGACTATGTCTTGCTGGGTATAGCTATAGTCGGACAGTTGTTGGGGTGTACGCCCCGTGCCCGGACGGAAGCCGTAGGTCTCGAAGAAGTGCGTATGCGGCAGGAACTGCATCCACATGACTTGGTGAGGCACGGTGTCGCCCTCGGCCGTGTAAAAAGTATTCCCGTTTCCCTGCGAATTGGGGTAACAAAAGCCTAAAACCGGAGTGGCAAGTTCCACGCCTTCAAAGCTTCTGGCATGGCGCACCAGACTCAGATAACCGTCCACCAAAGAGGCGGAATCTTGTGCTTCGGCCACGTAGCCGGGAGCATTGGGCTGCAAAGCGGCCAGTGAGACGAGGCAAAGGCGGTCTTCATCATATCCTAAAGGTATGTTGCGGTCGTATGTTACTACAATCACCGGATCCAGTATCACCCAACTGATGATGCTCACCAATACCAGTTCTGCCAGGAGCCACCCGTTGCGGCGACGGCGTGCCCAAAGATTTTTCAATATCAATTTCCACATAATCTTTTCGTGTTTCAGTCTTCTTATTTATCTTTTTTCATTCAGGGAGTTCACAATGGGACGACGCAGCGAATGCCAGGCCGGGATAAGTGCCGACAACATGTTGAGCACCACGCACAGCAGCAAGGCGGCGGCAAATACCAGCGGGGCAAACAGCATCTCGCCCGATACCTTGACATCGACACCATCGGGAATCACACTGCTCCATCTGTCGAACACGGTAAATACCCATTCGCGCGACACGTAGAGCGCCAGCCATGCCAACAGCAGTCCCAATGCACCGCCAAGCAACGTCAGCAACAGGTTCTCCCACATCACCTGCCCTAACAACTTTCTACGCCCTGCGCCGAAGGACTTGCGCACGCCCATCTCTGCCAGGCGGCTCTCCATGCGGCTTCCTATCATGCCGCTCAGATTGAGCGAAGGCACTAACAGCAGGACGAGCAGCATCAGCAGGAAGTAGCGCACCGTGGCCCATACATCGAGTTCCTTGCTGACATAGGACTGGAACACACTGAGCAGATGCGGAATGGGCTGTTCCCAAAACTCCACTTTCCATTCATCGGGATGCATCAGGTTCTCCTTGCGGGCAATCTCTTTCAGCTCTGCCCGCAAGGCATCGCCCTGCTTGCCGTCCTTCACCTGGAAAGTGACGCTGAACGCTCCCATATAGTCCATACCATATTTAGGTTCCCGATAGCCGGAGGCGACACTATAGGGCAGATAGACCTGCGAATAAGATCTCTGCATCAGGTAACTGCCGGAATGAACCACTCCGCATACGCGGTAGTCAATATAATCCAGCCGGAACGAGCGTCCCACCACCCCTTCGACAGTGCCGAACAGACGGCGTGACAGTTCGTCGGTAATGACAGCCGTGCAGATGCCGCTTGCCAAATCGGAAGCCGTGAAGGGATTGCCCTCCAAGAAACGAAACCGGTAGATGCGGAAGAAATTAGGATCAGTGAGCTTGACTTTCACCGGGAAATCCCCGCTAAGGTCGGCAGGCTGTATGTAGCTGTTACTAAATGCCACATCGTTCAGTTGCGCCGAAACGTATAGGGCGTTCTTGGTGGGATAGAACCAGTCCTGCAAAGCCTTGTAAGACACCGCCCACTGGTATTGCGACTTGTTGCCTTCCGGTCCGCTTTCCATCTTGCAACTGGTGAGGTAGAGCGTGTTCAAACGGTTCACCTCTGGATAAACGGGGGCCATCTTGACGTAATAAACCATGGCTATAACCATGGTCATGGCAATGGCAAGTCCCGTGCCTGCAATGTATAGCGTACTGAAAAGCTTATTCTGCTTCAGCAATGTCCAGGATTGTTTCAAATATTTGCTTATCATATTGTTATTTTGCTATTTAATAGTTTTCCATTTTATGAGAGATGAACAACTGTTTCTTCAGGGGATACATCGGTTACATGCAGGGGTAAAAAGCGTAACATGCAAGGGTAAAAGAGATTACTTCAGTTTCAGTTTATTCTTGTTCTTGTATTGACTCATGTCGCTCACCACTACTTCATCACCCGGTTTCAGACCGCTGACAACCTCTACAAACTCAAAATTCGAGTCGCCCAACTGTACTTTCCGTTTCACTATTTCCTTGTCAGAGTTGCGCACAAAGAGTTCGTACTCTCCCCGCCCCACATAATAGCTGGCGTTGGCCACACGCATCACGTCCTCTTTTACAGCATTCATTACATATACATCTGTCTTCAAGCCTGAACGAAGACGGCGATTGTTATCTTCATTCAACTGCACCGTGAAGGAAATCACACCATTCTTTGAAAGCGGAGTCACACTGCTTACAGAACCTTCCAGCTTCTCACTACCTATTTTCACAATCGCCCTGCCCCCGGCAGCCACACGGTCGCCATAGGTATCGGCAATCTCACCTTCCACCTTGAAGTGGCTCAAATCGGAAATCACCGCAATCTGGCTGCCTTCCGAAACCTGTGCGCCGATCTGATTATTGATGTAGGTAAGGATGGCCTTTCGCGGAGAGCGTACTTGTGCATCGTCCAGCGTCCGCTTGGTTTCGGCAAGGCTTTTACGGAACATGCTGAAATCCAACTCCTGTACCTTGTATTCGGCGGCAAGCACTTCCCTCTCATTGGCGTATTTCTGCTTCAGTTGCTCATACTCCAGTTGGGCGACATTGTAGCTCAACTCCGCCTGACGCACTTTATCCGTAGTACCCGAACCAAGACTGTCGAGGTAACGTTCGTTACGCAATTCCACTTTCATGCGGTTCAGCTTCATGGCCGAAACTTTGATTTGCATTTGCAGGTCATTCAGTTTCGTCTGATTATTCACCTGAAGCTGCTTCAATTTATAGCTGCGCATCTGCTCCTCATCCAGAAGCTTCTTATAATCCGTTTCGGCACTCTGCAAGTCCAGTTTCAAAATCGGAGTACCGACATCCACACTGTCTCCACCTTTCCTATATACTTCCAGAATGCGGGTGTTGATGGGCGAATTGATGATTTCCTCGAATGCGGGCACTACTTTTCCGGATGCACTGACACTCACTTCAATCGTCCCCCTACCCACTTTGGAGAACACAAGATCCTGTTCCTTCACACCGGTACGCATCAATGAAATGAGTGCACTGATTACTATGACGCCTGCCACCCCCATGCCACCATACCGAATGATTTTCTTATTACGTTCCTTGTTGCGAACTTCTTTCGGAATTTCTCTGTCCATACCTTCTATTTATGATTTAATTATTTCATTCAATCTTTATGGTAGCCAAATTCATGCCAAAAACATAAATTATTGAAAATAAGCGTAAAGACCAATATACGGAGTGTCCGAAAATGAACACTCTGTACATTTTCGGATAACAGCAGCGAGCATGATACATTCATCCGAATATAACAGCAAATTTAAAAAGAGAGCAAATCCTATATATACATATAGAAATTAAAATGGGCTAAAACATTGCATTATATCAACGGTAAAAGCATTTTAGGCACACAAAAAGGTAGTAATTTCACAATTATACAATCTTTTTTCTTATTTCCTCCAGAGCATAACATTACTGATAATTACAATTTACTTAAATATAGCTTCACATACTTATAAATTGAAAGAAGAATCAGCTTATATTTGCACTGACTGAAAGCTGCACTAAAAATAAATAGAAAATAGACATTCCTTTATGACAATCATTATCCAAAACGTCGTATATTTGCATCGAAAGAAAACAAAAGGATATATTAATTAACCGACAATGTGCAAAATGACAAGAAGCATAAAATTTACCAAGATGCATGGCGCAGGAAATGACTATATATATGTGGATACAACCCAATACCCTGTCGAAAATCCGGAAAGGCTCTCGAAGACATGGAGCACGCCACACACGGGAATCGGCAGCGACGGCCTGGTACTTATCGGGAAGTCGGATAAAGCGGATTTCAGCATGCGCATCTTCAACGCCGACGGTTCGGAAGCCATGATGTGCGGCAATGCAAGCAGATGCATCGGAAAATATCTTTTTGACTACGGACTGACCAAGAAAACAGAAATTACCCTCGATACCTTGTCGGGCATCAAAATACTGAAGTTGCACGTAGCTGCCGACGGAAAAGTGAACACCGTAACAGTGGACATGGGAATTCCGGCCGACGAACCTGTGAACTATGACGGTAATGGAGCTAAACCGATGAAAGAGCAACCTATACTCATAGAAGGAAAACGATATGTAGGAACCACCGTTTCAATGGGAAATCCGCACATCGTGATTTTCGTCAACGACATCACGGATACGGATTTGGCAGCCATCGGCCCCAAGATAGAGAACCATCCCCTTTTCCCCGGAAGAATCAATGTGGAATTTGCCCAAGTGCTGGGCAAGGGACAAATCAGGATGCGTGTCTGGGAGCGAGGGTCAGGCATCACACAAGCCTGTGGCACAGGCGCCTGCGCCACGGCAGTGGCAGCTTTCCTTACGGGACGAGCCGGCAGGCAATCGATCATCATCATGGATGGCGGCTCAGTCGATATCGACTGGGATGTAGCTTCCAAACATGTTCTTATGACAGGCGGAGCAACCAAAGTATTTGAAGGGGAGATTGAAGTATAAAAAAATGACGCCGAGAAAGAAAACAGAAGAAACTTAAAACAAAAAAGACAAAGATATGGCATTAGTTAACGAGCATTTTTTAAAACTTCCGGGAAGCTACCTGTTCTCGGACATTGCTAAAAAGGTAAATACATTCAGGATAACACACCCCAAGCAAGAGGTCATCCGTCTGGGCATCGGAGACGTTACCCGGCCACTGCCACAAGCCTGCATCGAAGCGATGCACAGGGCAGTGGAGGAGATGGCCGATGCCGGGACATTCCGGGGCTACGGACCCGAACAAGGCTATGATTTTTTGATAGAAGCCATCATCAAACATGACTATGCACCGCGTGGCATTCACTTCAGCCCATCGGAAATCTTCATCAGCGATGGAGCGAAGAGTGACACGGGAAACATCGGTGACATCCTCCGCCACGATAACAGCGTAGGGGTGACCGATCCCATTTATCCGGTTTACATAGACAGCAACGTGATGTGCGGACGCGCCGGAGTGCTGGAAGAAGGCAGCAAATGGAGCAACGTGACATACATGCCCTGTACTTCCGAAAACAATTTCATCCCCGAAATACCGGACAAGCGCATAGACATCATTTACCTCTGCTATCCCAACAATCCCACGGGAACGACACTGACCAAGCCCGAACTGAAGAAATGGGTGGACTATGCACTGGCCAACGACACACTCATCCTGTTTGACGCAGCATACGAAGCCTTCATCCGGGAAGAGGACGTACCCCACTCCATCTACGAAATAAAAGGAGCAAAGAAATGTGCCATCGAATTCCACAGTTTCTCCAAGACCGCCGGGTTCACAGGAGTGCGCTGCGGCTACACCGTAGTGCCGAAAGAACTTACAGCCGCTACATTGGAAGGTGAGCGCATCCCTCTGAACAAACTCTGGAACCGCCGGCAGTGCACCAAATTCAATGGTACAAGCTATATCACCCAACGGGCTGCGGAAGCCATCTACACCCCCGAAGGCCAACGGCAGGTAAAGGAAACGATAGACTACTATATGGACAACGCACGCACCATGAAGGAAGGTCTCGAAGCTGCCGGGCTGAAAGTGTATGGCGGAGTAAACGCCCCTTATATCTGGCTGAAAACTCCGGACGGCACAAGTTCATGGAAGTTCTTCGAGCAAATGTTGTATGAAGCAAACGTAGTCGCCACTCCGGGTGTGGGATTCGGCCCCAACGGAGAAGGCTACATACGGCTCACCGCATTCGGAAAGCATGAGGACTGCACGGAAGCCATGAAGCGCATCCGAAGCTGGCTGAAAAGATAAAGCGATATTTTAAAACTTAAAAAGCAAGAAGGTATGAAAACAAGAAACGCAAAATTAGGGACAATAGCCATAGCGCTGTTATCGGCAGCAATGACTTTCACTGCCAATGCACAGAACAAGATGGAAGCGTCTGTCGGAACTGGCCTTGTCAGCAACTACGTATGGCGCGGCATGGACTGCGGCGGTGTAAGCATCCAGCCCGACGCATCCGTTTCATACCGGGGGATCAAGCTGGAAGCCTGGGGGTCTGTGGGCTTAGACAAAAACGATGCCAAAGAACTTGACTTCAGTCTGAGTTACAACACGGGAGGATTCAGCGCAACCATCACCGACTATTGGTTTGATCCGGCAGAAAATAACAAGACAGGCGAAACGGTGACTCACTACTTCAAGTATGGCGCAAACCGGACAGGGCATGTGTTCGAGGCTACTTTGGGCTATGACTTCGGGCCCGTGGCAGTGGCGTGGAACACGAACTTTGCCGGAAACGATGCACGCAAGGCCGACGGTGACCGTGCCTATTCCACCTACATCGGCATCAGCGCACCTTTCAGCCTGGGCGGACTGGACTGGTCGGCAGAAGCAGGCCTTACACCGTGGGAAGGCGCATACTCTGACAAGTGCAATGTGACCAACATCAGCCTGACGGCAAGCAAGGAGATAAAGATCACAGATTCTTTCGCTTTACCCGCCTTTGCCCAAGTGACGTTCAATCCTTATGAGGACAAGGCGTACTTCACTTTCGGGCTGACTTTCTGAAAGATAGAACACACAGGTATAAACCATAAATTGTTTTAAGGTATGAAAAAGATTGAAGCTATTATCCGCAAGACCAAGTTCGAGGAGGTGAAAGACGCACTGCTCGAAGCGGACATCGAATGGTTCTCTTACTACGAAGTGAGAGGCATCGGGAAGTCCAGGCAAGCCCGCATCTACCGTGGTGTGATGTACGACACCAGCACCATCGAACGCATTCTGATCTCCATCGTGGTGCGCGACAAGAATACAGAAAAAACTGTACAAGCCATCCTCAAGTCAGCCCGGACAGGCGAGATAGGAGACGGGCGCATCTTTGTCATCCCCATCGAGGATGCCATTCGCATCCGTACTGCCGAGCGCGGCGACATTGCACTGTATAATGCCGAACAAGAAAGATAGGTACAACTAAAATAAAAAAAACTTATGGACACATATATGAAACGCAGCCTCACGAAGCTGTGTACAGCCATTGCTATATTCATAGCTTGCTGCCTCACAACAGATATTTACGCACAGATCCCCACCGCCGTGACGGACAGCGTGACGGCGGCCGACACGACACTGTCGTCAGCCGAAGGAACGGACGGAGACACCGTATCGCAACTGGTATCGGGCGTTAACACCGTATGGATGCTGCTCGCTGCCATGCTGGTATTCTTCATGCAGCCGGGCTTCGCCTTGGTAGAGGCAGGCTTCACACGCACCAAAAACACCGCCAACATACTGATGAAAAACTTCGTGGACTTCATGTTCGGCTCACTGCTCTATTGGTTCATCGGTTTCGGGCTGATGTTCGGGATAGGCGATTTTGTGGGTATGCCCCACTTCATGGACCTTGCCTTCCATGACGGCGGCGGACTGCCAAACGAAGGTTTTCTCGTATTCCAGACCGTATTCTGCGCTACGGCCGCCACCATTGTGTCCGGCGCCATGGCCGAACGCACCAAGTTCTCCATGTATCTGGTCTATACCATCTTCATCAGTGTACTGATCTATCCCATTTCCGGCCACTGGACCTGGGGAGGAGGCTGGCTGATGAACGGTGATGAAGGCTCGTTCATGATGAGCGCTTTCGGCACTACATTTCACGACTTCGCTGGCTCCACCATCGTGCACTCCGTAGGCGGCTGGATAGCACTGGTAGGCGCTGCCATCCTGGGTCCGCGCATCGGAAAGTATGGCAAGGACGGAAGTTCCAAGGCCATTCCCGGACATAACCTCACCATTGCGGCACTCGGCGTATTCATCCTTTGGTTCGGGTGGTTCGGCTTCAATCCCGGCTCACAATTGGCAGCAGCCACTACGACAGACCAGGAAGCCATCTCACACGTGTTTCTCACCACAAACCTGGCAGCCTGCGCAGGCGGATTCTTCGCCCTTTGCATCAGTTGGCTGAAGTACGGCAAGCCCTCCCTGTCACTGACCCTGAACGGCATCCTTGCCGGATTGGTAGGTATCACGGCAGGATGTGACGTTGTATCGGCAACAGGTGCAGTGATTATCGGAACCATCTGCGGCATCGTAATGATATACTCCGTAGAATTCATCGACAGGATACTGAAGATAGACGATCCCGTGGGCGCAAGTTCCGTACACGGCGTATGCGGTTGCCTCGGCACTATCCTCACGGGGCTATTCTCCACCAGTGAAGGCCTTCTCTATGGTGCAGGCTGGAGTTTCCTCGGCGCACAGATATTCGGTGCGCTGGTGGTAGGATGCTGGGCGGCAGGCATGGGCTATCTCATCTTCAAAGCGCTGGACAAAATTCATGGCTTGCGCGTTCCGAAGCGTATTGAGGAAGAAGGACTCGACATCTACGAACACGGAGAGTCGGCCTACAACTAAAACACTTATCCCGGACGGGCCTGACCGCCTTTCCGGGAACAATAAAAGAGATTTTTTTACTCTAACAATATAATTTTTATAAACCAACAATTTACACTCAAGGTATTATGTCAAAATTAAGATTCAGAGTAGTAGAGACGGCGTTCAAGAAGAAACCCGTTGAAGTGGCAGTTCCGGCGGAACGTCCGTCAGAGTACTTCGCCAAGTATGTATTCAACAAAGAAAAGATGTTCCGCTATCTGCCCAGCAAAGTATATGCCAAGCTGACCGACGTGATAGACAACGGCGCGCCGCTGGACCGCAGCATCGCCGATGAGGTAGCCGCAGGCATGAAGAAATGGGCCACAGAAATGGGCGTAACCCACTATACGCATTGGTTTCATCCTCTCACCGAAGGTACTGCCGAAAAGCATGATGCCTTTGTAGAGCACGACGGCAAAGGCGGAATGATGGAGGAATTCACAGGCAAACTGCTTGTACAGCAGGAGCCGGACGCATCCAGCTTCCCCAACGGAGGCATCCGCAACACTTTCGAAGCCAGAGGCTACTCCGCTTGGGACCCCTCGTCTCCCGCATTCATCGTGGATGACACACTCTGCATCCCCACCATCTTCATCGCATATACCGGCGAGTCACTGGACTACAAGGCTCCGTTGCTCAAAGCACTGCGGGCCGTGGACAAAGCTGCCGTGGACGTATGCCGCTACTTCAACCCCGAAGTAAAGAAGGTGGTTGCCTACCTGGGCTGGGAACAGGAATACTTCCTCGTTGACGAAGGCCTCTATGCCGCACGTCCCGACTTGCTGATGACCGGCCGCACCCTGACCGGACACGACAGTGCCAAGAACCAGCAACTCGAAGACCACTACTTCGGAGCCATCCCCCCGCGTGTAGCCGCCTTCATGAAGGAGCTCGAAATCGAAGCCCTGAAACTCGGCATCCCCGTCAAAACCCGCCACAACGAAGTAGCACCCAACCAGTTTGAACTGGCTCCCATCTTCGAGGAATGCAATCTGGCCGTGGATCACAATATGCTCATCATGTCACTGATGCGCAAGATTGCCCGTAATCACGGATTTCGCGTATTGCTGCACGAAAAGCCCTTCAAAGGCATCAACGGAAGCGGCAAGCACAACAACTGGTCGTTGGGAACCGACACTGGCGTGCTGCTCCATGCTCCCGGCAAGCTGCCTGAAGAAAACCTGCGTTTCATTACTTTCATCGTAAACACCCTGATGGCCGTTTACCGCCACAACGGACTGCTGAAAGCAAGCATCTCCAGCGCCACAAACGCTCACCGCCTGGGAGCCAATGAAGCACCTCCCGCAATCATATCTTCCTTCTTGGGCAAGCAATTAAGCCAGGTTCTGGAGCATATCGAGGAAAGCACAAAGGACGACCTCATTAGCCTCAGCGGCAAGCAGGGCATGAAGCTGGACATCCCACAGATTCCGGAACTGATGATAGACAACACCGACCGCAACCGCACCAGCCCGTTCGCCTTTACCGGTAACCGCTTCGAATTCCGCGCCGTGGGCAGCGAGGCCAACTGCGCCAGTGCCATGATTGCCTTGAACTCCGCCCTTGCCGAGCAGTTGACGGAATTCAAGCAAGACGTGGATGCACTTATTGAGAAAGGTGAACCGAAAATTTCCGCCATACTCGACGTCATCCGCCAATACATCAAGATATGCAAGCCCATCCACTTCGATGGCAACGGTTACAGCGATGAATGGAAGGCAGAAGCAGCGCGCCGTGGTCTGGATTGCGAAACCAGTGTGCCTGTCATCTTCGACAACTATCTGAAACCGGAAAGCATCGAGATGTTTGAAACCACAGGCGTAATGACACAGAAGGAGCTGGAAGCCCGCAACGAAGTGAAATGGGAGACTTATACAAAGAAAATCCAAATCGAAGCCCGCGTACTGGGCGACCTGGTGATGAACCACATCATCCCCGTGGCCACGCAGTATCAGACCGACCTGATAGACAACGTATATAAAATGAAGTCCCTCTTCCCCGCCGAAAAGGCCGAGAAGCTATCCGCCAAGAATCTGGAACTCATCGAGGAGATTGCAGACCGAACGGCTTTTGTCAAGGAGCATGTAGATGCCATGATTGAAGCCCGCAAGGTGGCCAACAAAATAGAATGTGAACGTACCAAAGCCATCGCCTACCACGACAACATCGTGCCGATGATGGAAGAAATCCGTTACCACATAGACAAGTTGGAACTCATCGTTGACAACCAGATGTGGACGTTGCCCAAGTACAGAGAACTCTTGTTCATCAGATAAGAGTAACTCTTAAATTCTAAAATCATAGATAGATAGAAATTATCTATTTCTTTTGTTGGTTGTTTTAAGTTTGCAGGGAGGCTTTGTTGAGAAACAAGGTCTCTCTATTTGTTTATCAGATATTATTTGTCAAAAGTCCAAATCTATCACGTAACAATCATCAACATAGAGAGTAGTGCCAAAGTAACTGCGTATCTCAAAAACAAAATTGTAGGCAATAGCAGGGACTTGAATTGTGTAGTCAAAGGTCTTCCACACTCCTGTCTCTTTTGGAAATGTAGATAAACCATAGCCACCACCCCGTATAATCTTTAACGTTTCACTATCATAAAAAGTGTTCAGCACATCAATGGGAATATTACTACTTGCAGTTTCACCGAAGTAACAATAAGTACGTGCATTGTTCTCTGAGCCTTCCTCCAAATAATAGCGAAAAAACAATCTCAAGCGATGCCCCGGATGGACATAAATACTCTGCCCGATAAAAGCTGTTATACCAGACTTCGGAGTACACAATTTTGCCGCATACTGACCTTCATATACAACCCCTTTCTCACGGAATACGCTCTCCTTATTATCCTTTAAAGACCAACCGTCAAGATAATACTTATTCCCTGACAGTAAAGTGGACCATCTTTCGCAATTGCCATTCTTAAGCAAATTCATTACTTGCGTAGGCTCTTCCGGCTCTTTATCAAGTACACTTTCTGTGTTGCAAGAAAAAAACAAAAGCAAACAAAGGCATAGTATTATAGCGTTTTTCATAGCAAGGCATATCACCGTATAAAGCTCGTAAATACTCTCTCCTCACTTTCCGGTATCGGCTGTCCGCCCTGCCCTATATTCTTCAAAAGCCACGCCATATTCCGGCCCAGTACACGCATGGTCTGCAAGCCTTCGGCATCCTGCGAGGCCTCGCCCGGAGTGCGGCCGTGCACACTGTTCCAGTATTGAGAAGAGACGACGGGCATGTTGCTGATAGTGAAATATTTGTTCAGACGATCGAACACCGCACTGGCTCCACCACGGCGACATACGGCAACGGCGGCGGCAGGCTTGTAGCGCAACATGCAGCCACAAGAGTAGAACACACGGTCAAGCAAGGCACAGAGCGAACCGTTGGGGCCGGCATAATAAGTGGGCGAACCCACAATCAACCCGTCTATGCCCGCTTCAAGCTTCGCGCGGACAGTATTGTACAGTTCGTCCTTGAACACACATCGACCCAGTTCCGCACACTTGCCGCAAGCTATGCAACCCTGCACGGCTTTCACACCGATAGACACGATTTCCGTTTCCACTCCCTCGGCCTCCAGTGCCGAAGCCACTTCGGACAAGGCGATATGGGTATTCCCGTGCTTCCGCAGACTACCATTAATCAATAAAACTTTTTTTTTCATAATTACGTATGCTTCCTTATTTATTATGCAAATGTACTCAGTTGCGTATTGTTCCCTTATCTCTTTTTCAAATCCGGCAAGAAGTATGTCACCAACCCCAGCAATGGCATGTAGGCGCACACATTATAGACAGTCTCTATCCCATACGTGTCGGCAAAACCACCCAAAATGGCCGAAGCAATGCCTGCCACCCCAAAGGCAAAGCCGAAAAAAAGGCCTGAAATAAGCCCTAACTTATTGGGCAACAGTTCTTGTGCATAGAGCAGAATAGATGGAAACGCGGACGAAAGCATGAATCCCACACAGAAACTGAACACCACTGTCCAGGCGAGTCCCACGTGCGGCATAAGCATACTGAACGGGGCAGTGCCAAGAATAGATACCCAAATGACAAATTTCCGTCCCTTGCGGTCGCCTACCGGTCCGCCAATCAGCGTACCCACAGCCGTAGCCACCAGAAATACGAAAAGGTAAATCTGCGAAGCCTGCACCGTGACACCGAACTTATGAATCAGATAAAATGTGTAATAGCTGCTCAGGCTTGCCATGTAGATGTATTTCGAGAAAATCAGGATCATCAGGATGCAGATGGCGAATACCGTCGGCCCAAGCGAAAGCGGACGGGGAATGTGGGGTGTGAACGTAGAGTGTTCTTCTTTCAGCGCATGCAGATACTTGCCGTACCAGCGGCAGACAGGACGCATCACCACAAATGCCAGCAGGGATATGACACCGAAAACCACAATACTATTTCTCCCGTAGGGCGCCACCAGCAATGCCACCAGCAAGGGGCCCACTGAACCTCCGAAGTTGCCTCCCACCTGAAAGAGCGACTGTGCAAGTCCGCGCCTTCCGCCACTGGCCAGCGACGTGATGCGCGAAGCTTCGGGATGGAGCACCGACGAGCCGATACCTACCAGAAAGACAGCAAGCAATATCCAATGCAACTGCGTGGCATAGGCCAGGGACATCAGCCCCACCGTAGTGAAACACATGCCGAAAGGCAGGCTCCAGGCCAGCGGACGCTTATCGAAGACAAGCCCCACAACAGGCTGGAAAACAGATGCAGCCAACTGATAGACCAGCGTGATAAGACCTATTTGTGTAAAATTCAGCGACAGGTCTTCCTTTATCATTGGATACACGGCCGTGATTACGGATTGCAGCAAATCATTCAGACAATGTGAAAGGCTCAGGGCTATAAGTATGGGAAACGCCACGCCGGTGGTGACGTGCTTCAGTTGAGGTGTCATTCTTTCTATTCCTTATAATTGGGGACAAAGATACAACATGTTTTGGATTCCTCACAAGGAGTCGCTATCTTTGTCTCTCCATTTAATTCATCACCAAAAAAGCAGAATACAATGACAAAAAATCACAAGCTCCGCACAACACTTTTCTTGGCGGCATTGTTTCTACTGTCTACCGCCCTCCATGCGCAACAGGGCAATTTGACGGAGAAGCTGAAAGAAATCCCGGCCATCACGGAAACCCGGCCGTTGGAATCCACCGAATTTTCTGAAAAGTACGTCACCTATTTCACTCAGCCGTTGGATCACCGCCATCCCGGACAAGGCAGTTTCCGCCAACGGGTCATCGTCTCCCATGTAGGTTTCGACCGTCCTACGGTAATCGTAACCGAAGGTTATGGCGCCTCCTACGCCCTCCATCCAAGGTATCGCGAGGAACTTTCGAGGCTACTGAATGCCAACATGATTTTTGTGGAACACCGTTACTTCCTTGAGTCCACCCCCGAACCCAGGGACTGGCAATATCTGACGGCTGAAAATTCTGCAGACGACCTGCATGCTGTCCGTAATGCTTTCAAAAGCATCTATCCCGGAAAATGGATTGCAACGGGCATCAGCAAGGGAGGACAAACCGCCTTGCTGTACCGCACTTTCTATCCGGACGATGTGGATATATCGGTTCCTTACGTCGCTCCGCTTTGCCATGCTGTGGAGGACGGACGCCACGAACCTTTTCTCAGAAAAGTATCTACCGCCGAAAATCGCAAAAAGATTGAAGACTTCCAGTTGGAGGTTTTGAAACGAAAAGCGACGCTTCTTCCACACTTTGAACAATATTGCCGGAAACACGAGTTGAAGTTCCACGCTCCCGTTGAAGAAATTTACGACTACTCGGTACTGGAATACTCCTTCGCTTTCTGGCAATGGGGTACTCCAGCAAGAAGCATTCCTGCCGTGACCGCCTCGGACAGCGAGCTGCTTGAGCATCTGCTCACCATCAGCAGTCCCGATTATTTCATTGCAGACAGCCCCACGACTTCATTCTTTGTGCAAGCCGCCCGCGAACTGGGATATTACGGCTATGGTGTGAAACCTTTCAAGAAATACCTCTCCATCAAGTCGAGCAAAGAATATCTGCGCCGCCTGATGCTGCCCGAAGAACTGAAAGACATGCCTTTCGACAAAACGCTAAGCAGGAAGATTACAAAATTCCTGAAAGAGAATGACCCGAAAATGATATTCATTTATGGAGAAAACGACCCTTGGACTGCGGCAGGCGTCACATGGCTGAAAGGGAAAAAGAATATCCACGTATTCATGGAACCCGGAGGCAGTCACAAGGCACGTATCAACACATTGCCGGAAAGCGACAAGAAAAAGGTTATGGAACTGATTGATGAATGGCTGAAGCAGTAAGCCATCAGTTCTCTTCCACAATCTCCACATCCTCTATATCCCCCACCGCCTTCACCGAAGCCGCTTGTGCCGAGGGACGGCGGCGGGTGAATTTGAACCAGTTCAGCAACTCCGAAGCCGCATATACCAGACTGCTGACTCCGATAATGATGAATGCCGTAGAACGCACTCCCGTAGGATTGAACAGCGCAAACAGTCCGGCAGCCAGAATCAACACCGGAACCACATAAAATCCTCCCGGTACAGGCATCCAGCGACGTGCCGCCGACAGCGAGGCTATCTGCTGCACACCTCCCATCAGCAGGATGAAACCCAGCACAAACGTCAGCAGATCGGCAAAGAAACCGGGCATGACGATAAGCCACAGCCCGAACAGCAAACTGCCCACTCCTTCGATCGGAAAACGGCGGCGGGTTTTAAGCTCCTCTTCCGCAGCAGACATTTCCCGTATATCCCGCGCAAAATAACCAATGATGCTGACAAGTGAAGGAACCAGGAAAACGACTCCTATCGTAATCACAAAATAATCACTCGCCCGGTCGGGAAACATAACCAGCACCAGACCTATCACAAGCGCACATATCGCACGCAAAAATGAATAACTTATTCCTTTCATGAATCTGTGTTTTTTTGCGAAGATACTATTTTATCCGGACAATCATGCATGGAAACGCCGAAAAAAAGTAAGATTTATTTTGGTGTTTCAAACATAGTGCTTATATTTGCCCACGTTAAAACAAAAAAAGACAATGAAAACAGCATTCATAAATACATATTGGTGGTGGCGCCCGTTACAACTCCGACAGTCGTAAGGGAGCAGTGCTCGTATGTATATATGTATAGCATATAACAGAATAAGAAAAAGAGCCCTGTCGCACCAAGCGACGGGGCTCTTTCTTATTTACCCCGAAAGGAATATTAAAAACAACAAGCCCCTCCTCCCCGCTTTCAGAGAGAGGCAAGGACGGTGGACTTAAAAAAATACAAATATGAGTTTCTTAGTTGACAAAGATGGCTATTACGGAGAATTCGGCGGAGCATACGTTCCCGAAATACTCCACAGATGTGTAGAAGAATTGCAGAACACCTATCTCGGCGTGCTGCAAAGTGAGGATTTCAAGCGTGAATACGACCAATTGCTGCGCGACTACGTAGGGCGTCCCTCACCACTCTACCTTGCACACCGCCTGTCCCAAAAATACGGCTGCAAGATTTACCTCAAACGCGAAGACCTGAACCACACCGGCGCGCACAAAATCAACAACAGCATCGGTCAGGTTCTTCTGGCGCGCCGCATGGGCAAACGCCGCATCATCGCCGAGACCGGAGCCGGACAACACGGGGTTGCCACAGCCACCGTCTGCGCCCTGATGGATATGGAGTGCATCGTTTACATGGGAAAGACCGATGTAGAACGCCAGCACGTCAATGTGGAAAAGATGAAGATGTTGGGCGCAACCGTTGTTCCCGTCACCAGCGGCAACATGACACTGAAAGACGCCACCAACGAAGCCATCCGTGACTGGTGCTGCCATCCGTCGGACACATATTATGTGATAGGTTCCACCGTAGGGCCTCATCCCTATCCCGACATGGTAGCACGTCTGCAATCCGTCATCAGCGAGGAAATCAAGAAGCAGCTTCTGGAGCATGAAGGACGCGACTGCCCCGACTACCTCATCGCCTGCGTAGGCGGGGGAAGCAATGCCGCCGGAACCATCTACCATTACATTGACGACTCGCGCGTACAGATTGTCCTTGCCGAAGCAGGCGGAAAAGGTGTGGAGACAGGCATGACCGCCGCCACCATCGCCCTCGGCAAATTGGGGATCATACACGGATCGCGCACCTACGTCATTCAGGATGAAGACGGACAGATCGAAGAACCTTATTCCATTTCCGCCGGACTGGACTATCCGGGCATAGGACCCATGCACGCCAACCTGGCCCGGCAGAAACGTGCCCTTGTTCTTTCCATCAATGACGACGAGGCCGTACGTGCTGCCTACGAACTGACGAAACTCGAAGGCATCATCCCCGCCCTGGAAAGCGCCCACGCACTCGGCGCACTGGAGAAAATGAAATTCAAGCCCGAAGACGTGGTCGTACTCACCGTGTCGGGACGGGGAGACAAGGATATAGAAACCTATTTAAGCCATGACGGCAAATGATAATACAATGGAAACAATGAAACAATACCATTACCAAACCGTGAGTCGCACCATCCTCGGTGACCTCCACACACCTGTCAGCACCTACTTGAAAGTACGTGACATCTTTCCACAAAGCGCCCTCATGGAGAGCTCCGACTATCACGGCAGCGAAAACAACCGTTCCTTCATAGGCCTCTGTCCGGTGGCAAGCGTCAGCATCGACCACGGCACAGCCATCTTCCGCCTGCCCGACGGAACCCGTGAGGAACGTCCCGTGACAGGAGAATATCGTGTGGAAAACGCTCTGGACAATTTCCTGAACCGCTTCCGCGTGGAGGGCGAATACAGCGATTACTGCGGGCTCTACGGCTACACCTCCTTCAATGCGGTACGCTACTTCGAGAATATCCCCGTTAAGGACAGCCACGAGACTACCAACGACGCACCGGACATGCTCTACATATTGTACAAATATCTCATCGTCTTCAACGACTTCAAGAACGAGATGATGCTTCTTGAGATGCTGGCCCCCGGCGAAACCAGCGGACTGGACACCGTGCAGAAGGCCATCCACAACCGCAACTATACCACATACGATTTTCGCGCCACGGGTTCTACCACCTCTCCACTCACCGATGAAGAGCACAAAGCAAACATCCGCCGCGGCATAGCGCACTGCCTGCGCGGCGACGTTTTCCAAATCGTCCTCTCCCGCCGTTTCGAGCAGCGCTTCACGGGCGACGACTTCAAGTTGTACCGCGCCCTG
This sequence comes from Bacteroides helcogenes P 36-108, assembly GCF_000186225.1. Classification (NCBI taxonomy): domain Bacteria; kingdom Pseudomonadati; phylum Bacteroidota; class Bacteroidia; order Bacteroidales; family Bacteroidaceae; genus Bacteroides; species Bacteroides helcogenes. The sequence goes on along the minus strand of NC_014933.1, from coordinate 2,524,644 downwards.
CGCAGCATCAATCCGTCTCCCTACCTATTCTATTTTGACTTCGGAGGTTTCCGCATCTTCGGTTCCTCGCCCGAAACACACTGCCGCATCGAAGGCCGACATGCCTATATCGACCCCATAGCCGGAACCACCAGACGCACCGGAAACGCCGAACAGGACGCCGTCAATGCCCGATACCTGCACGATGACCCCAAGGAGAACGCCGAGCACGTCATGCTGGTGGATCTTGCCCGCAACGACCTCTCACGCAATTGCCGGGACGTGAAAGTGGACTTCTACAAAGATATGCAGTATTACAGCCATGTGATCCACCTCGTCAGCCGGGTCAGCGGCACGCTGAACGAAGGCGCCGATCCGGTAAAGACCTTCATCGACACCTTTCCGGCCGGAACCCTGAGTGGCGCACCGAAAGTACGCGCCATGCAGCTCATCAGCGAACTCGAACCGCACAACCGGGGCGCATACGGCGGATGCATCGGCTTCATCGGACTGAACGGCTCGCTGAACCAAGCTATCACCATCCGCACGTTCGTCAGCCGCAACGGTGTGCTGTGGTTCCAGGCAGGCGGCGGCATCGTGGCCAAGAGCAACGACGAATACGAACTGCAAGAAGTGAACAACAAACTCGGCGCACTGAAGAAGGCGATTGTGATGGCCGAGAAAATGTAGCCCGAAATACGAAAAAATATAATCCGAAACATAAATCCTGTAAACCATAAACGAAATGTTGAAAACAGTCATTATAGACAATTACGACTCCTTCACCTACAACCTCTCTCATCTGGTGAAGGAACTCGGCGCGGCGGTCGATGTACTGCGCAACGACCGGTTCAGCCTGGAAGAACTGGAACAATACGATAAAATCATCCTCTCTCCCGGTCCGGGCATCCCCGAAGAAGCGGGACTACTGCTGGACGTCATCCGCACATATGCCCCAAGGAAACCTATACTCGGCGTCTGCCTGGGCGAGCAAGCCATCGGACAGGCATTCGGCGGAAAGCTCGTCAATCTGAGCGAGGTATTCCACGGTGTACAGACGGAAATCAATATCTGCACTCCGCCCGACTACATCTTCCGAGGGCTTCCTCCAAAGATTCCCGTGGGACGCTACCACTCCTGGGTGGTGGATACGGCAGGCTTGCCTCCGGAACTGCTTGTGACGGCCATCAGCCCAGAAGGGCAAATCATGGCGCTGAGGCACAGGGAGCACGACGTGCAAGGCATCCAGTTCCACCCGGAATCCGTACTGACTCCGGACGGAAAAACCATCCTGAAAAACTGGCTCTCCGAATAAGGCACTTCAGTGCACCAGACGCCACACTTCGGCCTACACAACACCACACTTCGCACCCTGCAAAGTGAGGCATTACAGCCGCTGAAGTGTGGCAACGCATAGTCACTGAAGTAAGGCAACGGAAACGTCCCGGACATCGTAAATATCAATGAATCGTAAAACAGAAAGATGAAAGCTATATTATCCAGACTCTTCAACCACGAAGAACTTACATCGGAGGAAACCAAGCAAATCCTCCTCAACATCACCCAAGAGATGTATCCCGAAGCACAGATAGCCGCCCTGCTCACGGCCTTCCAGATGCGTGGCATCACCGTCGATGAACTGATCGGCTTCCACGAGGCGCTGATGGAAACCCGCATTCCGATAGACTTCGCCCCCTACCGCCCCATAGACATCGTGGGTACGGGTGGTGACGGCAAGAACACGTTCAACATCTCTACCTGCGCCTGCTTCGTAGTGGCCGGAGCCGGCTACAAAGTTGCCAAGCACGGCAACTACGGGGCCACCTCCGTCAGCGGCGCCAGCAATGTCATCGAGCAGCACGGCGTGCGCTTCACCAACAACGCCGACACTCTGAAACGCTCGATGGAGGAATGCAACATCGCCTACCTGCATGCCCAACTGTTCAACCCGGCCATGAAGTTTGTGGGCCCCGTCCGCAAGGCATTGGGCGTGCGCACCCTGTTCAACCTGCTGGGGCCGCTGGTGAATCCCTGCAAACCGGCCTTCCAGTTGCTCGGCGTGGCCGACCTCTCGCAAATGCGCCTTTATACCAACGTGTTCTACAAACTCGGCATCGACTTTGCCGTGGTCAATAGCCTCGACAGCTATGACGAGATCTCACTGACCGACGAATTCAAAGTTATGACGCGCAATTACGAACGCATCTACCGCCCGCAGGCGCTCGGCTTCAAGGAAGCCCGTCCCGAAGAACTGTTCGGCGGCGTATGCAAGGAAGATGCCGCCCGCATCTTCGACAATATCCTGACCAACCGCGCCACTGCCGCCCAGGCGCAATGTGTCATCGTCAACGCCGCATTCGCTATCCAGATAATGGAACCGCAAAAAGATATCGAAGAGTGCGTAGCCATTGCCCGCGAATCACTGGAAAGCGGAAAGGCGCTGGAGAAACTGAAGAAATTCGTTGAAATAAACAGTTAAGCAGATTCGAGGATTAAGCAGACTCTAAAAACAATAAAAAATAAGAGGAAGAATGAAAGATATTTTATCCGAAATAATAGAATACAAAAAAGCAGAGATAGCGCAGCAGAAGCAAGTCGTCTCCATGCAGCACTTATGTCGGCAGGCAGAGTCCGTCATGCCGGAAAATGCCACCACCCGCCGAAGCATGAAGCGATCGCTTGCCGCCTCGCCCACAGGCATCATCTCCGAGTTCAAGCGCCGGTCTCCGTCCAAAGGCTGGATCTGCGAAAACGCCCGAGCAGAAGAGATTCCTGCGGAATACGAAGCCGCCGGAGCCGCCGCCCTTTCTATACTCACGGACGAGAAATTTTTCGGCGGGTCACTCCGCGACATCCGTGCGGCGCGCCCACTGGTCAACATCCCCATCCTGCGCAAAGATTTCATCATAGACGAATACCAGCTTCTGCAAGCCCGCATCATCGGCGCCGACGCCGTGCTGCTCATCGCCGCCTGCCTTGCCCCCGAAGAGTGCGCCCGCCTCACCGCACAGGCCCATCGGATGGGATTGGAGGTGCTGCTCGAAATCCATTCGCCTGCCGAACTCTGCTATATAAATAAGGAGGTGGACATGGTGGGTGTGAACAACCGCAACCTCGGCACGTTTGTCACTGATGTGGAAAATTCATTCCGCATAGCGGAACAGCTCCGCCAAGCCGTCAAGGGAAGCGACAGCAATTCAGACGGAGGTACGGACGGACTGCCACTGCTTGTCTCCGAAAGCGGAATATCACACCCCGAAACCATTGCCGGTCTGCGCAACGCCGGCTTCCGCGGCTTCCTCGTGGGAGAAACTTTCATGAAAACCGGAAAGCCGGGAGACGCACTGAAAGAAATGATAGGGCAATTATCATGAACAATATCATCAAGGTATGCGGAATGACCAACGCTGACAACATCCGCAATGTGGAACGGCTGGGCATAGACATGATCGGCTTCATTTTCTATCCCAAATCTCCACGCTGCCTGTGCGAGATACCCGATTACCTGCCCGTACACGCCAAGCGCGTGGGAGTCTTTGTGAACGAAAGCAAGGACAACGTACTGATGTATGCCGACCGCTTCGGCCTGGACTGCGTGCAGTTGCACGGCTCCGAGTCGCCCGAATACTGCCGTTCGCTGCGCAACGACGGAATGCGTCTCATCAAGGCGTTTCCCATCTCCCATCCCAAAGACCTGCTTGCCGTTTCGGCCTACAACGGGCTGTGCGATTATTACCTTTTCGACACCAAAACACCGCAATACGGCGGTTCGGGAAGCCAGTTCGACTGGAATTTACTGAACCGCTACAACGGAACCACTCCTTTCCTGCTCAGTGGAGGCATCAATCCATACAGCGCAAAAGCCATCAGGGAGTTCCACCACTTCCGCTTTGCCGGCATAGACCTCAACAGCCGCTTTGAAACCGCACCGGGAATAAAAGACGTGGAACGCATCAGGCAATTCCTGGAAGAATACAAAAAAATAAATTATAAATCTTATGAACCGTATTAACCAACTTTTTCAGGACAGCCCCAAAAATCTGCTGTCCATCTATTTCTGCGCAGGCTGCCCCACCCTCAAAGGCACTGCCGACGTAATCCGTACCCTCGAAAAAAACGGGGTAAACATGATAGAGATCGGCATCCCGTTCAGCGACCCGATGGCCGACGGCATTGTCATCCAAAACGCCGCCACCCGCGCCCTCCGGAACGGCATGTCCCTCCGCCTCCTTTTCGAACAACTGCAAGACATCCGCCATGACGTCTGCATTCCACTTATCCTCATGGGCTACCTCAACCCCATCATGCAGTTTGGATTCGAAGCCTTCTGCCGGAAGTGCACGGAATGCGGCATCGACGGCGTCATCATTCCCGACCTCCCCTTCAAGGATTACGAGGCAAGCTATAAAGCTATTGCCCGGAAGCATGACATCCGCGTCATCATGCTCATCACTCCCGAAACCAGCGAGGCGCGCGTACGCGAGATCGACGCACATACGGACGGATTCGTCTATATGGTTTCCAGTGCTGCTACCACCGGCGCCCAGACCGATTTCGACGTCCGCAAGCAAGCCTACTTCAAAAAAATAGAAGACATGCGCCTGCGCAATCCCCGCATGGTGGGGTTCGGCATCAGCAACAGGCAGACCTTTGAAGCGGCCTGCGCCCATGCCTCCGGCGCCATCATAGGCAGCCGCTTCGTCACTCTGCTGAACGAAACCGACGGAGACGCGGAGAAGGCCATCGGAATACTGAAAGAAGATCTCAAGAAGTAGGGACAAATATCCCCGCAATGCAAATGTCCCTCAAAAACTGCTCCATGCAGGCTTTTGAGGGATATTCGCATTGATGCGGCCGCATGCCGCTTAATCACAGCACGTATATCAGCTCATCGCCGGCTTCACAGGATCCAAAAGCAGATCCATTCTCTTTATATGCAGTGTCATACTCAGTGCGCTACGCATAAACAAATCATCAATCATTGGTCTCCGGTCAGTTTTTTTCGCTATCTTTGTGCCCAAAGCCAACCCCAAATACTAAAATTATGAAAGTCGATTACCCCTCCGTACTTTTGATTTACACAGGCGGAACTATCGGAATGATAGAAAATCCGGAAACCGGTGCTCTTGAAAACTTCAACTTCGACCACCTGCTCAAGCATGTCCCCGAACTGAAGCGCTTCAACTACCGCATTTCTTCCTATCAATTCAATCCTCCCATCGACTCCTCGGACATGGAACCTTCCCTGTGGGCAAAAATCGTCAAAATCATCAATTACAACTATGACTATTTTGACGGCTTTGTCATTCTGCACGGCACGGACACAATGGCCTACACCGCCTCTGCCCTGAGTTTCATGCTCGAAAACCTTTCAAAGCCCGTCATCCTCACCGGCTCACAACTTCCCATCGGAACCTTGCGCACCGATGGCAAGGAGAATCTCATCACTGCCATCGAAATTGCCGCCGCCAAAAATTCCGACGGCACTCCGGCAGTGCCCGAAGTGTGCATCTTCTTTGAAAACGAACTGATGCGGGGCAACCGCACCACAAAGATCAATGCAGAAAACTTCAACGCTTTCCGTTCGTTCAATTATCCCGCGCTGGCAAAAGCCGGCATACACATACGCTATAACCATCCGTTCATCCGCCGCCCCGATCCATCGCGCCCCATGAAGCCGCACTACCTCTTCGACACCAACGTCGTGGTGCTCACCCTCTTTCCAGGCATTCAGGAAAGCATCATCAATTCCGTGCTACACGTTCCCGGACTGAAAGCCGTGGTTCTCCGCACATTCGGCTCAGGCAACGCTCCCCAGAAAGCGTGGTTCATCCGCCAACTGAAGGACGCTACCGACCGTGGCATCGTGATCATCAACATCACCCAGTGCCAAAGCGGAGCCGTGGAGATGGAACGTTACGAAACTGGGATGCACCTCCTCGACACAGGCGTCATCAGCGGCTACGACAGTACTCCCGAATGTGCCGTCACCAAACTCATGTTCCTGCTGGGGCACGGGCTCGGACAAAAAGAAATCCGCAGCCTCATGAATTCGGACCTTGCCGGAGAAATCACAAAAGACTGAAGTCGGCGATCGGTCTGAACAGCATTTACAAGTTTCCAAAAGAGAAAAGAGCTCATTTTTAACAATATCTCCCCATTTCAGAAACAAAAAAATCAATTATTACACATTGTATTCCAAAGAATATGCCTAATTTTGTGGCGTGAATAACTCAAAACTTGATTATTCTGGCAAACAGAACAATATTAAACGCATATTTAGATTATGAAATCATTAAATTGTTTTTCAGCGATGGTCGCCATCACATGCGCATTGGCACTGGCCGGCTGTGCGGATGATGTGTATGATCCTGAAAAGGGAATACAAACAGAACCCAAGGAAAATCCGTTGGGAAAAGACTTCACCGCCCCCGATGGCTTCAACTGGTCCATGATTAATTCCGTAAACCTTGATATTGAAGTAAAGGATGAATTCAAAGGACAGTATAATTATTTAGTGGAAGTATTCACCGCTAACCCATTGAGTGACGCCACCGCTACCCCTATCGCGGCCGGAGTGGCCAAAGGCAACGGCAACTATACAGCCAATATCAATATACCCAAAGCAACAACCCGTCTGTACATCCGCCAGACAGATCCGAAGCAACGCAAAGAAATTTACGAATATGAAGTGCCGGAGAATGGAGGGAAGTTGAATTGCAAGCTGTATTACGCCTCTGCCGATACAAGAGCAACAAGCAATCCCACCTCTGCATCCGAAGCCGCCAAAGCTGCCGGTATAACTGAAATAGAAGATAAAGCATACAAGGAAGCGGAAGTTATACCTACCATTCCAACCCAATCGGACGGCTATTTCGACCAATGGAATGAAGGAACGCTTGTCAATGGAGCAAAATTTATTATAGGGAAAGAATATACCAAAGCTTCTCCTTATACCATTCAGTTAAAAACCAACAGTGGCAAAGCTACTGTATTCGTACAAGGAACTTGGAAGCTAAACGGCTGGGCAGGTCTGTATTCAAATCTCGACATTTACGTAATGAAAGGTGGAGAAATCATTGCAGAAAACCTCACCATAGGAACAGGAAACACCCTCACTATACAAAATGAAGGCAAACTGTCATGTACAACTTTAAGTTTGGGATGTCCAACCAAAAACTTCGGAACAATTACCGTCAGCCAAAATTTGACGATGAATTTAGGGAGCAATCCTGAACTATTTAATGAAGGTGAAATCAAGGCAGGCAATGAAATCAGCATAAACGGAAGCAATGTAATCAACCATTCCACTTTAAACGCAAACGGACTCACCTTGACATCGGTCCAATTGCTGAACAAGATGAACATCAATTGCAGTGCAAAGATTTATTTAAACAATGGAAAGATATTCAACTACGGCAACATCAAACTGAACGAAAACAACGGAATGCTGACAACCAATGACAGCAAAGCAACAGTTATCGTGAACCACCAAGAAGCGGCCATCCGCGGATATCACCTGAAAGGAGGCGCAGCTATCTACAACGATGGAATTATCGAAGTATCCCAATGTACCAATTCATCAACTGATGTACTATACAATAGTTGCACGTTCATTGTTAAAGACAATTTTAAATTCAGAAATGTCATATTGAACAAAGGCTCTATCACAGCAGGCCAGGATAAAGACGGCAATTGGCAGCCAGTGCCCAAGATAGAAAGCCAGAGCGATGCAATATTCAAACTAACGGACGGTTCCATAATTGTGGCAGACGAATTCAACATATTATCAGGAAAAGTAGAATTTGAAGCCACAAATATAACCAATGCCAACAAATCCATGATCAAAGCAAAGACCATCAAGTATAATTGGCATACTTACCTGAAAGGTAACCTGATTATGGAAGGTACTCCGGACTTTTCACAGGCAGGCAACAATGACGAATGCCTTCATCCTGATAATGGCGTCATACAAACTGGTTACAATGAATCCAAATACACCATTGAAACATGTAGCGGCATCATAAATGGCGGCAACGAAGGCGGCACGCCCACAGAGCCGGAGCTTCCGGAGATCAACGAAAGCAGCGTTTACACTTTTGCATTTGAAGACAACTGGCCCACATACGGTGACTTTGACATGAATGACCTTGTACTCACAATGTCTTCCAAGAAAATAAAAGTTGATAAAAACAATAATGTGACACGCCTCAAGATGCGGATAGAATTGCGCGCAATAGGAGCATCCAAGAAACTGGGAGCTGGCATCCGCTTCCTCCAACTGCCCGCAAACTTGCAGACGGAGAAGTTCACGGTCAACGGAGACGATTCTTCCTTCGAAGAAGGACAGAAAGAAGCCACTTATATTCTTTTCAGCGATGCCCACCTTGCATTATGGGGAAATGAAGGATATAAAGAGAACGGCCCGTTCATCAACACCCTGCCCGATAAAGCCAACCTTAAATACGACACCAGAGGATTTGATGTCATTATGGAAATTCCCGCTTCCGCAGGCGTGAAGGCCGATGCGTTTACAATCAGCAATATAGACGTCTTCGCCATCACCACTCCGGCCACGGTCAAGTCACAACGTACTGAAGTGCACGTGATCGGTTTTGCGCCCACCCAACTGGCAAATACCAGATACTTTGACCAAGGTAATGACAAGTCGCTGACGAAAAAACAATATTACACCAGCGAGCACAACCTGGCATGGGGCGTAGTGATTCCCTCGGAGTTTGCATGGCCTTTAGAGTACCAGAAGATATCTTCCGTATATCCATATTTCAATAAATGGGTCACCAGCGGCGGACAGCAGAATGGAAACGAAAACGGAAAATGGTATGAACTCAATAACGGAAATGTTTTCCCGATAACGGAATTGTCACCACTCAAGGAAAATTGACGGATGCGGAGAGCAAGCAAATCTGCTCTTGCAAAAGCGTGGAAAAGCATCGAAAAAACATGCCTTTCCACGCTTTTCGCCAAATCATAGTTAAAGTTCATTAACTTGCATTTGCAATTATCACAATTATAAAGCATAGATAGAAAATAATATTTATTTTTGTTTATAGCAAACAACGTATATAAACATAAACAATGAAAACAATACTATTTGTAGATGACAAGCCTGCCATAGGTAAAGTACTTTCCGTTTATTTGGGAAAGGAGAACGACTTAGTGTATGTGGAAGACCCCATCAAGGCCATAGAATGGCTGAATGAAGGGAACGAACCTGCCCTCATTATTTCGGATATACGTATGCCCAGAATGACGGGCATTGAATTCCTGCATTACCTGAAGAACAATGCACTTTTCGAGCACATCCCGATCGTCATGCTTTCAAGTGAGGAAAGCACCACGGAAAGGATAAACCTGCTCAACGCCGGCGCCGAAGACTATATCTTAAAGCCTTTCAATCCCATGGAATTGAAAGCCCGCATCAAAAAATACCTCTAAACAACCAAACATAAAAGGATATGTTATATTATATTTACATAGGAAACAACCATATCATCATCGACCATTTGGGCAAAATCACAAGCGGCATATTCATGGCCGTTTCTTCCTACAACAAGGCTGCAAAAGTCATTGACGGCATCCGTGAACGGTATAATACAACCATCCTCTACGAGCAAACCGACATTCAAAAAGACTGTGAAACCATATCCTTGCTGCACAAGCGTTTTCCGCGCGTATATATAATCCTTATCACCGAATCACTTCAGGAGCAGGATCGTAAATGCTATTTGCAGGCCGGAGTCAACAACACACTGTCTCCCCTGGCCAACGAAAACGCCATCCAAAAAATGACACAATACCTCAAAACGCGCAAAGAAAGCAAACTGCAAGAGTTCTGCCAGTCCCATCGCCGGCAGCTCAATACTTTCCGGCTGCCTTTGTGGAAGCGCACTTTCGATGTACTCTTTGCAGCGGCGGTACTCATCGTGCTGTCACCGCTACTCATTGCCACGGCCATAGCCATCCGTGTGGAAAGCAAGGGAAGGGTAATCTACAAGTCCGAACGCGTGGGAAGCAACTACCAGATATTCGACTTTCTCAAATTCCGTTCCATGTACGCCAATGCCGACAAGCGGCTGAAAGAGCTGAACGTCCTCAACCAATACAGAATGGAAGAAGAAATTACAGACGAAGAACCGGACATCCGCTTCGAGGACCTCGAAGGCACTCCGGAGGAAGAAGCCACTCTGCTGATTTCGGATGATTTCGTGATTTCCGAAGAAGAATTCCAGAAAAAGAAATCGCAAGAAAAAAAAAATACATTTATCAAGATAGAGAACGACCCCCGTGTCACTCGCGTAGGACGCTTTATCCGCAAATACAGCATAGACGAACTGCCCCAGCTCATCAACGTGCTGAAAGGTGACATGAGCATTGTGGGCAACCGCCCCCTTCCCCTTTACGAAGCGGAACTGCTGACCAGCGACGCCTACATCGAACGGTTCATGGCGCCGGCTGGACTCACCGGATTGTGGCAGGTGGAAAAGCGCGGCGGAGCCGGAAAAATGTCCGCCGAAGAGCGAAAGCAACTGGACATCAAGTATGCCAAGGAATTTTCATTATGGATGGACATGAAGATTCTCATCAAAACGGTAACGGCTTTCGTGCAAAAAGAGAACGTATAGCCAGAGTTTAAAATCAAAAGCAAAAAAGCATCCGGAATGACAACAAACCATACATACTTCTTACCATTTCTCTGCGCAGCGGCATTTCTCCTGCTCCTGCCGCCTCATCCTGCCTACGCCCAGAAAGAGACGACGCGCGAGGAACGGATCAAGATTCTGGAAACATTAAAGGAAAGCGATACCGCACTCGAAAAAACTATTTCCGGACAAAGCTCACAAACCATACAAAGCTATACAGAGGGCTTTGAACTGCCTCCCCTCTCTGTATTCATAGACGCAGTGACAGAAAACGCCACCGTGAAACGCGCGCAAAGCCAAGTGGAACAGGTAAAAAACCAATACCGCATAGAAAAGCGGAACTGGTGGAATTACATCCGCTTGAACGGAAATTACTCGTACGGACGTTACAACGTATTGAATGACAACAGCGACACGTTCAATGACTGGTATCAATCGACCACGGCAAGCAGCCGCCACACCTTCAATGTAGGCGCCAGTTTCAGCGTCGGGCTCGGCGACCTGATCAACCGTCCTCTCAGGCTGAAGAATTACCGTTACAGCATAGAGCAACTGCAACATACGCAGGAGGAAGTGATGGAAGAACGGAAACTCAGGGTACTGGAGGCGTATAATAATGTGACGGCCCAGTTGGCCACCATCAAGGCCAAGGCAGAAAATGCGGCCCTGTACAATGCTCAGATGAAGATTTCGGAGAACAACTTCATACAGGGAAAGATTGACATCATATCTTTGTCATTGGAGCGCGCACGGCGTTCGGGTGCAGTGACGTCTTACGCCGAAGCAAGGGTTTCCCTGCACAATGCGATCATTCTGCTTGAAATGCTGACAAATGTAAAAATAATAAAAGGGAAATAGACTCATCATGGATATAATACAGTTCATAGCGCAATTCTTCTATCGCATCCGTTACTGGCTGCTATGGGGCGGCTTTATTGTCACGGCACTGGTGGCCTACTTCACCCAGTTTCTGCCATTCAGCTATACTGTAAACAGCAATATCTATGCGGGTGTCACCAATGTCGTCAATATTGACGGAAGCAAAGTAGAGAATATCAGCAGCATTTTCGACAATCTCATCAATATATCCAAATCCAAAAACACATTGGAGAAAGTCTCGCTCCGCCTGCTTGCCACCAGCTTGGTTTACGGGCAAGAATGGCAAGACAACATGTACATTCAGGCAAAGCATTACCGCCAACTGCTGCAAACCACTCCCAAAGAAGTGCTGGCGCTGGTGGACCGTTCGTCATTGGACAAAACCATCGAAAAGCTGCAAAAATACCGCAAGGAGAACCCTTCCAATTTCATCTATGCCATGTATAGCCGTCCGGTGGCCTTTTACAGCTTCAGCGCCCTCGACCAGATAGTGGTAAAGCGTCTGGGAGTCAGCGACCTGATCAGCTTCACCTATACCAGCGCCGATCCCGGCATCACACAAAACACCATCAAAATTCTGGAGGATGAACTGATTAAAGCTTACGAAATTCTCCGTTTCAGCGCTACCAACAATGTGATAGCCTATTTTGAGGAACAGGTAAGACTCGCCAAAAAAAATCTGAACAACGAGGAAGACGACTTAATGTTCTATAACGTCGAGAAGCAGGTCATCAATTATGATGAGCAGACCAAATCACTGGCAGGTACAAAATATGGGGTGGATGACCGGGAAGAGCTTGCGAAACGCACCTATGAATCTGCCATATCACTCCGCAAAATGCTGGAAAGCAAGATGGACATCCGCGCCAAGATCATACGCGAGAACACGAACCTGCTGAAAGAGCTGGAAAAGATCACGAACCTAAATCAAAGCATACTTGAACAGGAGATATTCTCTACCGGCACGGAGCTCCAAAACAATGAAGTGCTGCAGAAGGACAAAACGGATTTGCGCAATTCAGAAAAAAAAATCAGCCATATCTCCGATAACCTCAATGAATATAACTTCACCAAAGAGGGAGTGGGAATCGAAAACATGATAACGGAATGGCTGGCCGCATGCGTCAATGAAGCCAAAGCCAAGGCCGAATTGAAAGTCCTGCAGGAACGCCGGGATGAGATCGTGAACCAATATCAGGAATTTTCGCCCGTAGGCACTCAGGTAAAACGCAAGGAACGTGCCATCGGAATAGCCGAAGACACCTACCGCGAGCAGCTCCGAGGACTGTCCGAAGCGCGCCTGCGCCTGCAGAACATCAAGATGACCACCGCCAATCTGCAGATCATCGCCCCGCCCGAATATCCCCTGACCGACAACGGGCGCAAGCGCATGATCTACGTCATAGCCGCCATGATAGGCAGCTTGATATTCATCACCTTCTACTTCCTGGTGATCGAGCTGATAGACCGCACCCTGCGTGATGCCGAACGGAGCCGGCGACTCAGCGGACTGCCCGTCATCGCCGCATTCAACGGCATCAGCAACCTCAAGTTCAGGGGCTTCCTGAAAGCCTGCAACCGCCGCGCAGCAGCCTACTCCTGCCGCCAGCTCAATAAATATCTGGCAACCGGACGGCCCACCGTCATCAATCTGCTCAGCATGGAAGACCGTGAAGGCAAGTCCTTCCTTGCCAAATACTTTGCCGATCATTGGGCCTCCGAAGGGCTCCGCACGCGCATCGTGAAATACGGCGTTGATTTTGAAACAAACGACAAGCAATACGTCCGTGCACAGCAGCTATCCGATTTCTGGCAACTGAACTCGGCCGAACAGATACCCGACATCATTCTTGTGGAATATCCGTCAGTGAGCAGCGCCAGCCTGCCTTTGCCCGCATTGAAACAAGCGGATTTCAATTTACTCATCGCCAACGCCTGCCGTCTGTGGGGCAAAAGTGACGACGCCAACTTGAAGTCCATGAAAGAAATACTGGGTGATGCCCCGATGGCACTCTACTTGAACAATGCCGACCGCGAAGTGGTGGAGGCCTTCACCGGCGACTTACCTCCACGGACACCCATGCACAGTTTCGTCAGCCGACTGTCACAGTTGGGACTGACTGCTAAAAAAGCCGCCGTAAAATGAGCATAAGGCGAAGTTACATATCATCTCCCGTCCTGACTTTCGGCATACTCTGCACCGGACTGGGCTGCATCGTTTCGGCCACCTTGAGCCAAAACCTGGCAATGGTAGGGCTGGTAGCGATTCTGCCTGTGCTCTTGTGTATATTCATCATCCACCTCCGCAAGCCGGAACGTTTCATATTCCTGCTTTTCATATTCAACTACTTCTTCACTCCGCTGGCCCGTTACAGCCGTCAAGACGGTCTCAGCGTACTGTCGGACATCCTTTGGTGGAGCATCATGCTCGCCATTGTCATCCAGACGGCACTTCACTACCGCTTTCCATGGAAACAGTCGCTTAACATCCTCACCATAGGCGGCGCCATACTGGCCGTATATTGCCTGCTCGAAGCGGCCAATCCTACGGCATCCATAGAAGCCTGGATCTATTCCAGAGGATTCATATACAACACGTTTCTGGTGTCTCTGATCACGGTACTGCTGGCTACGTCCTATCGACAGGTCAACCGGCTGGTGCTGCTGTTCTCCATACTCACCCTGGCAGCCATATTGAAAGGCCTTTACCAGAAGATCGCCGGCTTCGATTCCATCGAATACGGCTATATGATGGAAAGCGGCATGTACAAGACCCATCTCCTTCCCCAAATCACCCGCTATTTTTCAATATTCACCGATGCGGGCAACTACGGATCCAACATGGGATTTGCCTGTACGGTATTCGGCATAGTCGCCCTGTCCTGCAAGAAGTTCGGCCTGAAAGTCTATTATCTCTGTATCTCTGCGCTTTCACTGTACTCCATGTTCATCACCGGAACCAGAGGAGCCATAGTAGTGCCCCTGGGAGGCCTGCTGCTGTTCGCGCTCATCAGCAAGAACATCAGGCTGATGAGTGTAGCCGCCATAGCGGGATGCTTCATCTATGTATTCTTCGCCTTTACATACATAGGAGAGAGCAATACAATGATAAGCCGCATGCGCACGGCCTTCCGTCCCAGCAAAGACGCCTCCTACCTGGTGAGGAAGCAGAACCAGCAAAAGCTGGCCGAGTATCTGAGGTCCAAGCCTTTCGGCGAAGGGCTCGGGCTGGGTGGAGTGGAAGCCCGAAAATTCGGTAACAGGCTCACCACCTCCATTCCCAACGACTCCACCTACGTAAAGATATGGACTGAAACCGGCATAGTGGGCATCACGCTGTATCTGCTGATATATGCCGGCAGCCTTCTGTGGGGATGCTATTACATCATGTTCAAGGTGAGGAACCCCGAATTCCGCCATCTGCTCACGGCGCTTGCCTGCGGCATATTCGGCATGATGATCAGCGCCTACGGCAACGCATTCTTTACCCAGTTCCCCACCGGCGCCATGATGATAATGTTTCTGGGCATCCTGATGAACGGAAAATACATAGACGAACGCCTTACAATGGAAAAACAACAAGCATTATTAACCGCAACCAAAGAAAAAACAACGATATGATACCAGATATTTTTTCAATATTCAGTATGGACTGGTGGATGGATGAAAACAACAACGCACTGCAGATGACCGATTCCATCCTGTTCCTGTTACTGGCCATTCCGGTCGCTTACATATTCATCTGCGCCCTGTTTTCACTCGGGAAGTACAAGAATCCCTACCCTGAGGCATCCGTGCAGCACCGTTTCCTCGTGCTTTTCACCGTGCTCCGCAATGGGAAAGAGGTGATCGAATCCATCAACCAGTTTCTGGACACCCAGCAATATCCGCGCGAAAAGTATGATATTGCCGTGGCAGCCACGCAACTGTCCGAAGAAGATCTTGTCATCCTGCTGCAAATGCCCGTCAACATCGTGGTTCCCGATAAGGAATACTGCACCAAGGTATATGCCATCCAGCAAGTCATGGAGCGCTATGCACCCGACGAATACGACATGATTATCATCTTCAATTCCGACAACCGCATCGTGCCCAATGCCCTCAACCTATTCAACAATGCCTACTATTCGGGCTGCGACTCCATACAGGCCCACCGTATGACCGAGAACCTCAACACCAGCATCGCCGTGCTCAGCGCCACCAGCGAGGAGATCAACAACAACCTCTTCCGCATGGCGCACACCCGCATGGGATTTTCTTCGGCCCTCATCGGCTCGGCCATGGCATTCGATTTCTCCATGTTCCACGAACTTGCTCCCGGACTGAAGGGGCACGACCTGAGCAAAACCATGGAAGTGGCTCTGCTGGAACAAAACATCTACACAGAATACCTTGAAGAAGTGGTGTGTTTCAGTAAAAAGGAAGACAGCGCCGATGGCTACCAGACCCAGCGCATGGGGTGGCTGCGGGCGCAGTACACCAGTACCTTCCTTGCCTTGAGATACCTCCCCCTCGTGCTGCTGAAAGGTGAATGGGACTATGCGCTCAAGCTTTTCCAATGGCTGCTTCCTTCCCGCTTCTTACTTATCGCGCTGATTCTGCTGTTCACAATAGCAGTCACCCTGTTGGACTGGACTTTAGCTCCCAAATGGTACATACTGCTTGCCATTCTTATCCTCTCATTCCTCATGGCACTGCCCGAAGGAGAAGTAAGCCGACGCCTCCGCAAAGCAATCTGGTCGCTTCCCGTCCTTATATTTACAGCTATATTCAGCCACATAAAACGTTTTTTACCTAAAAAGAAATAAGGGATATATACCATGAAAATAGCCATAGAAGCCCAACGGATATTTCGTACCAACAAGCACGGCATGGATTTCGTAGCACTGGAAACCATCCGCGAATTGCAGAAACGGAATGACGGCAATGAATATTACATTATCGTCGCTCCGGGCGAAGACCGTTGCCTGGAGGAATCCGCCAACCTCTCCATCATAGAAGTGGCGTGTCCCACCTACCCGCTTTGGGAGCAAATAGCCCTGCCATGGGCTGTGAGGCGCTTAGGAGTAGATTTGCTGCACTGCACGTCCAACACGGCTCCGCTATGGTGTCCGGTTCCTTTGGTACTGACACTTCACGACATTATCTATCTGGAGCCCCGGCAACATCGCAGTCCCTCTCTTTATCAGGAAATGGGCTGGTACTATCGCCGTCTGACCGTTCCCCGGATTCTGAAAAAATGCCGGAAAATCATTACAGTCTCCTACTTTGAATGTAACCGCATACGCAAAGCTCTCAACATCCCCACAAATCGCATCATGACTATCTACAATGGTTACAACAAGCATTTCTACCCTATGGAAAGCATAGATATGCAAATTGTCAACCGTTATATCCCTCAGAAAGACTTTTTATTCTTTCTGGGCAACACCGACCCCAAAAAGAATGCGGCAAGGGTGTTGAAAGCCTACAGCCTTTATCTGGAAAAATCATCCGTCAAACGTCCCTTACTTATCGCAGACCTCAAAGAGACCTATATAGACAGTCTGTTGCAACAGGAGGGAATCAGTGAGAATCTGAAACAGCACCTTTATTATCCGGGCTACATCAGCAATGCCGATCTTGCCACATTGTATAATGCCGCATTCGCTTTCCTCTACCCCTCGCTGCGCGAAAGTTTCGGTATTCCTTTGGTGGAAGCGATGGCTTGCGGCACTCCGGTTATCACAGGAAACACTTCTTCCATGCCAGAAGTAGGCGGTCCGGACATACTTGCCACAGACCCATACAAGCCGGAAGAAATAGCCGATGCAGTGCTGCGTCTTGAAAACGAAGCCACGCTCTACCAAAAGCAACGAGAGTATGGGCTGTTACGTGCCCAACAATTTTCATGGGAAAAGACAGCCGACGAACTGATTAAAGTATATCAATCTCTTGCCTATAAATAACAACTGCACTATGAAAACCCTTTTCCTCGTCTTTTACGGATTTCAAGAGTACAATGGTATCAGTAAGAAAATCAGATACCAGGTAGATGCTCTCAAGCAATGTGGAATGGACGTCCGCACCTGCCACTATGAGGTTACAGGCAGCGGAGACAGGCAGTGGATGATCGACGGGAAAGTACTGGTCGATTTAGGAAAAGGCATAACCGCCAAACTGAAAAAACGACTGTCGTTCGCCCCTATCGTGCGGTATGTCCGGGAAGAAAAGATACAATGTGTATATATCCGTTCTTATCACAACACCAACCCTTTCACCATCCATTTCGTGAAAGCGCTGAAGAAGCAAGGCGTTAAGATACTGTTGGAGATACCCACTTATCCTTACGACCAGGAATACTCTTCCGGCAAGGAAAAAGTGCAGCTCTATACAGACAAGCTATTCCGCCATGCGTTCTGCAAGTATGTCAATTCCATTGTCACATTCTCCAATGATGAGAAAATATTCGGCTGCCCCACCATCCGCATATCCAACGGAATAGATTTTGCCCACATTCCTCTACGCTCTCCCCTGCATGACACGAGTAAGGAACTCCACCTGATAGGAGTCGCCGAAATTCACTTCTGGCATGGTTTCGACCGTCTCTTGAAAGGATTGGGAGAATACTACACCGGTAATCCCGAATACAAAGTCTATTTTCATCTGATAGGAAAAATGAGCGGGAAACGGGAAGAGGAAGAAATTGAAGCACCTATCCGCCAATATCATTTGCAGCCATACGTCACCCTGTACGGGGCCAAGCATGGTGAGGAATTAGATACCCTTTTCAATCAGGCAGACTTTGCGGTGGGCAGTCTGGCACGTCATCGCAGCGGCATATACAACATCAAGACACTGAAAAACCGGGAATATGCGGCGAGAGGCTTTAGCTTCGTCTATTCCGAAACGGATGATGACTTTGACCGCATGCCCTATGTACTAAAGGTTCCTGCAGATGAAAGCCCTATAAATATCTGCCAACTGATAGATTTCTATAAGCATCAAGCCATATCCCCGCAAGAAATCAGAAACTCTATCCGACACTTGTCGTGGAAAGAGCAAATGAAAAAAGTATATGAATATGTAATCAAAGCTTAAAATAAGATACTATGCCTAAAGTCTCTGTCATTATTCCAATATATAATACAGCCGCTTATCTACGTGAGACGTTGGACAGCATCTGTAATCAGACATTAAAAGAGCTGGAAATTATTCTTATCAACGACGGTTCCACGGACGAAAGCCAAAGCATTATCGAAGAATATGCGGAACGCGATACAAGAATCAAATGGTACGTACAGCCCAATCAAGGATTGTCTGTTGCACGTAATCAGGGATTGCTGCATGCCACCGGCAAATACATCTATTTCATGGACAGTGACGATATATTAGATATACAAGCGCTTCAACATTGTTACATCTTGTGCGAAAAGAAAGGATTGGATTTCGTATTCTTCGATGCAGAACCATTAGTGGAATCATCAGACAGCCAAAATATTCCACACTATGGTAGAAAAGGAAAAATAGATGAATTCATACATCCGGGAATCGAGATGTTAGAATATGAGCTTAACAACCGACTGTATCTCACTTCTGTTTGTCTATGTTTGGTTAACCGCTTGTTTCTGGAGAAATGCTTCACTTGTTTTCATCCCGGCATTATTCATGAAGACCACACTTTTGCTATGAGAATTTATTTAAATTCCCAAAAAGTATGTTATGTTCCCGAAGCCTTCTTCAAACGAAGAATACGTTCCAACTCCATCATGACCAATCACTTCGGCATGCGCAACATTGAAGGATACACCACCGTATGTACCCAAATACGTACTCTCGGAGAGCAACATCTCGAATGGAAGGCTATTATTGACAAATACCTGTCATATACCCTGAACGACGTGATCTGGGCGAGCCACCGGATGACTTTCCTCGAAAAAGTGGAAACAGTTTGTCGCTTCAGACGCCTGCGTCTGGGAAAATATGTCTGTTTCAGAAACTGGGCCGTATTCTGGCTGAAGAAAAAATAAAAAAGACCATGACAGCACTCATCTCCATCATCACCATCAACCACAACGGGCTGCATGACACCTGCGAAATGATTGACTCCTTTCGCAAGTATGAAACCTATCCCCACTATGAAATCATTGTTGTGGACAACGGTTCTCACTTGCCCGAAGCCGAAGAAATACGTCATAAATATCCATGTATCAAGGTAGTGCAGAACATCAACAACGGCTTTGCAGGCGGCAACAATGCCGGATTGAAAGCGGCCGAAGGAGCCTACCTGTTCTTCATCAACAACGACACCGTCATCAAAGAACCGATACTGGACACATTGGTACAACGCATAGAGGCCGATCCGCAACGAAACGGCGGAGTATCGCCCATGCTGAAGTTCGCCGCTCAGCCAGACACACTGCAATATGCAGGTTTCACCCCCCTCAGCCCCGTCACGTTGCGCAATGAGTCTATCGGGTTCATGCAAAAAGACGCTCCTTGTTTCCATGTGGCTTGCGAGACAGCCTCACTGCATGGCGCCGCCATGATGGTGAGCCGTAAAGCCCTGCAAGATGCGGGTCCCATGACCGAAGTTTACTTCCTGTTTTACGAAGAACTGGACTGGTCCGTACAAATAAAGAAAGCAGGCTACCGCCTATGGTACGAACCTGCCGCCGTGGTCTATCACAAAGAAAGCATGACGGCTCGAAAAGGCACGCCGCTGCGGGAGTTCTACCTGTCGCGCGCACGGATGCTGTTTGCGCGCAGAAACCTGTCTGGAACGGGGAAGCTGCTCTCCTGCCTCTACATCCTGACTCTGGCTGCACCTAAAAAGGCGCTGACCTACCTGCTGCACGGAGAAGCCGCATTGGCAAAGGCTGCGATAAGCGGCACGTGGAGTGGCATCTGCATGCGCCTCATCCCACAATCCAGCGTTTGATATTCCGTATCTGCGCACTGAAGTTCCCCCCTATCCTGAACAGCTTCCGGCTGTCGGTGGTAAAGGGCAGGGCATACCACTTTTCGTTGATTTGTTGCAGTGCCTCTTCCGCCGTACCGTTCAGCTTGAATACGATGAAGAGCACATTCTGATAGTGCAGTTCCTTATCGGTGATGCAGCAGAGAGCGACGTACTCGTTCTACATCAAAAGGTCTTCCACATCGAAAACCGCATCAAAGCCGTGAAACAAGTGATAAAAAACGGGAAAAGTAGTGAATGAAGCAAGAGGATGCAACCCCGAACAAGGGAAGCGTCCTCTTCTTTTTTTTATTTACGCCGGAAACGTCCCACCAACGAGCGCATCCCCTGCGAACAGCAATAGAAGCTTCCACCCGATATCAGCAGAAAGACGAGCGAAGATGCCAAGGCATATACAATCCACATGCCATATCCCCCGGAAGGTTCTGACAGCGGAAGAAAATAGAGAATAACGTCCGCCAGCCCCCATGAAAGAACAGCAAGCAGCAAATAACAAAGAATATTCTTCCAATACAACCTCACCGGCATTTTGAATCCTTCTTTATAAAGAAGATAAGGTTTCCATATACTGATAATGGTTATTGAACTGGCCATATCGCCCAGCAGCACACCGGGAAGCCCCCATAAATATCCTCCCAGCAAAGCCACCACCACCGTTATGACCAGCGTGGCTACCGGGGCCCATGTATCGTGAAACAGTCCATAACCAAAAATAAACTGGTCGTTCGTGCCTCTGAACTGGCTGATGAAGAAATTGGTGAGAATAACAATCAATACGGAATGCGGCAGTATATACTCCTCTCCCAACCATACCGTAATGAATGGATCCATCAGATGATACAGCGCAAAAGTCAAGAATGAAGCTATCAAAAACCGCAATGAACTCAACTCCCAAAACACCTGCTGTATGCGCTTCATGTCTCCCTCAGCTATCAGATTGCCCACGCCTGCCCCGGTGCTTCCCAGAAAATTATCCACAAACTGATTCAGCTTGGTGAGCAGCAGCATATAGTTGCCATAATAGGCCACCAGCTTCAGCGAGGTAAAAGCATAGACCAGAAAGGGCAGCAGTTGCGACCTGCCCATCCCGGCCAGCTTGTGCACAAACATCTGGCGCGCCTTATGCACGATAATCTTGTTCTCCGGATACTTCTGCTTACCCTCCGCCACACTGCACTTCAGCCACGGATATACCTGATTAATCTTCCAATTCAATATGAATGAATACAGAATGCCAAATGACAATTCAACAGTTATCCACAGATAAAAGCTGCCCACATAGCACACAAGCGCTATCTGCAGGAAAACTTTCACGATATTCGCCGTCTGGAAGTAAACGGTAACCACATAGTTGCGCTGGTCGGCCCCCAGCAAGGTCTGGCGGTAATTGATAAAATAGCTGATGAGAGCGGAAGCCAAGAACGCGAAATAAGCGAAATAGATAACTCCGAGGTGAATGCTGACATCCGCGAATATATATGGCAAAAAACAAGCGAGAAGTAATCCAGCACCTAAAATAAGCAGCCCTACATTGCGGTAGAGATAGCCCAGCACTGAGATTATTTCCTTTATCTTATCTTGATCCTTGTCGAAAATAGGTTTGTAGAGCACATAGCCGATGGATGCCCCTATACCCAGTTCGGCAAGGTTCAGGAAGCCTAACAAGTTCTGCATCGTGCCCGTCAAGCCCACAAAGTCCGCCCCTAACTTCTCAAGAAATATCTTGCGGGAGAAGAAAGAGATGAACAGCGTGATGAGGTAGAAGAGCACATTGACACGCGCGTTGAGGTAGCTTTTATGAAGACGGGACTCGGACATGGGCGGCAGTTTCTTACAGATTGTTCTCTATTCAAAATTAAGCACTGCAAAGATAAGCTTTTCTGAAGATTTCAGCTATCTTCACAGTGAATTAAAATGGACAAAAATTGCGGCATCACCATTCCTCTTCATTAAAGGTCTCGCTATTTTACATTTGCAAAACAAAAGAATTTCCGAAACTTACACTTCAGCAAATCCAGCAAGGTCTTGCTGATGTTTTCCAAACGTTCACGGCGGAGATAGATAGCCATTGCACGCCTGTATCCCCTGCGTCCGAAATGCTTACGGCAATCCATTACACGGCGATAGCTGTACACCGTCTTGTCCGCCCGCCCGATATTCTTCAGAAAGCGGTTCAATCGGCAAGCAACCTCCACACGGGCAAGAAGGCTTTCTAACTTCACAGCATACTGCAAGGAATCACCGCGAACAGTAGCACAATAAACAGACTTGGAACATGCCGCCACCTTGCGGGCATGATAATCTACCTTTGCAGAAAACATGGCATCATTAGCAGCTATTGTCTCATCGAAACAAATGCGGTGATCGCGTACCAGCCTTGCAGACACCATCTTTGCCCACGGCACGTCGTTGCGGAACTTCAGTATCTCCAAGTCCATATCTTCCGCAATCTTGTCATAGTTCAACTGGCGAGGCGGAAGCGGTTCTAAAGTATCAGAACCGGCACTCTCCGCCCGGAACGTAATCAAGTCATAATCCGTATCACGATAAGCATCCAACACATTCATGAAATCCGGTAAGAAGTAATCATCGGCATCAGCAAAGAGCAACCACTTGCCCTTTGCACGAGCAAGTCCGCAGTTGCGGGCGTAGCCTGCGCCCTTGCCCTCCTTAGTAAAGAGGAGCTCCACTCCTGCCCTGTCTTGACCAGGAAAGTTTGAGAAGTCCACCACTTCCGGAGAACTGTCATCATCCACTACTATAATCTGTATGTCCTCTCTTTGAGGAATAGAATCCAAACACCGCTGCAACAACTGCGGGATGTTCTTATGGGGGATGATTATTGAATAATTAATTGTATTCATTTACTTGAATGCCTTAAAAGATTTGTTACATTCATACTTCATCCGATATTATTGGAATGCCATATTTTGCACGATACTGATTATAGACCTGCCCCAAGTTAATTTCATCAATCTCTGTGGTGGTAAATCTCTCTTTGGTATCTTCACATTGATAATATAGAGATACATACTGAAATTTCTCTTTACGAAAAATCAATTCCGACTTTTCTTGTTGCAAGGTGACCTTGCCTCCGGTAAATGGACTTTTCATTATTCTCCTCCTCTTAATGCGGAAAATTTTCAGCTTCTGATGAAACAGCCTGAGGAATGCCCCTACTTCTTCTTTCATTATCATTAATCTGGTTTTCTTTTCACAAAGTTAACAACTCTTCTGGATAAAAGCATAAAATTCAACGTTAAAGTCATGGCTCTTTCATAAAAAAATAGTGAAGCTCTCAAAATTAGTTCTATTTTATAGCAGAAATAGCTACATCTACACATAGCGATTGGAAATACCGTGGCAACTCCATGAAAGGAGCCTTGAAAGCTCCTCCAATCATGTCCCCATTCATAATCTTGGCACTTTCTATGTGATAAAATCGCCACATGTACAGGAATGTCGTTTTCCCGATTCATCCTTTCATATCTGCTTGGATAAGGCTGTACATGGGTGATTACATATGATAGTACATTGACACAGCCCCCTTTCAGTCCCCCTTTCATGTAAGCTGATTTTGATACAAAGCAGAAAAGCCATGAAACGATGAACGAAGAACCGGTATCTATAGTTACAACGTGCCGGATGTACAGATGAAACGTGAGGGATATGTAGATGCAATGTGTTGGAGATAGAGACCCCTCACGTTGGAACTATATATCCCTCGTGTTGGACACATAGTTTCCTCGTGCCGAACATATAGATGCAAGGGCGGCTAATGTTTAGGTTTACACCCGCCAAGTTTAGGTTTAGCGAGCTAAACCTAAACTTTATTAAGCTGAACTGACCACACGGTCTTTCATTTAAAGAAAAATTGAACACATAATAGTCCCTACCCAATTATTCAGAACTGGATATCATTTATTTGCAGTGAATATCAGATATTTATATTTGTCTTGAAAGCCGTGTTTATCTTATTTTCATAAGAAAGAGCCGTGATTATGAAGCATAAAAATGAAAGTGAAATGGGCGAATATTCAAATTTGTAAACTATATCTGCAATTACCACAACTATAATATTGACTTCTATTTTGGGGGAAGTGGAACAGAAGTGGATTATTTATGTAGGAGGTGTAACTGCCTTCCGGTATGTGCAGCATCGTATTCATTTACTTAAATGCCTTTAGTGTGAATAAAATAGTCATGGATGCGGTGCATGCAAGAATGATGTTATATTCATCCTGATCAAAAAGACGATATAACAGTCATACAGGCCATAGAGACGGGCCTTCAACAGCATCTTCCCTATCTTGTCAAGCTTATAGACCGGATGATAATGGCTGCACATCATTCTATAATTATCATTTATAAGCAGACGCAAATGTGAAATCCGTGTTTTGCGGGGGACGTCATATCTTTGACAATAATCGGTCTTCAAAGACCAATCAAAGCCCATCATCATAGACCGTATCATGCCTTCACGCCCTTGTGCCGGAAATTGCCAGCGCTCTTGCATCTCAATAAACAATGCCCGGTATAACCGGAAACCGGCATATACAGAATCAAACGGGCGAATGGTATGGGAGATTGAATCGAGATGCCTGATATATGCATACTCCTGCCTGTCGCCTAAAAGCAAATAATCACAATGAAAAAGATACCGATACATGAAAAGCAGATCTTCCAGACAATGGATTCGAGTATCAAACCTCAAATGATTATTCCTGATAACATCCACTTTGTATAGTTTGGAGGCTGAATATCCCCATTCTGCCAAATTGCATTCACAGATGGCACGTCCGAAATCTTTCTCTTCATAAAGCCGGTTCGGAAGCGATTTTACCTGCATATCAGCGCCTCTGGCATCAAAACAACGAAAGCCCTGAACGATCAGACCACTTCCGCCATTCATCGGCAGCGCCTCATACAAATACCGCAAATAATCGGGATAAGCCCAGTCGTCCGCATCAATAAAAGCCAGATACCTGCCCGTCATAGCCTCCATCCCCACATTCCTTGCTGCACTCACTCCCTTGTTCTCTTGGTGAAACACCCGTATCCGCCTGTCTTTCCGTGCATATTCATCACAGATTTCCCCGCAGCGATCAGGACTGCCATCATCTATCAACAACAGTTCAAAATCGGTAAATGTCTGCGACAAAATACTATCTATGCATTTAGCGAGGTATTGCCTGGCATTATAGACAGGAACAATAACTGATATTTCAGGAGCATTCTTTTCCATAAGTATAATCTTTAATCTACCCCATGTGCCGTATGAATGAATTTTTTGTTGGCTTCTCCCAATCGGAATAGATTGAAGAACATCAGCACGAAGGAAGAAGGAACCAAGCACAAGGCCTTGAACAAACGCCACTTCCAGAAATAACGGGGAACAGCAAGAGCAAGGGCCAGCAGCAACAGGATGAAAATGCACCACCACTTATATGCCGACGGAGAGGCACACAAGGAATATACAAGAGAAATTATAAACGTGAATCCCAATAACAGCACACGCGAAAAAGAGGCCTGCTGATAAAGCTTGTCGCAGAAATCCCATTTTCGGGCACAGAGGGCGGGAAGAAGATGATGCATGAATTCGCCCAGACTGTAATATTGGGCGGACAACCAACGGCGGCGTTGCTGATAAAAGCTATGCGCTTTCTGTATCTTCTCATCCTTTACACAGGTGTCGGGCAAATAGTGGAAACGTACCCCCTGGTAAAGAAGCTTCATCTCAAGCACACGGTCGAAGCCTCCCACCGAAGTGTTGCTCATCATCGCAGCACGAAACAGGGGGTACTCGAAGGCCATGCCCGAACCGATCAGAGCGGCCGACATGCCCAGATTGGCATGTCCCAAACGAAATATGGAATTATTGATTTCCTCGCTGACGGCGTCCAGATAAGCCATGTCCGTATTCAGGTTCTTGGCTATGCGGTGGGACTGCACCACTTGAACGCCGGAAACGGCAAAGGCATTGTTCACTTCGGACAGATAGGAAGGGCCGATGATGTTATCCGCATCTATTATCAATGCCACGTCATAGTCGTCCTCATCCAGATACTCAAGAGCCGCCTTCAAGGATTTGGTATTCGTACTTTTCTCGAAATCGACCTGAAGCAATTTAACGGAAAGCCCGGACAAGGCTGAATTTGTCTCGGGCAGCATGTGGTCGGAGATAATCACGACATCATACTTGTCACTCGGATAGTCCTGCGCCAGACAGGAATGTACGGTGGCCATAATAACCGCATCTTCACGATAGGCGGCAATAAGCACTGCAAAACGTTTATAATCGTCGGCCGGTAAGGGCACAGAAGGTTTACGGCACAACGAAGCTAAACTATACACCAGCAAATACACTACATTTACGGCGAACAGGATGTATAGAATCCAGTCAAATATAATTAATATCTGTTCCACGGCTCATTCGATTTAATCCTCCTGTAAGTCAGAAAATCCGATCTCAGGAATATTCGATACAAAGATACAAAAAAGAAGAAGAATCCGGATAAAAGATACGGAAAACAGAAGCAGGGACATAAAAAAACGAGCAAGCTCTCACGAACCCCTCGCCACTCATAAGAAAAGCCATAAAGGCTTTTCTTTTTTTACATCACATCTAATTGTTATCCAAAAATCAATCTTTCTTTTTACCTCTGAAAAAACTTCAATAACCTTATTCGAAAAACATTAATCTTAATTTTACCTTTACCTAATTACCTATTTTTAAATCCAAATCTTTTAGCCTATGAAAAAACTAAATTTCAATCTTTTTACCTAACAACTAATATCTATACTGAAAAACTCTATTTTTATTATGTAAACATTAGCTGTTTCCCAACAGCACTACAAAGGTAGGATGTTTTTTTGTGTTCGCAAACATGAAAAGCTTTTTCCATATGTTTTATAACATAGTTTTAGAGAGGAAGCATGAAATTTACACTTGTAAACACAAAAACAAAATGAATCATCCTATCCTCTTGCTTCCGCAATATAAGCCAAGGCTTCCTTGCATTTTTCAGTAACGTAAGTCCAGTCTTCGGCGGAAACCTTATCTTTGGGAAATAGCTTGGAACCCATGCCCACACAGAACACGCCTGCTCCGATCCATGAAGTCAGATTCTCCCGAGTGGGCTCTACACCGCCCGTAACCATCAATTTAGACCAGGGCATCGGGGCCAATAGCCCTTTCACGAGTTTAGCGCCCAATACGTCGCCGGGGAAAATCTTACAGAGGTCGCAACCGGCTTCCTGCGCAAAGCCCACTTCCGAAACGCTTCCGCATCCCGGAGTATAGGCCACCAGGCGACGGTTGCAGATCTTGGCTATCTCAGGATTGAACAAAGGACCCACAACAAAATCGGCTCCCAACTGCAAGTACAAGGCAGCCGTGGCAGGATCAACGACAGAACCTACGCCCACAGCTATTTCCGGGCATTCTTTCGCCGCAAATTTCACAACTTCCGCAAATACTTCATGGGCAAAGTCGCCCCGGTTGGTAAACTCGAATGCGCGCACACCGCCTTCATAGCAGGCTTTCACTACTTTCTTTGCCACTTCTGCATCCTTATGGTAGAATACTGGAACCATGCCGGTAGAACCAATCTTGTTCAATACGGCTATCTTATCAAATTTTGCCATTGCATTAATCAATAATTTAATGTATAACTCTAATCTATAATTCACAGTGAAGTTAAGGGAGTTAAAAGGAGTTATCGCTCGCTTCACTCCTTAACTTCTTACAACTTAACTCCTGAGTATGAACAATGAATGCTCAAGAATTATTAGCGTTGCACGCGACCGCTTGCGTCACCTCCCGCCAATGCTTCTACCTCTTCGGCGGAAACGAGGTTGAAGTCACCGTTGACGGTATGCTTCAATGCAGATGCAGCCACCGCAAATTCGAGGGCGGCTCCCTGGTCAGTCTTGGTGAGCAGGCCGTGGATGATGCCTCCGGAGAAAGAGTCGCCGCCACCCACACGGTCAATGATAGGATTGATGTCGTAACGCTTCGATTCGTAAAATTCCTCTCCATTATAAATCATTGCCTTCCAGCCGTTGTGGGTTGCGGAGAACGATTCTCGTAAGGTGGAGACGACATATTTGAAACCGAATTCCCTGGCCATAGCCTTGAAGATGCCCTTGTAGCCTTCAGCATCCGTCTTGCCGCCTTCCACATCTGCCTCAGGCTTGAAGCCGAGGCAGAGTTCCGCATCTTCTTCGTTGCCGATGCAGACGTCCACGAACTGCATTAACGGTTTCATAATGGACTGGGCCTTTTCTTTCGTCCAGAGTTTCTTGCGGAAATTAAGGTCAACAGATACCGTGACACCGTGGCGCTTGGCAGCTTCACAGGCCAGGCGGGTCAGTTCGGCAGCCTTGTCGGAGATGGCGGGAGTGATGCCCGACCAGTGAAACCAGTGCGCACCTTCCATAATGGC
Organism: Bacteroides helcogenes P 36-108; assembly: GCF_000186225.1. Lineage (NCBI taxonomy): Bacteria > Pseudomonadati > Bacteroidota > Bacteroidia > Bacteroidales > Bacteroidaceae > Bacteroides > Bacteroides helcogenes. The sequence goes on along the minus strand of NC_014933.1, from coordinate 2,495,716 downwards.
GTCAAAATCAAAATCCGAAGGGTCGGCCTCTGCAACGGCAGAATGTGCACGGTCGTAAATAACCTTGCTCGGGCGCATGGAAGCGCCGGTTTCAAGATAGTAAATGCCCACGCGGTCACCTCCACGAGCTATGAAATCCGTCTTTACACCATACTTGCACAGTGCGTTTACTGCCGACTGTCCGATTTCGTGCTTCGGCAATTTGGTTACAAAATAAGCATCATGCCCGTAGTTGGCACAACTGACAGCGACGTTGGCTTCACCGCCACCATATACCACATTAAAAGAATCGGACTGCACAAAACGGGTGTTTCCCGGAGTGGACAGCCTCAGCATGATTTCACCCAATGTAACTACTTTCTTTCCCATAATCTTTTATCTTTTTATTTAATATATGATTGGTCTATTTCCTTTCAATTTGTCATTTAAAGCAAAAAACAACATTAAACAACTGATAACATGAAGTATAAACTGTAAAAAAGTGCATCCTTCGCAGCCTCCGTGTGCGGGCACAAAGATACAACAATTTTTGAAATACAAGAAATTATCATATATTTGTATCGAAAATACCAATATTATTATTGTGTGCGAGCACAAGGTTGTTCAAATAGCAGATCAACAGATGGCAGAAAGAATAAGAATAAAAGACATCGCCAAGATGGCAGATGTGTCAGTAGGTACTGTGGACCGTGTGATTCATGGGCGAAGCGGTGTTTCCGAATCCAGCAGGAAACGGGTGGAAGAGATTCTGAAGCAGTTGGACTATCAGCCCAACATGTACGCCAGCGCGCTGGCCTCCAATAAGAAATACACATTTGCCTGCCTGCTGCCCCAACATGAGAAAGGAGAATACTGGACAGAGGTGGAGGCAGGCATAAACGAGGCCGTGACGACTTACTCCGATTTCAATGTTGCCGTGTGGATTTCCTATTATGACCCCTACGATTACCGTTCGTTCGCCGAAGCTTCCCAAAGCATTCTGGCACTGAAACCTGACGGGGTAATGTTTGCACCCACCGTCCCGCAATACACCAAGTTGTTTACGGACGGACTGACAGAGCATGACATACCTTATATATATATAGACTCGGACATCAAGGAGGAGCCCGCCCTCTCCTTCTTCGGGCAGAACTCGCACCAAAGCGGATATTTTGCCGCCCGCATGCTGATGCTGATTGCCGGCGAAGATGCCCTTGAAATCGTTATTTTCCGCAAGATAAACGAAGGGATCGTGGGATCGAACCAGCAGGAACGGCGCGAGATAGGCTTCCGTGAATATATGCAGAAGCACCATCCCGCATGCCGCATCTGGGATCTGGACCTGCATGCCAAGCGCGACAGTGAGGATTCGCAGATGCTGGACGAGTTCTTCACGAAGCATCCGGCCGTGAAAAACGGCATCACTTTCAACTCGAAAGCATATATCATCGGGGAATATTTGCTGAAGAAGCAAAAAAAGGACTTCAACCTCATGGGCTATGATTTGCTGCAACGCAACGTAGAGTGCCTGAAAAGAGGCAGCATATTCTTTCTCATCGCACAGCAGCCTGCGCTGCAAGGCTTCGATGGCATAAAGACCCTGTGCGAGCATCTTATCCTGAAAAAAGAGGTGACAAGAGAGAACTTCATGCCGATTGACCTGCTGACAAAGGAAAATATTGAGTTTTATTACAATAAATGATATAGCGGGTGGCACAAGCGCATTGACCGAAGAGCAAGAAACTCAAAAAGCGGAGGGGTGATGCGGTGTGTGTCAAAACAAGCTTACCAGTTTCTTTTAGGCACGGATTACATTACTAAATATAATAACAAAATGCCACTGACAACAAATACAACCCAAAAGCCCGAAGGCGGCTGGTGGACACTCAGCCCACTGATGGTTTTCCTCTGCCTCTATCTGGCAACTTCCCTCCTGGCGAACGACTTTTATAAAATGCCCATCACCGTGGCATTCCTGCTGTCCTCCTGCTACGCCATCGCCATCACACGGGGGTTGAAGCTGGAGCAGCGCGTCTATCAGTTCTCAGTAGGCGCCAGCAACAAGAATATCATGCTCATGGTATGGATCTTCATCCTTGCCGGAGCATTCGCGCAAAGCGCCAAACAAATGGGCGCCATCGACGCCACCGTGAACCTCACCCTGCACATCCTGCCGGACAACCTGCTGCTGGCAGGCATATTCATTGCCGCATGCTTCATCTCATTGTCCATAGGCACGAGCGTGGGCACTATCGTTGCCCTGACCCCCGTAGCCGTAGGGCTGGCCGAAAAGACGGGAACAGACCTTCCCTATATGGTAGCCATCGTGGTGGGCGGCTCTTTCTTCGGCGATAATCTCTCGTTCATTTCGGACACGACAATCGCCTCGACCAAAACGCAGAATTGCGTAATGAGGGACAAGTTCAGAGCGAACTTCATGATTGTGATTCCGGCCGCGCTCATCGTGCTGTGCTTTTACATCTTCCGGGGCTTATCCGTATCGGCCCCTGCACAGGTGCAGGAGATAGAATGGATTAAAGTGATCCCCTACCTCATCGTGCTGGGCACAGCCGTGGCAGGAGTCAACGTAATGCTGGTCCTACTGCTGGGCATCGTATCTACCGGCATCATAGGAATCTGCACGGCAACCGGCCTTACCGGCATAGGCGCGACTCCCACAGAGGGTGTAGCTGCAAGCACCTCATTCTTCGACTGGTTCGGAGCCATGGGCACAGGCATCACGGGGATGGGAGAGCTCATCATCATCACCCTGCTGGCGGGCGGCATGCTGGAAACCATCCGCTACAACGGAGGCATAGACTTCATCATCTCCCGCCTCACCCGCCACGTCAAAGGCAAGCGGGGGGCGGAATTCAGCATAGCCGCCCTCGTCAGCATCGCCAACCTCTGCACTGCCAACAATACAATAGCCATCATCACCACCGGACCGATCGCCAAAGACATCGCCCTGCGTTTCCACCTTGACCGCAGAAAGACGGCGAGCATACTGGACACCTTTTCGTGCCTCGTGCAAGGGCTGATACCCTACGGAGCGCAAATGCTGATCGCCGCCGGACTGGCCGGCATCTCCCCACTCAGCATCATAGGCAATCTGTACTACCCGTTCTGCATGGGAGCGTGCGCGATACTGGCCATCCTGGTGAGATATCCAAAGAGGTACTCGTGAACGCGAAGATTCCTGAATTGCATGACAAAAGAAAATAAATCGCAATCCATAAATCATAATCCGAAAATATTTCCTACCTTTGCGCCCGCTATTACGAGTTAGTAGCAATATTCAAATCATTAACTAAAAACATTTAATTTAAAATGGCAACAAAAATCAGATTGCAAAGAAATGGACGTAAGAACTACGCTTTCTACTCCATCGTTATTGCAGACGTAAGAGCACCACGTGATGGTAAATTTATTGAGAAGATTGGAACTTTCAACCCCAACACCAATCCTGCCACAGTAGATTTGAAGTTCGACCGCGCGCTTGACTGGGTATTGAAAGGTGCACAACCGACGGACACCGTTCGTACCATCCTCTCCCGCGAAGGCGTTTACATGAAGAAGCACCTTTTGGGTGGCGTAACCAAAGGCGCATTCGGCGAAGCAGAAGCAGAAGCCAAGTTTGAGGCATGGAAGAACAACAAGCAAAACGGCCTGGCTGCCCTGAAAGCCAAAGACGAAGAAGCCAAGAAAGCTGAAACCAAAGCACGTCTGGAAGCCGAAAAGAAAATAAACGAAGAAAAGGCCAAAGTATTGGCTGAAAAGAAAGCCGCTGAAGAAGCCGCCAAAGCCGCTGCCGAAGCACCTGCCGAAGCACCTGCAACCGAAGCCGCAGAAACTCCGGCCGAAGAAGCTGCCGCCGAACAACAGTAAGCACAGCATTATCATTAAAATTGGGATTAAAACTATAAAATCCTCTCCACTTCATACGGAGAGGATTTTTTATTTATTATCTTTGCTGCTCATACAATTATTCACCTTAAAAAGAAGCAAGCAATGAGAAAAGTTGTTTATCTACTCGCCGCTGCCGCCATATTTGCGGCCTGTAACGGCGGAAACAAGGGCTACACCGTAACCGGAACCGTAGAAGGAGCCGCCGATGGAGACACCGTGTATCTGGAAACCGTCGAAGGACGCCAATTCGTCAAATTAGACTCAGCCATCATCAAAGACGGCAAATTCACCTTCAAAGGTGCGCAAGACACCACAGCCAACCGCTATATCTCTTATAAAGCAGCCGGCAAGGACGGCATGGCAATCGATTTCTTCCTCGAAAACGGAAAAATCAGTATCAACCTGAGCCCCGGAGAAAACGACTCGGCCACCGGCACGCCCAACAATGACGCATATCAGGAAATCAGAACCAAAATCGGCGGGCTGAACCGCCAAATGATGGACATATACAACTCCATGTCCGACTCCACCCTAACCGACGAGCAGCGTGAGGCCAAAGGCAAGGAAATGGAAACCTTGCAGGAGAAAATGATAGAAACCACCAAAGAGGGAATCAAAAAAAATATCACAAACCCGGTGGGTATCCAACTGCTGAAGCAGAATTTCTATTACATGGAAATAGCTGACCTCGAACCTCTGATGCCGCAGATTCCGGCAGCTTACAGCAACGACGAGACAATCATCAAAATAAAAGAAAACGTAGAAAAAATGAAAGCCACTGCTGTGGGACAGAAATTTACAGACTTCGAGATGCAGACTCCGGAGGGAAAAACGGTGAAAATGTCCGATTATGTAGGCAAAGGCAAAGTAGTGCTTATAGACTTCTGGGCAAGCTGGTGCGGCCCCTGCCGCCGCGAAATGCCCAATCTGGTAGAGGCTTACAAAAAATACAAGAACAAGAATTTTGAAATAGTCGGTGTTTCTTTAGACCAAAGCGGTGACTCTTGGAAGGAAGCCATCAAGAAACTGAACATCACTTGGCCGCAAATGTCCGACCTGAAATACTGGAATTGCGAAGGCGCCAAGTTGTATGCCGTAAGCAGCATTCCTCACACTGTACTGATTGACGGTGACGGAATTATCCTTGCACGCGGTCTGCACGGTGACGAGCTGCAACAGAAATTAGCCGAAGTGATCAAATAACGATCCACACACACTGCATCACAACGAATGCCACACTTCAACAAGGCCAATGACGCATGTCATTCTTTGTGAAGTGTGGCATTCTGCATATCAAAGTGTGGCATATTTCACTGACAACAGAATATCTTCCGGTCAGCAAAATATACGCCGCGCCATCATCATCCCCAGCCGCACGGTTTCCCACTGTTCTTCCTCATCGGCATCCGAGGGGGAAAGAAGCGCATTGGCATCGGGCAGGCACAGAGTGAAACGTTTCAGAGGAATATAATTCAAGACATTCTCCGTCTTGGCCTGAAGCTCGTCCAACTCGTCTTCATGGGGATAACGGGAAAGCACAAAACCGAACACCGCCTCCTTCTCATGTAGGAACCATAACAAGCGGTTGCGGTCGCAAGAGCCGCAATCGTAGTTCAGGAAATAGGCGTCGGCGCCATGCAACTGCACCAGCATCTCCGTAGGAGCATGGAAAGCCACATACATTCCGCCGGGACGCTCGCGCAAGACGCGGTTGTTGAGACGAATCGTTTCTTCCATAACCACGGAATGCACACCGTCAAACTGGATATAGCGGCAACCGGCATCATAAAGTCTGTCCAGCAGTATCTTATAACAGGCGGTGATGTCATCGGACAGGAGGCGGATGTCCGGATAGGCGGCCTCCAAGCAACTCCGTTCCACACGCTGAAGTATCTGCGTCATCACTTCTGCCGGCGAGGGTATATGCTGCTTGACCGTCACGTCCTCACCCGCCACGGAAACGAGGAAAGCAAACTCCTCAAATACGGGATGCCGTTGCAATCCGATCCGGGCGGTAATCTCCAGGGCAGATCCTGCTGTGAGGGGCCGTCCATCCTTTGAATGTATCCCTTCCCAGCTTTCCAGAAAGTCACGGCTCCGGAAACCGCCATCGGAAACAACTTGCATGCCTCCCGACTTCAGCCGTTCCACAAGGTTGCGTACTTCTGCATCTTCAACCGCCTGCAAGGTTTGCAGGCTTATCCGCCCGTTGCGATATTGCTCACGGGCATCTTTCAGCGCGCGAGGCGCACAAAAAGCTCCGGCAATATCCAATCTGAACGGAGGAAATACTTTTGCCATATCTATCCTTTCTTTTGATTATATTAAGATCAATAATCTTTGCCCTAACCCCACGAGTGACAAAGAAGCGCAATCGAACGGCAGGTCTTCTGACTCAGTTTCCATTCCGAACGCCTTCCCAACCTCTTTCGCTTCCGAATTTGATCAGTGGCAACAGGTATCCAACGGAATGTTTGACGTAAAACTTCACAGCAGCGGGACTGTTCGGGAGTTGCACCCGATTCCCTTTTAATTGCTAAGGAAGAAAGCCTTATGCAAACCGGTTCGATGCAAATATAGCTAAAGAATTCGAAAACAGGCAATCTGCCTCAAATATTTATCTTCATTTTGCATTTCAGAATCAAGGGTGCTCTTTGTACTCCGCCAATATACAATAATGAGCAACTATGAAAAGCTATCTTCAAGCAAAGTTTCCCACTTTTCAACATATACATACTGTACGTCAATACATTAACACTTTTTAAACCCACAAAAGTTTTCCAAAAAGAAAAACATATCAAGAAGATACGTAACTTTGTTGGCATAACCAAGTCAAACAAAACAGTTCTACATTTAGATACAACGATTATGATACAAACGGTAATTAAACGTGACGGCCGCATTGTCGGCTTCAATGAAGAGAAAATAGTCACAGCCATCCGGAAAGCCATGCTGCACACGGACAAAGGTGAAGACTTGCAGTTGATTCATCAGATTACAGACCACATTTCCTTCAAGGGAAATTCACAAATGACGGTGGAGGCCATTCAGGACATGGTGGAAGTGGAACTGATGAAAAGCAGCCGCAAAGACGTGGCGCAAAAGTACATAGCCTACCGCAACCAGCGCAGCATTGCGCGCAAGGCAAAAACCCGTGACATGTTTCTGGAAATCATCAACATCAAATCCAATGACATCACCAGAGAAAATGCCAACATGAATGCCGACACTCCCGCCGGCATGATGATGAAGTTTGCCAGCGAAACGACCAAGCCGTTTGTTGACGATTACCTGCTGAGCGACGAAGTGCTGGAAGCCGTCAGCCAGAATTATCTGCACATCCATGACAAGGATTACTATCCCACCAAAAGCCTGACGTGCGTGCAGCATCCATTGGACCATATCCTGAAAAACGGCTTTTCGGCCGGGCACGGTGAGTCACGCCCCGCCAAGCGCATAGAAACCGCCAGCATCCTGGGATGCATCTCCCTGGAGACGGCGCAAAACGAAATGCACGGCGGACAAGCCATCCCCGCATTCGACTTCTACCTTGCCCCATACGTGCGCAACAGCTATATCGAGGAAATCAAAAACCTGGAAGAACTGAACGGGAAAGATTACTCGCATCTGTATCACAAGGAACTGACGGACTATCTGCCACAAGCGCTGGAGGACTTGTCCGGCGAGGATCGCATCGTGCAGCATGCCATCAACAAAACCGCAGCCAGAGTGCATCAGTCGATGGAAGCGTTCATACACAACATGAACACCATCCACTCGCGTGGAGGCAACCAGGTAGTGTTCAGCTCCATCAATTACGGAACGGACACTTCGGCAGAAGGACGCTGCATCATCCGCGAATTGCTGAAAAGCACCTATCAGGGTGTGGGCAATGGTGAAACGGCCATTTTCCCCATCCAGATATGGAAAAAGAAACGGGGAGCCAGCTATCTGCCCGAAGATCGCAACTACGACCTTTACCAATTGGCATGCAAGGTCACCGCACGCCGGTTCTTCCCCAACTTTCTAAACCTCGACGCTACATTCAACCAAAGCAAGGAATGGAAGGCCGACGACCCGAAACGCTACGAACACGAAGTGGCGACCATGGGATGCCGCACACGTGTCTTTGAGAACCGCTTCGGGCCTCAAACTTCCATCGGACGCGGAAACATTTCTTTCTCAACCATCAATATCGTCCGGCTGGGCATCGAGTGCATGGGCATAGACGACAAGGCGCAACGCACGGCACGCTTCTTTGCCAAGCTGGATGCCATGCTCGAAATCACCGCACGCCAGTTGCACGAACGTATGGAATTCCAGAAAACGGCATTTGCCAAACAGTTCCCGTTGCTGATGTCGGCCTTGTGGCTGGGCTGCGAAAAGCTGAAACCCAATGACACGATAGCCTCCGTCATCAATCAAGGCACATTGGGCATCGGCTTCATCGGACTGGCAGAATGCCTCGTCGCACTTCTCGGAAAACACCACGGAGAATCGGAAGAAGCCCAGGAATTAGGAGTGAAAATCGTAACTTACATGCGCGACCGCGCCAACCAGTTCTCCGAACAGTACCAGCACAATTACAGCATACTTGCCACCCCCGCCGAAGGATTATCGGGCAAGTTCACCCGTATTGACCGTAAAAAATTCGGGATGCTGCCGGGCATCACAGACCGTGAATATTACACCAACTCCAACCATGTGCCCGTATATTACAAGTGCAGCGCCCGCCACAAAGCGGAGGTGGAAGCTCCTTACCACGACCTCACACGCGGCGGCCACATCTTCTATGTGGAGATTGACGGCGATGCCACCCACAATCCGGAAGTCATCATGCGTGTAGTAGATATGATGGACCAATACAACATAGGTTACGGCTCCGTAAACCACAACCGCAACCGATGCCTGGAATGCGGCTACGAGAACTCGACTCCGAACCTGGAAGTTTGTCCAAAATGCGGAAGCAGGCACATTGACAAGCTACAGCGCATCACCGGCTATCTGGTGGGCACAACCGACCGCTGGAACAGCGCAAAGCTGGCTGAGCTGAATGACAGGGTGATCCACAATTAAAAGCCATGCTTTCTATTCTCGACATATTGGAAGATACCACAGTGGACGGTCCGGGATTCCGGACCGCCATTTATGCCGCCGGATGCCCCAACGCATGCCCCGGCTGCCACAATCCCGAATCCTGGGACATCAACCGGGGAAGATGGATGAAAACGGACGAAATTCTGGAAAAGGTTCTTGCCGACGATTTTGCCGACGTCACATTCAGCGGGGGTGACCCGATGTTTCAGCCGGAAGGTTTCACCGAACTGGCACAAGCCATCAAGCAGCGAAGCCGGAAAAACATCTGGTGCTATACCGGATATACTTTTGAAAAGCTCCTGTGCAATCCACGCCAGGCCAAGCTCCTGGAATACATAGATGTACTGGTGGACGGAAAATTCAACGAAAACCTGCGTGATGAAAGCCTATACTTCCGGGGAAGCAGCAACCAACGGCTGATTGACGTACAAGCATCATTAAAGGCCAACCGGACAATAGCGTACGACTACAATCCTAAAATGTGAGCACCGCCCATAAGCGGTGCTCACATTTTTATCACCATTCTATAAACTTGCCTCTTTCCCTGCGCTTCTTCAACTCTTCCTGCAAGAAGCGCTGCCTGTCTTTGGCAATGTATCGGCGGGCAAAAATATTGGGTACTGCCACTCCCAGAGCTATGCTGAGAATGATCAGTGAAGCCGTAATGCCGTTGGACACCACATTGGTCACCTCTCCCACCACTCCGTGCATATTGATCAGCCCCAACAGAGCGCGATACATCAGCACTCCGGGAATCATAGGAATGACGGACGGGATGGTCAGCACATGGTTGGGGACATGGAACCAATGAACGGCTTTCACCGCAATCAGGCTCACCATCATGCTGCCGACGAACGAACCGATCACAGGACCGCATCCCAATTCAAAATTGACAAAGTTGCGCGTGCAAACCGCAATGATGCCGCCCACCGCAACCACCCACAGCAGGCGGCGCTGGATATTGAATATCATGGAAAAGCCCATCGCTGCAATGGCAGCCGCAATGGCATATACATAATAAGGGTCATGAGGAATCATGCTCAGTTCGCTGAATTTCTTGTAAATCACCATATCTTCCACCGCCAGCAGACGCATGGCAATCACGATACCGAAGGCCATTGCGCAAACCATCAGTACCGTATTGACGGCTCGTATGATGCCTACCTGAATATAATTATCCATCATGTCATCCACGAAATTAATCAAAGGCACTCCCGGCACAATAAACAGCGCACATGCCAGCAAAGGGCTATACGGAGTTGACGAAAGCCCCGTAAAAGAAAACAAATAAGCTATGCATGTCGAAACCAAAGCCGCAATGGCGATACTCATATAGTGATTGATCCCGAATTCTATGCAACGGGCACGGACGCGGAAGCCTGCAAAAGCCGCGACGGAAGCAAACAAAAACGCCATCCAGTCGCTGCCGAACAGCTTGCAGAAGCCACCGCAGGCAAATCCCGCCCCCACGGCAACCAGGTAAGGAATATAGTTTCTTTTTCTGTTCCTGATTTTTTCCAGTTCTTCTTCATACCGGTCAAGAGAGTAATCGTTCTCAATCGCTCTCCAGGAAAGTTTGCTGATTTCGGAGATGGCAGTCATGTTGATGCCGTGCTTTTCGCATTTCTGGAATTTGGAATACGAGTGCGAACCGTCGCTCAGGTTCGCCGCCAGCATCGTATAGCTGACGTCGATGTGGAGTTTCTCTTCCGGCAATCCCAAATAAGCGGCGACACGGTTCATATTACGCACCACACGATTCGTATCCGCCGCGCTCTCAACCAACAGTTGCCCTGTGCGAAGCAATAAATCAAGCTTCCTAAGCAGGGAAGTTTCTTGTTCACTTAATGTTTCGTTCATTAATTTTCGGATATTAAAAAATGATGTTTTTGACTCTTAGAAGTGCAAAGATAGGCAAAATGTGGAAAATGGTTTCATTAATTCGGCGGAAACCTCTACCTTTACACCCGCTTTTCAGGAGAATTAATATGAACTCATCTAAAGAATTAAAAGAAATCGCACGGTTTCTTCAAGAATATGCCAACCGCCTGATGGGATCGGGCGTACATACTTCGCGGGTGATACGGAATACGCGGAGGATAGGCCATTCATTGAATGTCGATGCCAAAATAAGCCTCTTTCAGAAGACACTTGTAATCAGCGTTTGCGACATCGAGAGCCAGGAAGTGTACAATGAAGTTTCAATCATCCCTTCTTTTCCTATCAGTTTTGAATTGAATTCGGAATTAAGCGCACTCAGTTGGGAAGCCTATGACAACCGTCTTCCTCTCGATGCTCTGTGGGATAAGTACGGACAGATCATTTCACGCCCCAAGATGGACCCACTCTGCACCCTTCTCCTCGTGGGATTCGCCAATGCGTCATTCTGCGCACTGTTCGGAGGTGACTGGACGGCAAGAGGCATCGTATTCTCCGCCACCCTCATAGGTTTTTATCTGAAGCAAGTCATGCAGAAGAAGCATATCAACCATTACATCGTTTTCGTGGTGTCGGCTTTTGTCGCATCTCTGGTAGCATCTTCGGCATTGACACTGGAAACCACGGCAGAGATTGCCATCGCCACCAGCGTGCTCTATCTGGTTCCCGGCGTTCCGCTGCTGAACGGGGTGATCGACATCGTTGAAGGACATGCGCTGACGGGATGCAGCCGGCTCATCCATGCGCTGCTGCTGGTGCTGTGCATTGCAGTAGGCCTCTCGTGCACATTAATGCTGATCAGAAACAGTTTGCTCTAACATTCAATTTCAAAAACAAATGATACTACTGGATATTCTTTTGGACGGGGCATTTGCAGCCATCGCAGCCATCGGCTTCGGAGCCATATCCGACCCGCCCCTGAGGGCTTTTTCATCCATAGCGGCGCTTGCCGCCATAGGCCATGCACTCCGCTTCTGCCTGATGAGTTACCTGGGAATCGATATTGCCACAGCCTCCCTGTTTGCATCCTTTTCCATCGGGATGGGCAGCCTGCTGTTGGGAAGGCTCATATACTGCCCCATGACGGTACTTTACATCCCCGCCCTGCTTCCCATGATTCCCGGCATGTATGCCTATAAGATAGTATTTTCGCTGATCATGTTCATGCAGAACATGAAAGTGCCCGGACTTCAGGAGAAGTATCTGATAGAGATGTTTACCAACAGCATTGTGACATGCAGTGTCATCTTCATGCTGGCGGTAGGGGCTACCATACCGTTGTTCCTTTTCCAGAAACGAGCCTTCTCCATGACAAGACACGGCGGAACGGAACGGCAACAAAAATATTACGCAACGAAATAACCGGATAACACATCAACGATATTTATAAAAAAGACTAAAGAGCTAATGGAAATATTTTGGAATACTATTGCGCAATACAACGAAGGAACCTTGTGGGCACAACTTGCCATTACCGTGGCAGGTATCATACTGACCGCATTGCTTTATCAGAAACCTACGCCATGGGTAAAACGCTCCATGAAAATCTATATGATATTCTTGAACGGATGGGTATCCGTCGTTTATTATATGATGTATTGCGGCACACGAAGTTACAATTACATCCTTGCCATCTTTTGGGGAGTAATTGCCGTGATATGGCTGTGGGACCTGTTTGCCGACTATACTCCGTTCGAGCGCAATCCCAAATATAAAATGCTGGTAGGCATACTCTACTCCATGCCTTTCCTCTACCCTCTCCTATCATGGGCGCGAGGAATGGAATTCCCCATGATGACTACTACCGTGATGCCCTGCTCGGTAGCCGTGTTCACCATCGGACTGCTGCTTGCTTTCTCGCGCAAGGTCAATCTGCTCGTCATCCTCTTCCTGTGTCATTGGGCACTGATCGCCTTCTCCAAGGTTTATGTCTATAAGATTCCGGAGGATTTCTTGCTGGCAAGCGCCACCGTGCCCGCCATCTACTTGTTTTTCAAGAATTACTTCGACCAAAACTTGCATAAGGAAACCAAGCCGAGCGCACGGTTCATGAATTGGTTTCTGATCATCATCTGCATCATCATCGGTATATTGCTCAGCATCACTCTGCTACAAGAATTTGCAAGATAAGAACAAAGAATATGATCACACTGCAAATCTCCGGTAGCGAAATCTGTATTCAAACCTTGCGAACAGATGTTCAAGCCGTGCGGACATATATTCAAGCAGCGCGAATATATATTCGCGCGCTGCGAACAGAGTTTACTGCATAAATGAAGAACTTATCTCCTTACAAGACAGAGGTTTTCAATAGGAGTAAAGGAAGTTTTCCTTTTACTTCTTTTTTCCTTGGTTGGCCACCGCTTCCATCAGCTTCCTGATTTCTTCCGGATCTCCCAGGAAATAATCACCGGTCAGATTCAGCGCGTCATCAAACTCAAAAACATAAGGCACTGCCGTTGGAAGGTTCAGATGCACGATCTCATCATCCGGAATATGCTTCAAGTGCTTGATAATGCCCCGCAGGCTATTGCCATGCGCCACTACCAACAATTCACCGGCCGTACTCAGGCTCGGGAAAATGACACATTTCCAATATGGCATAATGCGCTCAATGGTATCTTTCAATGATTCGGTCCGGGGCAGCTCCGCATCGGGCACTGCCTGATAGCGGTCTTCAAAGCGGGGATTACGCGAATCATCCTCAGCCAATGCATGAGGGGCGATATCGTAGCTTCTGCGCCACACCAGCACCTGCTCGTCACCATATTTGGCGGCGGTTTCGGCCTTGTTGAGACCTTGCAACTCACCGTAATGCTTTTCGTTCAGCCGCCAGGATTTCTCTACGGGAATCCAGTCCTGATCCAAACGGTCAAGTACGCAATCCAATGTCTTCACGGCACGTTTCAAGTAGGATGTATAAGCCCTCTTGAAGTGAAATCCTTTTTCTTTCAGCAACTCACCGACCCTTACGGCCTCGGCAACGCCTTTCTCGGTTAAATCGACATCGGTCCAACCCGTAAAACGGTTTTCCCTGTTCCATGCACTCTCACCGTGGCGCAGCAAAACAATTCTTTTCATATCTCATTATCTCCTTTCTGTTTTCAATAGAAACACTTACTTACCTCTGCTTGTTCACGTAGTAACGAACCAGGCACACCAACAATACCAACAGGGATACCCATGCCATGCTGATAACAGGCAGATAGCGGTTATACACATACTCGCCATCACGGGGTATATGATTAAAAACACATAAAATGCACCGGCAAGCCGCGTCACGGGCATCGTGCGACAGCGCTGAAAAAACAAGAATAGAGACTGTAACCAACAATACGATCAAAGCTCCCCATATCAGCCATTTGCCAAAGGGTGTGACAGAAGTATTCCGAGGAACAGAATGTACAATCTTAACCATAGTCCGCCTTTTTATTATCATGATACAAAGTTCCCTTATTCTTGACAAATTAACAATACCTACTTTTCATCAAAAAGGATTTCATTATCCCCATTAATAGGTAGCCAAAACGTTGCTGCCCCCTCAAACCGGTTAGCTTCAAATAGGGAGTGAAGCGGTGACAAAAGCCCTACAAATAGGTATTTCACCAACGCTTGTAATGCCTTTACTTTGCAGTAAACAATTTAATCTTTTTAAAAGCAATGAAGAAAACAGGTGTTTTTTATGGTTCCAGCACCGGAACCTGTGAAGAATTGGCTCAGCAGATAGCCGACAAGATGGGTGTTTCCCAATCCGACGTATATAGCGCCGATAAGTTGAACGCCGATCTGGTAAAAGAATACGATTTACTTATTTTAGGTACTTCCACATGGGGAGACGGTGAATTGCAGGATGACTGGTATGATGGAATAAAAGTTTTGAAAAACGCTGATCTTTCCTCCAAATTCATAGCACTGTTCGGCTGCGGTGATTCCGAGTCTTATTGCGACACCTTCTGTGACGGCATCGGAATACTTTATGAAGATCTGAAAGACAGCGGTTGTGCCTTTATCGGCAATAAAGTCAGCACGGACGATTATTCCTTTTCTTCATCGATTGCCGTCGTTAACGGTGCTTTTGTAGGACTTGCCCTGGACGAAGTGAACGAAAGCAATAAAACCGCCGGCCGTATTGAGGCTTGGACCGAAGAACTTAAAAGCAAAATCTAAAGAATAACCCGTTTTTTTTGCATGTGTTTATGATAATATCATCCCCCGACATCCGGCCCGCAGACCTGAAAGTGTTTCTCAACCATGTTTATGAGTTCAAAAAAGGAGTGCGTCAAATGGTTCTCTATACTGTAAACCGAAAATATGAGGAGTTCGCCATAGCTCGTTTGAAAAGTCAGAAGATAGAGTACCTTATACAGCCTGTTGACAATCATAAGATAAATCTGTTCTTCGGAAGGCCTGAATGCATTCATGCCATCCGGTGTATGGTGACACGTCCTCTGAATCAGTTGACTCCCGAAGAAGACTTTATTCTCGGCGCCATGTTGGGGTATGATATTTGCGCCCAGTGCGAACGTTATTGCGCACGAAAGAACAAGAGTGTTACAAGTGCGTAATATTTGAGCGTTTCTTTAAAAAAGAACAGACCGTCTGCTTACCCGAAGCAGGCGGTCTGTTTGCATCAAACGGATGATGCGTTTACCCCGTACGGATAATGTGTTTCGATGAAACGCATCATCCGTTTTTATGGTGCGACTTACACAAACCAACGAACATAACAGAAGTCCTGGCGATGAGGAAGATCTGCATTCTTCGGAAACATGCGGTAAGACACCTTGAAGCTGCCCGCATTTTCCAGTTTATGCTTTGCCTGGAAAGTGTAGAGATCACCATCCTTCTTCACCACATTGAAAGGCTCTACCGAATAGATGTGCTGCTTACCGTCATGGGCAGTATAAGTGGTTACCAATTCCAAGCCGATGGCATCGCTCAAACCTTTCTCATCGACCACAAAAGTAATGGTGTATTCTTTGCCGCTTTCGATAGAACCGGTTGCCACTTCTTCACTCTTGTCACTTGACACCACTTCGATGCTGTCCCACTTAGAAGCGACTTCCTCTTTCCATGCCGCTATTTCCTTAGCTTTAGCGTAGCCGGCGGCGGCCAACATGTGGAAACGCTTCGCTTCCTTGTTGTAGAACTTATTATAATAATCATCCAACTGGCGCTTCATCGTATAGTGAGGCGCAATCTGGGCGATGGAATTCTTGACGGTTCTTACCCAGCCTTCAGAATAGCCTTTCTTGTTGCGTGCATAATACAACGGCAGAATCTCTTGCTCAAGGATGCTGTAAATAGTAGCCGCATCCAACTGGTCTTGATGTTCCTGATTCTGATAAGTACGCTTTTCGGTCAATGCCCATCCCGCACCTTCACGGTAACCTTCCAGCCACCAGCCATCGAGTACGGAGAAGTTCAATACCCCGTTCATCAGCGCTTTTTCACCCGATGTGCCGGATGCCTCAAGCGGACGCGTCGGAGTATTCAGCCAGATATCCACACCTGACACCAGACGGCGGGCCAACTGCATGTCGTAGTTCTCCAAGAAGATAATCTTACCTAAGAACTCAGGACGACGGGAAATTTCGATGATTCTCTTGATCAATCCCTGCCCTGCACCATCATGCGGGTGAGCTTTTCCGGTAAACACGAACTGTACCGGATAATCGGGGTTATTGACGATCTTAGCCAGACGCTCCAAGTCGGTGAACAGCAAGTGCGCACGCTTGTAAGTGGCAAAACGGCGTCCGAAACCGATCATCAGCGCATTGGGATTAACCTTATCCAACAAAGAAACGATGCGTGAAGGGTCACCCTGATTCTTCAGCCAGGTTTCACGGTATTGCTTGCGAACATAGTCGATCAGTTTATTCTTCATAGCCATACGGGTCTTCCAGATTTCCTCATCGGACACGTTATAGATAGCTTCCCAAATCTTGGGATTGGACTGGTCGTACCAGAAATTCTCATCAAAATTAGCCGCATAGAGCTGTTTCCATTCCGTAGCGCTCCACGTCGGGAAGTGTACGCCATTGGTTACGTAGCCCACATGGTTTTCTTCGGGGAAATAGCCCTTCCAGATAGAGGAAAACATTTCCTGGGAAACTTTTCCATGCAGCCAGCTCACACCGTTCACTTCCTGAGAAGTGTTGCAAGCGAATACGGACATGCAGAAGCGTTCGCCCTTATCACCGGGATTGTTGCGGCCGAGATCCATCAGATCGTCCCATGCAATTCCCATTTTTGAGGGATAGCCCCCCATATACTTGCCGAAAAGACCTTCGTCGAAATAGTCGTGGCCGGCAGGAACCGGAGTGTGCACGGTATAAAGTGAAGAAGCACGTACCAGCTCTATGGCCTGGTTGTAAGTCAAACCTTCAGCCACATAATCACAAAGACGTTGCACGTTAATCAAAGCGGCATGTCCTTCGTTGCAATGATAGACATCTTTCTTAATACCCAGCTTCTTCAATGTAAGAATACCGCCGATGCCAAGCAGGATTTCCTGCTTCAGACGGTTCTCCCAATCGCCTCCATACAGCAGGTGAGTGATGGGGCGGTCAAACTCGCTGTTCATTTCATTGTCCGTATCAAGCAGATAAAGCGATACACGACCTACGTTCACTCTCCAAACCAATGCATGTACAAAGTAGTCCAAATAAGGAACATCCACCACTACCTGGTTTCCGTTCTCATCCAATACACGGTCGATAGGCAACTGCCCGAAATTCTGAGCCTCGTAATTGGCTATCTGCTGTCCGTCCATAGACAAAGTCTGAGTGAAATATCCGTAACGATACAGGAAACCGACCGCACACAAGTCAACGTTGCTGTCGGAGGCCTCTTTCAGATAGTCACCAGCAAGTACGCCCAGACCGCCGGAATATATTTTGAGCACATGGGTCAGCCCGTATTCCATACTGAAATATGCAACGGACGGACGATTGCTGTCAGGATTTACATTCATGTATGTGCGGAACTTTGAATACACAGCTTCCATTCTGCGCAAGATGACTTTGTCCTTTGCGAGTGCTTCGAGCTTCGCATAACTCATACGTTCCAGCAGAAGTACAGGATTCTGTCCGACTTCTTTCCAGAGAGCAGGATCAAGGTCTCTGAACAGTTCGGTGGCTTCATAATTCCATGCCCACCAGATGTTACGTGCCAGTTCGGATAATTTCTCCAGTTCGGCTGGAATATGAGATTTCACATTCACATCTTTCCAGTTAGGAGTATTCACATTACTAACTTTAATCTTCATTGTATGATAACTTGATTGATTAATAATTCGTTAACCTAATTGACGCTTCCCGGCATTACGCAGAGCAATGTCGTAAGCTTCATAATAATATTGTATAAAGTGTTTCCACAAAGCCTGTTCGGCAACCATGCCGGCACGTTTGCGGATTTCTTTTATTTCCGCATCGGTCTTGGTGGAGAACAGGGCTATCGTGTCTTTAATTCCATCCGCCACTTCAGAATAATTATAATCCGAACGATGCAGCACCTCCACACCGTCATCAATGCCGTGCTGGTTTTTCAGGCTGTTCACCCAAAGACCGAAACCAGCAAGATCGGTTGTGATGGTCGGCACGCGGAAAGCCACGCTTTCCAGTGGAGTATATCCCCACGGCTCGTAATAGGAGGGATAGACGCTGAGATCTTGTCCCAGGATTACGTCATAATAATGTTTATTGAGGATACCATCCTTTCCATCCAGATAGCAAGGCACAAAAATAACTTTCACCATGTCGTCGGAGCTATTGTCCATACCGAGATACTTCAACATATCCAGCACTTGATCATGTGTCATGTTGTGCAGCCAGTGAGTGATGAACGGCACTTCCAGAGGGGTATCAAACCTCTCCTTGCTCTTGAGGCGTTGCTGCAAATCTTCACGCGGCTCTCCCACCCATCCGGGCACGTTGACAAACGCCAATACCTTCTTCTTCAGGTTCCTGTCCCGGTTCAAGCGGTTCAGAGATTCCAGAAACACATTGATTCCTTTGTTCTTGAATTCATAGCGCCCGCTTGTACCGATGATCAGCGTATCGTCATCCATCTCTTCACCCAGCAAGGAGTTTGCCACACGCAGCAACAAGGAGCGCGCACGTTTACGCTTGCCTGCAAAAGTAGAGCCTTTCGGTACAAAATCATCTTCAAAGCCGTTCATCAATATGACATCGGCGGGCTTGTCAAGCAGTTCCCTGCATTCATTGTTCGTTATTTCGCTTACGGTAGTGAAGCAATCCGCATAATGGGCTGTCTGTTTCTCAATGGAGTGTTTGGACTCCATATTCAATTCCTGTGCCATCTGATCACCGTTGTAAGCAAAAAGATAGTCATACAGAGGTTTATTGTTACCTGCGATGGAACGGCCGATGGAGGTGGCATGCGTGGTGAAGACAGTAGCGATTTCGGGAACAGCCGTCTGAAGGTACAAGGCGGCCATGCCCGTCATCCATTCATGCGCCTGGAATATGACCTTATCCGTTTCCGTCAGATTATAGCGGTAGAAACTTTCCACGACCTTTCCGGTGGCATAGGCAAACATGGACGCTTCGTCATAGTCGCCATACGCATGCAGAGAATCCACCTGGTAGCGGTTCCACATTTCCGTATAAATTTCATCTTTTTCTTTGAAGAACGGTTGGAAATCAACCAATATGACAATGGGTTCACCCGGAATATTCCAACGGCCAACCCGGACAGAAAGGCTCTCTTTTTCACCGGCATGCTTCTTCCATGCCGCACAAAGATTATCAGACTCGATGAACAACGGGTTTTCTTTTCCTTGCCAGAAATCCGGCCCAATAAAAAACAGCCTGTCGTGAAACTTTGCTTGCAATGTATTTGCCCTGGTGGACAAAACCGTATAAATACCGCCTACTTTATTACACACTTCCCAGCTTGCTTCAAATATGTAATCAGGGGTAAGTAGTTCTTTAACCATATTATGTTACAATCTCTTTATCTTTATGGCTGCAAAAGTACACATTATTCTTTGAAAAATAGCCTTTTAATCGAAAAAACTGATTAAAGATGCATAAACAATCGTTTGCATAATAAAGCTTGTCTTCTGGAAACTGCGTGTGAGCAAGCATATCCGTCTCCCGATGCCGCAACTCGGCAAAGAGAATGCCGCAGCTCAGCAAAGCAAATGCCACACCTCACGGTCGGTGAAGTGTGGCATTGAAGACGTTAAAGTGCGGCACTTGCCTGCCCCACCATCCGTCCGGATTTATACCATCAATGCCGCAACCAGCGCCAAGATAGCGTAGAATTCGGGAAGAGCAGCATAAATCATCGTATTAGTCTGCACATCATGTCCTTGAGAGATGCCGACAATACCATTGGCACAAATCTGCCCCTGGCGTATGGCGGAAAAAAGGCAGACCAGGCCTACACCAAGACCGATGCCCAGCATCAAAGGGCCGTCAGTGGCAAAGTCTCTGCCCATAGACATAAGAAAAGCCACAAAACCATAAAGTCCCTGTGTGGCCGGAAGAGCCGACAGAATCATATAACTCGCAGATTTGGAAGGATCTTTCTTCAATGCCCCTTCAGCCGCGCTACCTGCAATTGTTGTACCAAAACAACTACCAATTCCTGCAAGGGCCAGCATCAGGCCCAGACCGAGATAACCTAAAATTTCATTCATAATGTTTCTGATTTTATTTGTTTTTGATTATTTATTTTTTACCACAGTAAACGGTTTATAGGCTTCACCCTTGCCATTGTAACCTGAATTTTTAAAATACTCCACGAACGTCAGACGAAGCGGATGCACGAAGGCACTCAAACAGGACATGGCAATGTTGAGCGAATGTCCGAATATCAATATCAGCCCGCAAAACAACCAACCAAGAACAGGGCCGGCCGAATCGTTCACCATGAAAGCAAGCTGGTTGAACACGCCTCCCAACATTCCTCCTGCCAATCCAAGGGCATAGAGGCGGATGTAGGACAATATGTCGCCCATCAATCCGGTGGCCATATTATAAGTATCCCATACACCTGCACCGATATTGATAAGCACATTCCGATGAATGTTGTTCAGCAGATAGATGCCGATGGCTGAGACCCCTCCGATCACAATGAAAGCCCATGTTGAAACATCTTCCGAGATAACCTTGAAGAAGGAAAGGCCTCCGGTACAGATAAATCCTACTACCAACAGCAACCATCCCCATGCGCTGAGAGATTCCTTGAAGCCGAAACGCACCGTCTGTCCCACAGCTTTCACCGTCATGGCAAGGCATATATGCACCGCACCGATAATCAGTGCAAGCAACATCTGCTTGTCATAGGTCGTCTCGCCAATCTTGCCTACGATCATGAACTGCTTCATGCCCTCAGGCAATTCCAGATCGAAAAGACTGACACCGAAAAATGTACCCAGCACTGCACCGAAAACAGCCGTGAAAATACCCAGTGTAATCACCAGATTCATCATGCCCCGCAGCGATTCCGACATTCTCTTCTTCAAAAAGAATCCCAGAGCAATCAGCACCAATCCATAACCCGCATCGCCCATACAGAAGGCAAAGAAAAGCGAGAAGAACGGCGCAAGGATAGGGGTCGGATCGAACTCGGCATAATCGGGCATACCATACATCTTGGTTAGCACCTCATACATACGGGTAAAAGCGTTGTTCTTCAGCTTAATAGGGGCATTGTCCTCACGAGTGGCATTTCTCATCTCATAATAGATTCCGCCCGCTTCGAGTAATGTTCTCACCTCAGCCTCGCTGTCTTCGGGAACCCAACCTTCCAGAACCACCACCGAACCTTCGGCCAGCGATTCGCTGTTCAGTTTCACCTTCAGCAAATCAATATCACCCTGAAGTTGCAGATCGGCTTCCTCCAAAGTGCGATAATTGCTCTTGCAGAATTCCTTCAATTCCAAAACAGCCTTCGAGAGCGCCTCTTCCGTATCCGCCTTCCTGCGGTTCAGCTCGGACAAGCCCATAGAGGGCAACCGAAGCGGCTCCACATCCGGTCCGGAGGATTGCGGGGTGACGGTCACAAAGTAAAGATGTCCGCCGTTCTCTTTCACAATAAGGGCGTTGCAGTCTTCATTCCACGCCTCGTCATAATCCTTCTCCGGACATGTATAGAACCGTACATACCAACCGGAACTTTCTAACCGGCGAATGCCGTTCCAATCAAAATCTCCCCAGATTTCCATCTGAGAAATATCCTTGTCAATAGCCGGAAGCTGCTGGTTGAAGTCCTGTATCCGCATCTGCAAATCTTCATATTCTTTCACCAGAGCATCGGCAGACACCTCTTTATGAACCACTTCTTGCGGCTGCTTGTCGGCAAGGAGATACATGTTCCGGAGCATATTCCTGTAAAGCGTACGCTTCTGCATGAACTGCTGCAAACTGTCATCCATTTCTCCCGACTGCCTTTCCACAATATGTACCACACCCAGTTCGCGGATTTGTCCGAGGAATGCTTCATACTCCTTGTGATATACAAGGAATGTGAGTTTCTTCATTTTCGTAATCATGCATCTGCCTCCTTCCTTTTTTCCTGATGAGACTTCATTATCTTCTGCGATGACTTGGAGAGGTTCTCCTCATCCTCCATAAACCGCTTGATTTTGCGCAAAGCATCCTGATAGCCAGGAATCTGCACTTTCTCAAAAAGATTCACCTTCTGAGTGGTCTTCTTGCGAGCATGTTCCAGCAAGTTCAGCTTGGCAACAGTAAACTCCCGTTCAATAGCTGTGTGCGCCAGCTCCTTGAGCAGATGCAAGCCGTCGGCATACCATTTGGGAGCATTGAAAAGGCTGTAAGAGCGTATTTCGAAATCTACGTTCTCGAGCAACGGCACACGAACGCCGGCAATCTTCTTCACGCCGAGATGTACATCGCTGACCTTTATCAATGAAGCATCGAACTCATTCCAAAGGGCGAACATGGCTTCGTAAGCTTGGATTTCCCTCTCCAGCCTCTCCTCCAGTGCAGCGGCATCGCTCTTGCAGCGCTTCACTTCCATACGCAGGGCACTCTCCTTGTTCTTGATGATGGGGAGCGTACGTACACGTATCTTCAGTTGTTTCTCCAACTGCTGAAGGGAGGTCTTGTTATATTGAAACTTAATAGCCACTTTTTTCAGTTATTTATTATAGTGATTGGTTATTCGCTTCAGGCCAGTATTGGTCCACAAGCTCTTTCTTGATATTCACTTCTTCCGGACGGAAATATTTTCCGAACAAGCTCCATGCCACATCGAGCATTTCCGTGGTATCAAGATTGACGTCGATGGCCAACAACCGGTTGGAGTAATCCTTTGCAAAGGCAAGGGTTCGTTCGTCATAGTTCGTAAGATCGAAACCATTCTCAAGTTTGGTTCGGGCATTGGCAGCGTCGGCATACAGACGTACGGCGGCATTCATCACCTGCGGATGATCCTTACGTGTCTTCTTGCCCGTCACAAGCTGTTTCAGGCGGGACAACGAACGGAACGGGTCAACAATAACTTTACCGATATCGCTGTCACGACGGAGGAATAACTGCCCTTCTGTGATATAACCCGTATTATCAGGCACGGCGTGCGTAATGTCTCCACCGGACAGTGTAGTCACCGCGATAATCGTAATGGAACCACCGCTTGGGAACTGCACCGCCTTCTCGTATATCTTCGCCAGATCCGAATAAATGGAGCCCGGCATGGAATCCTTCGAAGGAATCTGGTCCATACGGTTAGATACAATCGCCAGCGCATCGGCGTATGAAGACATGTCTGTCAATAATACAAGCACTTTCTCATTCTTCTCCACAGCAAAATATTCTGCGGCAGTCAATGACATGTCAGGAATCAACAGACGCTCCACAGGCGGGTTCTCGGTCGTATTCATAAAGCTGACGATACGATCAAGCGCTCCGGCGTTGGAAAACACATTCTTAAAGTACAAATAGTCATCATTCGTCATACCCATACCACCAAGGATGATCTTGTCGGTCTCAGCACGCAATGCCACATTTGCCATCACCTGGTTGAACGGTTGATCAGGATCAGCGAAGAACGGAATCTTCTGCCCTGACACCAATGTATTGTTCAGGTCGATACCTGCGATACCGGTCGCAATCAGCTCCGAAGGCTGCTTACGACGCACCGGATTCACAGACGGGCCGCCAATTTCCACTTCCTGCCCTTCAATCTCCGGACCTCCGTCGATGGGATCACCGAAAGCATTGAAGAAGCGTCCCGAAAGCTGCTCACTCACTTTGATTGTAGGAGCCTTGCCCAAAAACACCACTTCGGCATTGGTAGGAATGCCTTCAGTGCCCTCAAACACCTGCAGAGTCACATCGTCACCAGTAATCTTCACCACCTGCGCAAGCTTTCCGTTTACGGTTGCCAGCTCATCGTACCCCACCCCGGCCGCTTTCAGCGAACACGTGGCTTTCGTAATCTGAGTTATCTTGGTATATATCTTTTGAAATGCTTTTGTTGCCATTTTATTATTATGCTTTACGTTCTTCAATCAATTCCTGCAACTGCTTGCAGAACTTATCATATTCTTCGGATTTGAACTTCGAATAGTTCATCTGTTTGCAGACATTGATCATCTTCTTAAAATAATCCATCACTTCATTGAAGTTATCAAATTCAAACTCTGTATGACAGATGCCGATCACCATATTCAGAATCGCCTCCTGACGTTCCATCGGAGTCACTGCATCAATCTCGTCGAAAGCATCCTGCTGCAGAATCACGAAGTCGATCAATTCGGATTTCCAGAAAGTAACGTGATACTCCACAGGCACACCGTCGTCACCCAGGATATTTATCTGTTCGGCTATTTCCTTGCCCCGTTGCAATCGGTTTTTTATTTCATTTACCTTGCCTATCCATTCACCGTTGATATGCCGGGTGATGTATTCCTCAAATTCGGGATACTCGATATATTTGGAATAAGAGTCGATCGGATTGACAGCAGGATAACGTTTCTTATCCGCACGGTCTTGTTCAAGGGCGTAAAAGCAGCGGGCCACCTTCTTTGTGTTTTCAGTCACCGGTTCCTTCAGGTTACCGCCGGCAGGAGATACCGTACCGATGAAGGTTATGGAACCGGTTGCGCCATTATTCAGCTTCACATATCCGGCACGGCCATAGAAATTGGAAATAATGGAAGACAAATCCATCGGAAACGCATCAGGCCCAGGCAATTCTTCCAGACGGTTGGACATCTCACGCAAAGCTTGTGCCCAACGAGAAGTGGAGTCAGCCATCAGCAGCACCTTCAGCCCCATGCTGCGGTAATATTCCGCAATCGTCATCGCTGTGTAAACAGATGCTTCACGAGCAGCAACCGGCATGTTCGAAGTGTTGGCAATGATAATGGTACGCTCCATCAACTTACGCCCCGTATGAGGGTCAACCAGCTCAGGAAATTCCGTAAAGATTTCCACAACCTCATTAGCGCGTTCACCACAGGCGGCGATAATTACGATGTCAGCTTCCGCCTGCTTGGAAATGGCATGCTGAAGCACAGTCTTTCCCGTACCGAACGGGCCCGGAATAAAACCTGTACCACCTTCCACAATGGGATTCACCGTATCAATCACACGTACGCCTGTTTCCAGCAATTTAAACGGACGCGGTTTTTCCTTATAGTTCGTCATGGCGCGTTTCACCGGCCATTTCTGAATCATATTCACACGCACATCGTTACCTTCCCCGTCAGTCAGCACAGCTACAACATCCTCAATGCAATAGTCGCCTTCTTCTACTATGGATTTCACGGTACACATCCCCTTCTGCTCGAAAGGAACCATGATTTTCAACGGCTGAAAGTTTTCATCCACCTGTCCCAGCCATGCTGCGGCTTCCACCCGGTCACCCACCTTGGCCAAAGGCACAAAATGCCACTTGCTTCCCTTATCCAAAGGATAAGTATATTGCCCGCGTTTCAGGAATACCCCGTCCATCTTATCAAGGTCATTCTGCAAACCATCATAATTCTTCGAAAGCATACCGGGCCCCAGAGTCACTTCAAGCATGTGCCCGGTAAACTCGGCTTCGGCCCCTACCCTCAGTCCACGGGTGCTTTCAAACACCTGCACATAGACCTGAGCGCCTACCACCTTAATCACCTCTGCCATCAATCTGTCTCCACCGGTCGAGATATAGCAAATCTCGTTCTGTGCCACAGGTCCATCAACGACGAGGGTTACCATATTGGCTATTACGCCACTAACAGTTCCTTTTGTTACCATATAATAATGTAGTTTATTTTTATCTGAATTCTGCGGGTATCTGTACTTCGTCCTTCAATGCAGCGATAATACTGCGGAACAATTGATCCCCTTTCTCCTTATCCAATGAAATCCAGCGCTCTATCATTTCCAGTTGCAACAGGAAGACAAACAGACGTTCCATAGTGAAATAATCAAAAAAAGTAGCTTCTTCCATCCAGTTCCAACGTAGTTGGTCTATCTTCTTCTCACGTTCCACCAATTCTCCCGTCTCGCTGATCTTCACCAATTGTTCAAGCATTTCCACTTCTCCCGTCAAACCGAAGTCACGTGAGCCGGAGGTGCGTAAGGCTTCACACACTTCCGTATCACCCACTATCAGCGGAGCCACATCCATCTTGAATTTTCGTGCAGTCAATGCAACCAATACGTTATTAACAGTAAGGTTAAACTCAAACCATGCAGACACAAACTTGTTCTTGCACTTCATGGCATAGGCATAGTAAAGTGCTGCCAACCGATCCTCATACGAGGAATCATCTTCGGCAGGCACACTGAAATATTCGGAAATAAAAGCAGATAGATAAGACGGAAGCACAGAGTCGGGCAACTCACCGCCATCTTTCAGTTGGATGATGTATTCCTCCAATTCTTCCGCAGAATATATTCCACGTGGATTGATGGCTGCATCCTTATTCTTCAACAGCTTCAGAACATTTGTATTGTCAAACTGAAGATAAAACAAGTCTATCAGCTTTTGATCCTCTTTTGACAAAGTGGGATATAAATCCGTTCTGAAATCAGCTACTGTGTAACTCAATTTGCTATCCTCTAAAGTGAGCTCCGGCAAACCGGCTACCAAGTAATAGTATTTACTCATATCCTGTGGGAGTTTTAAAACAACATTTCCACTAATTGCGGACGCAGGAATTCTTTGAAATAATTCATAAACTCTTCTTCACCGAAGTTCACTTTATACGAACCGTCAGCGGGTGAAACAGAGAACAATGTCTTGATGCCATTCACTTGTTCAATCTTCACACCTTTATCCAGCAAATCTTTTGCATGGACTGCAAAATATGTCTTCAAGCCTTCAGCATCCGCAGCAGAGATAACAATAGGCTCATTCACACTCCATTTGGATGCCAATGCCACAATAAAAGCATTAAGGAAGTTTTTGTCGGCAACAAATCCTTTCACATCCGCATCCACAATTTTATCTGTTATCAAAGTGGCGATTTCCGATTTCAAGGCATTCACGGCCTGACCGGCAAACAGCCTTAATTCCGATTTAGTATTTTCTGCCAACTCTCCGGCAGCTTTACGAGCAGTAGATACAATAGAATCAGCTTCCTTATGCGCATCCTCTATTATTTTTTGAGCTTCTTCCTGAGCTTTGGCGATAACCTTTTGGGCTTCTTCATTACCTTTTTCCACCCCTTCACGATAAATCTTATCGGTCAGCTCTTGAATCTTGTTTTCCATATTTACAGGAGTTATTATATAATTTGTATTACATTATTAATTACGCGATTTTTTCATTTTCCCATTAGATTCACGCCAAAATTACAAAAATACATTTGATATTAAATAGAAAGAAACGAATAAAAGTTCTCGCTTTTCTAAAAAAACAGCGTTTTATACCATTTTTGTGCCATAAAGATAACAAGAGGATAACAAATATAATAAGAAGAATCTGTGGAAATGAAAAAAGTAAGGGATGAGAAAAGACTGGCATCCTGAAAAATTCTTCTCCAGCCTTTCCATAAACAAATAAAGCCCCCGCATTCTTTCCGGAATACGGGGGCTTCTCTAAAACGGCGACTACCTACTCTCCCACTATTACGCAGTACCATCGGCGTGACCGGGCTTAACTTCTCTGTTCGGAATGGGAAGAGGTGGAACCCCGGTGCTGTAGTCACCTGAATAAGGCAGACATGATGCAAAAAGTAAAGTCATGCGTAATTAATCATTACGATACGCTGAACGTATATATCCCCCATACTGCGGAAGACAAAAAGTCAACGGGCAATTAGTAATGCTCGGCTGTGACATCGCTGCCTGTACACCTGCATCCTATCAACGTCATAGTCTTTGACGACCCTGAGAAATCTAATCTTGTGGCTGGCTTCGTACTTAGATGCTTTCAGCACTTATCCAATCCCGACTTAGATACCCGGCAATGCACCTGGCGGCACAACCGGTAAACCAGAGGTCAGTCCAACACGGTCCTCTCGTACTAGTGTCAGAGCCACGCAAATTTCATACGCCCACGATAGATAGAGACCGAACTGTCTCACGACGTTCTGAACCCAGCTCGCGTGCCACTTTAATGGGCGAACAGCCCAACCCTTGGGACCTTCTCCAGCCCCAGGATGTGACGAGCCGACATCGAGGTGCCAAACCCCTCCGTCGATATGAGCTCTTGGGAGGGATCAGCCTGTTATCCCCGGAGTACCTTTTATCCTTTGAGCGATGTCCCTTCCATACGGAAACACCGGATCACTATGCTCTAGTTTCCTACCTGATCGACTTGTCAGTCTCCCAGTCAAGCGCCCTTATGCCATTACACTCTGCCGACGGTTACCAATCGTCGTGAGGGCACCTTTAGAAGCCTCCGTTACACTTTTGGAGGCGACCACCCCAGTCAAACTACCCACCAAACAGTGTCCCCGCATCAGCGGGTTAGAACTCAAATAATCAAAGGGCCGTATTTCAACAGCGGCTCCACAAATACTGGCGTACCTGATTCAAAGCCTCCGGCCTATCCTACACATCAATCACCCAAATTCAATGTTAAGCTATAGTAAAGGTTCACGGGGTCTTTTCGTCCCATCGCGGGTAATCGGCATCTTCACCGATACTACAATTTCACTGAGCTCACGGTTGAGACAGCGTCCAGATCATTACACCATTCGTGCAGGTCGGAACTTACCCGACAAGGAATTTCGCTACCTTAGGACCGTTATAGTTACGGCCGCCGTTTACTGGGGCTTCAATTCAATGCTTCTCTTGCGATGACATCTCCTCTTAACCTTCCAGCACCGGGCAGGTGTCAGGCTATATACCTCATGTTTCCATTTCGCATAGCCCTGTGTTTTTGTTAAACAGTTGCCTGGACCTATTCTCTGCGCCTCACATTGCTGTGAGG
Source organism: Bacteroides helcogenes P 36-108 (assembly GCF_000186225.1). Lineage (NCBI taxonomy): Bacteria > Pseudomonadati > Bacteroidota > Bacteroidia > Bacteroidales > Bacteroidaceae > Bacteroides > Bacteroides helcogenes. Next base: position 2,466,418 of record NC_014933.1, on the reverse strand, counting down.
ACCCTTTATCCCGAAGTTACAGGGTCAATTTGCCTAGTTCCTTAACCGTGATTCACTCAAGCGCCTTAGTATATTCAACCCGACTACGTGTGTCCGTTTACGGTACGGGTACCAACAGGATGAAGTTTAGCGGATTTTCTCGGGAGTATGATTACATGCGCTATCGGATTGTTCGAAGAACGCTCCGTACTGTCAGGTTCGACTCTTGCACCGGATTTGCCTGGCACAATCAACATCTACACCCTTCAACCATCTATTCCGTCAGATGGCGGCATTGTCACTGCTCCGTCTCCACGTCACTCCTGAAGGTAGTACCGGAATATTAACCGGTTCTGCCATCGGCCTCGCCGTTCGGCTGAGCCTTAGGACCCGACTGACCCTGATCCGATTAGCGTTGATCAGGAAACCTTAGTCTTTCGGCGAGGGGGTTTCCCACCCCCTTTATCGTTACTTATACCTACATTTGCTTTTCCACACGCTCCAGAAGGGCTCACGCCCCGCCTTCAACGCCGAGTGGAATGCTCCCCTACCGATGATTTCTCATCCCAAAGCTTCGGTAGAACACTTATGCCCGATTATTATCCACGCCAAACTCCTCGACTAGTGAGCTGTTACGCACTCTTTAAATGAATGGCTGCTTCCAAGCCAACATCCTAGCTGTCTTAGCAATCTGACTTCGTTAGTTCAACTTAGTGTTCATTTCGGGACCTTAGCTGTTGGTCCGGATTGTTCTCCTTTAGGACATGGACCTTAGCACCCATGCCCTCACTCCTGACATAGAACTGGTACGCATTCGGAGTTTGTCAAGACTTGATAGGCGGTGAAGCCCTCGCATCTTATCAGTCGCTCTACCTCATACCAGTATAAGTCAAGGCTGCACCTAAATGCATTTCGGGGAGTACGAGCTATCTCCAAGTTTGATTAGCCTTTCACCCCCACCCTCAGGTCATCCAGAAGCTTTTCAACGCTTATTGGTTCGGTCCTCCAGATGGTGTTACCCATCCTTCAACCTGCCCAAGGGTAGATCACTTGGTTTCGCGTCTACTCCTTCCGACTATACGCCCTATTAAGACTCGCTTTCGCTTCGGATACGCGACTGAGTCGCTTAACCTCGCCGGAAAAAGTAACTCGTAGGTTCATTATGCAAAAGGCACGCCGTCACACCAAAAGGTGCTCCGACCGCTTGTAGGCGCATGGTTTCAGGAACTATTTCACTCTTCTGTTCGAAGTGCTTTTCACCTTTCCCTCACGGTACTGGTTCACTATCGGTCTCTCGGGAGTATTTAGCCTTACCGGATGGTCCCGGCAGATTCACGCAGAATTCCTCGTGCTCCGCGCTACTCAGGATACCACTAAGGTTCGGTCGGCTTCGTGTACCGGGTTGTCACCGTCTATGACTGAACTTTCCAGATCATTCCACTCACCAACTTTCGTCCCACGACGTGGTCCTACAACCCCATACATGCCGTAACATGTATGGTTTGGGCTGTTCCCCGTTCGCTCGCCACTACTGGGGGAATCATTATTTATTTTCTGTTCCTGCAGGTACTAAGATGTTTCAGTTCCCTGCGTTAGCCTTCTGCTATGCAGAATGGTTAGTCTTCAACTAACCGGGTTGTCCCATTCGGAAATCTCCGGATCAAAGGTCATTTGCACCTACCCGAAGCTTATCGCAGCTTATCACGTCCTTCATCGCCTCCGAGAGCCAAGGCATCCGCCATGCGCCCTTGCTTACTTTTTGTCTTACCGATCACGTATGGTCGATATATACTTTCAGCTCTTACTTTACTTTTTTCGTTACATCATGTCAAAGATCATCTTCCAAATGAATGGAATGTGGAGAATAACGGATTCGAACCGTTGACCCCCTGCGTGCAAAGCAGGTGCTCTAGCCAGCTGAGCTAATCCCCCGTTTTTTAGTTGAAAGTGGAAAGTGGAAAGATGAAAGTTACAATAACCATCAACTTCGAACTGTCAACTTCTAACTCTTTACGTAGTCCCAGGCAGAGTTGAACTGCCGACCTCTACATTATCAGTGTAGCGCTCTAACCAACTGAGCTATAGGACTGTCGAGTTCAACCTCGCCTTACGGCTCGGCTTCTTCTTTCTCATTATATCATATATAAACAAGTACGCGTAGTACGAAGAGGTTCTGATGTCAGTATCACTGAAAGAACCAACTTTTAATAGTGTCAATCATTGAAGATTGGCGTAACGTGAGCGTCGCTCCAGAAAGGAGGTGTTCCAGCCGCACCTTCCGGTACGGCTACCTTGTTACGACTTAGCCCCAATCACCAGTTTTACCCTAGGGCGCTCCTTGCGGTTACGCACTTCAGGTACCCCCGGCTTTCATGGCTTGACGGGCGGTGTGTACAAGGCCCGGGAACGTATTCACCGCGCCGTGGCTGATGCGCGATTACTAGCGAATCCAGCTTCGTGGAGTCGGGTTGCAGACTCCAGTCCGAACTGAGAGAGGTTTTTGGGATTAGCATCACATCGCTGTGTAGCTGCCTTCTGTACCCCCCATTGTAACACGTGTGTAGCCCCGGACGTAAGGGCCGTGCTGATTTGACGTCATCCCAACCTTCCTCACATCTTACGACGGCAGTCTCCATAGAGTCCCCAGCATTGCCTGATGGTAACTATAGATAAGGGTTGCGCTCGTTATGGCACTTAAGCCGACACCTCACGGCACGAGCTGACGACAACCATGCAGCACCTTCACTAATGCCTTGCGGCTATGACGTTTCCGCCATATTCATTAGCAATTCAAGCCCGGGTAAGGTTCCTCGCGTATCATCGAATTAAACCACATGTTCCTCCGCTTGTGCGGGCCCCCGTCAATTCCTTTGAGTTTCACCGTTGCCGGCGTACTCCCCAGGTGGAATACTTAACGCTTTCGCTTGGCCGCTGACTGTGTATCGCCAACAGCGAGTATTCATCGTTTACTGTGCGGACTACCAGGGTATCTAATCCTGTTTGATACCCGCACTTTCGAGCATGAACGTCAGTTACAGTCCAGCAGGCTGCCTTCGCAATCGGAGTTCTTCGTGATATCTAAGCATTTCACCGCTACACCACGAATTCCGCCTGCCTATACTGCACTCAAGAGCCCCAGTATCAACTGCAATTTTACGGTTGAGCCGCAAACTTTCACAACTGACTTAAGACCCCGTCTGCGCTCCCTTTAAACCCAATAAATCCGGATAACGCTCGGATCCTCCGTATTACCGCGGCTGCTGGCACGGAGTTAGCCGATCCTTATTCATAAGGTACATGCAAAAGGCCACACGTGGCCCGTTTTATTCCCTTATAAAAGAAGTTTACAACCCATAGGGCAGTCATCCTTCACGCTACTTGGCTGGTTCAGGCTCCCGCCCATTGACCAATATTCCTCACTGCTGCCTCCCGTAGGAGTTTGGACCGTGTCTCAGTTCCAATGTGGGGGACCTTCCTCTCAGAACCCCTATCCATCGATGCCTTGGTGGGCCGTTACCCCGCCAACAAGCTAATGGAACGCATCCCCATCTTCCACCGAAATTCTTTAACTGAAAAGGATGACCTCTTTCAGTGCCATCGGCATTAATCTTTCTTTCGAAAGGCTATTCCCGAGTGGAAGGCAGGTTGGATACGTGTTACTCACCCGTGCGCCGGTCGCCATCTGTCATATTGCTATGACAATGCTGCCCCTCGACTTGCATGTGTTAAGCCTGTAGCTAGCGTTCATCCTGAGCCAGGATCAAACTCTTCATTGTAAAAGTATTGTCAATCGGCATTGCTGCCGGTCTTTGCTCTGTTCAGGACGCTCGGTTTATTAAAAGTTTATCTTTACCTATATATTATAAGTATTGACGGTTCTTTCATTATACCCAAGACACTCGTCTTTATAAAAAAAGTCAAGTGCCTTGCTCTTGTACTACTTGTATTGTTTATGTAAATCTGTTCAAAGATCGCTTGTTTCAAATCGGCTTTCTTTAGGAAAGCGGATGCAAAGGTAAGAACTTTTAAGTATATGCTCCAAATATTTCTGAAGTTTTTTTCTTTTTTTCTTTCTCCTCGTCGTCTCTCTTTGCGAAAGGGAGGGGAAAGGGAAAAAGGGCCTGCCCTCATGATCCGTCTCTCTCAGAATGTCAATCTCAAGGCTCCCCGTCTCTTGGAAAGCGGGTGCAAAAGTAGAGATTTTACAAACACGAAACAAATATATCCAAACCTTTTTCTGAAGTTTTTTTCAATAAAATACCTAACAGGCTGATTGACAAAGGAAGAGGGAAAACATCGTTTTATGCCGATGGAGAAGGAAGATTAAAAAAGAAGAAGGGGACACATTATATATATAATATGCAAAAGAAAAGAGAAGCTATCTCAATCTTAATCTATCTCCTATTTCCGGAACATATTCTGCATCTTTGCGGTTCATCTTATAAAGATTCTTTAAACGAATACCGTATTTCTGTGAAATAGTATGCATGGAATCACCGTCTTTTACAATATATACAGTGTAAGGTTCGGCTGCTTTCTTACGTTTTCCTTTCAGATAAATAATATCACCGACTTCCAAAGTATAATCTTTCTGGAGATCATTATATTTCACAAGTTTTTTCCAGCTTATATCAAATTCCTCACCTAAAAGTCTGAATGTATCTCCATCGCGAGCTATCACATAGGCTATATCATTAGCTATATATACCTGATGCGGATTGGCAAGCCACGGTTTTTTCTTTAATTCCTTCTCCCAATTACGAACCTCACGATTACTCATACCACGTGAATCATATTTATAAAGTTCATAGTCTTCTATAATCGTGATCAGGCGATTGGCATACGAAGGATCTGTGGCATATCCGGCTTTCTTCAAGCCGCGCGCCCAACCTTTATAATCAGTGATTTTCAAATCAAACAAAAAAGCATAGCGAGCTCCCCGCCTCAAGAAGACAGAGTGATCTTCATACGAATCTTCAGGATTGCGATATGCACGGAAGCACTCGTTACGAGCATCATCATCATGCCTGACAGTACGTCCACGCCAATTGCCGCCACATTTAATACCAAAATGATTATTACTTTTACGAGCCAATTCGCTATACCCTGCCCCACTCTCCAAAAGTCCCTGAGACAAAGTGATGCTGGCCGGTATTTTATGTCGCTGCATCTGCGCCACGGCAAGTGGAGCATACTGCTTGATATATTCATTATAACGAAAATTTCTACGTTGTGCCTGCATTGCGGCCACGGAAACAAAAAAGAATAATATAATAAGAACCAGTAGTCTGAGAATACGTTTCATGCTTCAAAATGTTGAGTTCGATACAAAAGTCCGCAAAAGAATTGAAAAAACCAATCTCTTTTCTACCTTTGTAACATTAATTACAATATAAACCACCTTCTTATGAAAGAACTGAATATCCAAATCGCATTGAAAATATACGAATACGAAGAATTGAGTGTCTCTGACCGCGAACTGGTAAATGCCGCACGTGAAGCGACCGGACGCAGTTACGCCCCGTATTCTCATTTCTCGGTAGGTGCTGCCGCACGATTGGCCAATGGTATTATCGTGACCGGAACAAATCAGGAAAATGCCGCTTATCCTTCCGGACTCTGCGCCGAACGCACTACGCTATTTTATGCCAATTCACAATATCCAGAACAAGCTGTGGAGATACTGGCCATTGCCGCACGCAATGAGCGAGGTGTTTTTCTGGACGCTCCCATCCCTCCTTGCGGCGCCTGCCGACAGGTGATGCTCGAAACGGAAAAACGCTTCAATCATCCCATGCGGATATTGCTGTACGGTACAAAAGGAATTTATGAGCTGAAAAATGTGGGAGGATTGCTGCCACTGTCATTCGATGCTTCGGCTATGGAATAGTCTTTTCAATTTATTTTATACAGCCCTCTTTTCTTTTGTCAGGAAATGCCCAAACAGGACAACGCCCGTAAAATTGGTATAAATATCTGTAATCTATCCCGTCTTCAATGAAACCTGCCTATTTTTGCGGCCATATCCGGCTTTTCATTTTTTAATTATCAATTGCAAGGATTCTTCCTTTTTGCGTAACTCTAATAAAGGGGTGCTGTCATCAATATCGTCACCCGCAAAATGCAAGAGGACGGAATAAAGACAGGCATGCAGAGTGGGTTCCGCAGGGAGGGCTCGCCTTACATCTGCCTGAAAAGATAGAAATGAAAACGATGGTGAGCAAAGGATTCCGAAACCCTACTATCCGCGAAATGTACATGTTCCCTCCACAGATCCCGCACCCGGAAAAATATCAATTCCGGAAAAATTAAGAACTGGGGTATTGAAACCAATATCAACTACCGCATCAATCAGAACTGGCAGGTGAATGCCAACTATAGCTGGCTGCACATGGAAAATCCGGTCCTTGCTTCTCCCGAACATAAACTCTATGGCAGTGTAGATTTCACACAAGGGCACTGGAGCTTGTCCACAGGAATGCAATATGTAAAAGATCTCCATACCTCAGTGACCAAAGGCTAAGAAAAACAAGAAAGTTTCGTTCTCTGGAACCTGCGTGCCAACTATCGCCTGTGCAGTTTCTCCGAAATCTTCGCCAAAGGTGAACACCTATTGGCGCAACGCTATGAAATCAATGCCGGCTTTCCCATGCCTAAGGCCAGTTTCACGGGTGGGGTGAATATCAACTTGTAACTTACAAAGTCCGGGAGGGAGTATAGCCAATCCGATAAATACGATCAAAGAAAGGAGTCCACTCATTTTCAGCTATCCCAATCTGCAAACCATAGAAGCGGGAACCTTCCTCCCGGCATTCCTGAATCTTATCCATAAGAGCAGATGAAGACTGAGGTATCTTAAAATCACTGATCCACAAAACGTCTGCATTCATATATTTCCTGCTCGATTTGAGCAAACGGAATGTAGCTTCCAGCATTTTCGTGGCATCCGTATCTCCACAAGCGGTTTTTGAGAAAAATTCAAGCAGCCTCGCCCGTTCCTTACGGACATCAATCGGCTGGATAGATACAGAAAATGCTATCAGAAAACAGTCCCGTTGCTGTCTGTCCGCTATTTCCAATAATTTAATCAGCAGAGAATGGGCTATCTTTTCAGGTTTCCCCTCCATGCTTCCCGAAGTATCCAGACAAACAATCATCGGTCCTTTCTGCCTGGCAGGTTTGGCTTCAAGCCGTTGGGCCGGTTGCATGATTTCGGACTTATAGCGGAATGTCTGAAGTTTGCGGGTAAGGAACTTATAAACAAACAAGTCCGTCAGTTCGTCATCGGCACAGTGAACCAGTTCAATGGGCAGCAACGCATTCAAGTTATTCCCCACTGTGATACCCAGAATGTCACATTTGGAAGAGTGTTCCAGTTTATAGACATTCCCTTCCGTCACATACATCTGCTCTGCGCCCTCATCGTCGGCAATGCGTCCCATACACTGGGTCACCTTCACTATTTCCGGATAAGCCTTTTGAATATGGACTATTTTCCGTATTCGTTCAAAGTCTATGGAGTTCCACATCCCACACATCATTCCCCATGTCTGAAAAAATTCATCCTTTTCTATCCGGTTCCGGCGAAGATATTCCGGGATTTCTTTCAGATTAGAACGTAACCTCCGTTCAAGAGCATCTTTACGGAATTCTATTTCTCTTTCTTTCCGATCCTGCATCTTCAATCGAAAAGCTCCTTTCCAATCATCCACCATCTTCTCCCAGATTTCATTATCCGCATATTTCCCCTCATTGCCAAACTGCCCCTGATAAAAACGCTGATCGAAGCCATAGTCTTGATATTTATCGGCAATATACTGCACCAATGCCTGCCAACCGTCTTTCCGTTTCGTCATCGACCATTCGAGAACAAGCTTCATCCCATTCTGTTCCGACTGATTCTTCTGCAAATTATACTTTTCCTTTTCCAGATTCAATTGGACAAACTGTATCATGGTGTCATAAAAGACACGGGCACAGATGTCATCGTTCAAAACTTGTATTCTCACCGCAGTATCATTCATTACAGAAAGCAGATAAGCATACAAAGGTTCAGAATCCACCGCAGCACACTCTCCGGTCTTGACAAACCTATCCAGTACCTGCACGTAGAAAGCAGCGTCATACCGGCCTTCACTCATCGCCATATCTCAATTTCCGCACATCCACACGTGCCCAAGCTATTTCCTTACGGATGGCTGCCACATATTGCGCCACAGTTTTCCTGTCATCTTCACCGGCAAAGATATTCTCAAACAAGTCTTTCACTTGTTTGTCTATATTTCCGGCAATGTTTTCCAACTCCGTTTCATAATCCCGATCAGTTACAGACAGATTTCCAAACAGCAATTGCTGTTCTTCTCCCCGCTTCAAGCGCCTCATAGGAAAACGTACACCGTTAATATAAAGATGTTTATCATCCCGATAAAGTGTGACACGCTCGGCGCTGTCCTCCTTCATCTGACCGATATCGGAGAAAGCACGAATGATTGTCCGTTTGGAATCCGACGGATCAGCATACATCACTCCCATGGCAGGAGCATTTCGGGCATCATATTCTTTCATATTCCTATAATCCACAATAAAAATGTAAGTATTGCCTGTTCCATGATTCTCCACCTGATAATAAAAATGATCAGTTATCAGCAAATCATCATCCCGATGATCCCCCCCGCACGTGCTTTATCAAGTGCTTCGCGTACCCTGCTTACCCTCAGGTCGGACTTCAGAGAGGATGTAACAGAGGCTATTTCCTTCACGTAAAGCACAAATAAAGCTTGAATAACAATCTGCCGGATCTCATTACGTTCATCCGGCTCATTCCACAAACAATGATAAACTGGCAACAAATCTGTGATACATACCTCGTTACGCCCATGTACAAAAGCAGAAGCTTTCAGTAAACGGACAATATTCTTCCAACGGCGGTCACTGACATATACATCCCTATAAACCTCAGAATCCTGCACCCTAATCCTCTTCAATGCCACACGAACTGCTGTAATACACGACAGAATTTCAAAAGGGACCGAAATCTCTCTTATTTGTTTTTGCCATTCTACATATTCTTCATTCGAAATCTGCCACTCACCGACTTGCCTTCCATTTTCTGTGTCATCATCCAAAAGCATCTTATAAAATGCTTCTTCCTCCTTCACACAAGTACAGACAACACGAATAAGAAAGCGATCCCACAATGCCTCCAATCCCTCTCCCTGTGCAGGCAATTCATTACTTGCCGCTATCAGCAATTTCAAAGGCAACTTTAACTCCCTATCTCCATTACGAAACAGTTTTTCGTTGATAACCGTCAGCAATGTATTCTGTATAGCCGGTCCGGCTTTCCATATTTCATCCAGAAAAACAACATCTGCCGTAGGCAAATAACCATCAGTTGCCCGTTCATACTTATCGGAATCCTTGAGCCGACTGATACTTACCGGGCCAAAAATCTCATCGGGGGTGGAAAAACGGGACATCAGGTATTCAAATGCCCTTGCATTGACAAAAGCTTCCTTCAACCGACGTGCCACCATAGATTTGGCAACTCCCGGAGGCCCCAACAGCAAAACACTCTCACCCGCCAAGGCTGCCAGCAGAGACAATCCTATCTCAGTTTCCTTCTCATAGACTCCACGATTCATTTCAGCCAACACAAGCTGTATGCGTTTCTTTATTTCCATTCCATTACTGCTTTCTTAAAACATTTATCAAAACAGGAAGCACAAAGATAAGCATTATATCGGCTTTGTGACTCATCTACGAAATATTATTACACATATCTAACGCTTTTGCACAGTTTTAATCTATTCTCAATTCATGCATCTTATAAATATCATTGATACGACATGCAAATTATTTTATTTTCGTATCTTTGAACCATATAGAATTTTGAAACGTACTAAAAAAACAAAAAAAATGACATTAGGTTGTTTACTTTGGCTTATTCTTATATTCGTACTATGCTGTGGAGCTTCCGGCTGTTTGGGCTTTGTGCTCATTATTATCACAGTTGGTATTTTAATTACTGTCTGGCTCGGACTAAAAGGAAAATTGAACGATTAAAAATACAGAATTATGGCATTAGAAGAATCAAACAGATGTCTTTCCGGTTCAAGAACAAGCAAAAAATAGAAATAAAACCTGTTCTTTTCTCTATTGCCGGAAATTTCATATTTACGGCTCAACAAACATTTTCTTTACAAAGCATATTAAAATAAATAATATATAAAACAATGAACCTAAAAATCTTATTTTTGGTCGTCATGACAAGCATTATCTTACACGGCTGCAAAGATGACAATGAAATCGATTATCTGGAGTTGTCTCAATCTTCATTCAGCAATGTAAGCAATGAAGGAGAGACACTGAGAATCAATGTTACGAGCGACATGGAATGGCAAGTGTCCCAAAACGTCCACTGGTGCACCGTCACCCCAAGTACAGGCTCCGGCAATCAGACATTAGTCATACAAATAGGTGTCAATACAGACAACAAAGAAAGAAACGCCACGATAACGGTAACACCGACAACAAGTAGCGGAACAAGCAAGAAGATAGAAATTACCCAAGCTGCTGGAAATATTGCAATAGAGCAGTATCACTACGAAGTACCCGTAATCTTTCATGTGTTCTACAAAGACAAGTCCGATCCTCTCCAATATGTCAGCCAAAGTCGTCTGACACATATACTGGATGTAGTGAACAATCTTTACCAAAACAGCAAGATGCAGAGTGTAGATATGAACCTGACATTCACGCTTGCCACCACCGACCCGAACGGAAAGACAATGCTGCAGCCGGGAGTGGAATACATTTCATGGCCTGAAAACTATCCGATAGACTGCGAGACATTCATGAATGACGAGACAGGAAAACATGTGAAATATTTGTGGGAACCGAACTCCTACATCAATATTATGGTCTATAACTTTACGGAAGACCCCACCTCCGATATCACAATTTTAGGCATCTCCTATCTTCCTTATACACAAAAAGGGGGAAACAGTCTGGCAGGACTCCAAGAGATAAGCCAGGCATATCTGGAGCTAAAAAACCTGAAATATCCTCACTGCGTATCTATCAACAGCCTATTCATCAATGAAGAAAGTACGGAAACAACATATTCCAATGCCGATATCACCACTACATTGGCTCATGAATTAGGGCATTATCTCGGACTTTACCACGCATTCTCCGAAAATGAACACAGCACATACGACGGCTGCATCGATTCCGACTATTGCGAAGATACACCTACTTATAATAAAGTAAAATACGATGCAGATTACATGTATATCGCAATGAACGAACCGGAAAATTTCACATTCAGCTATCTGGCAATGCGTACCAACTGCCTGACCGACGAGACATTTGTATCGCACAATATCATGGACTACGCAATCTCTTGGGGCGATCAGTTCACTCCCGACCAATGCAAACGCATCCGCCACGTATTGAATTACAGCCCGCTGATACCGGGACCCAAGAAAGAGACGGCTGCCACACGTACAGCTCCCGAAGGGCTTGTGGACTTACCTATCCGTACAATCAAATAAGTCATTGCTTATAACAACACCATGTCAACAACCATTCATGTCGCTAAGCGTTGCCATTCTTTTTTCAAAGTTCGCAGACGCTCTCTCACCCATCTAAGTATATGCTTAATGCTGTTAGGCAGCAATTGTTCCATTCAGGCTCACAAGGTCGATAGTCTGGCTCCGCGAGTGGTGGGGATTCCTCCAAGCGACGCTTATATCGGACTGTCGATTTTGCCTAATGGCGAGGTGCGTCATTACAATTATGGCGAACAGGCCGAGGCCGGTTCTTTCTACCTAAGCAGTAAAGATGGCGGGCATACTTGGAAAAAAATCAATATATCTAAAGACATCCCATATGCTGACGTTCAAAGTCCGCTAAGCGGCGAGTTTGTACGTATGATTGGCGTGGGAGGAATGGGCACATACGTTGTACGAACCAATGGCGGACTCAATGGCGGCAGAACCATAACAAAGATTTCAGATACTCTCGCTATCATGTGTAAGCCTCCTGTTTTCTTAAAGAAAAGCGGTCGTGTAGTGGTAGGTGCTCATTATGGCCTTCAGGCTCATCTGCCCAAAGTATGCTTCACCTACGTTTCGACAGACGACGGCAAAACGTGGCAACGTTCATCGTATGTGTCAACGCCCGACCACACGGGTGGAGGCATTCATCAAGGTAAGCGATGGAATCATGGTGCTGCCGAACCGTCAATTATAGAACTCAACGATGGACGTCTGTGGATGCTCATACGCACATCTCAAGACTGCTACTATCAATCGTTTTCTAATGATGGTGGTTTGACATGGCAAGAGGCCACACCTTCGCCTTTCTATGGCACTATCACTATGCCCACCCTTGCCCGACTGAGCGATGGCTGTTTACTCTTCGTAGGTTCTATGTCAACACCTTTGCCCGAAGTAGGCAATACCAATGGTGTGTGGGAAGATGTTTTTACTAACCGTACCGTTATTCACACGGCTATTTCCGATGACGATGGCAAAACGTGGCAGGGCTTTCGCGAACTTTATCTTGATGACAGAAGAAATGCTGCCGACTTTGCTTCGCAAGCCGGAATGGACAAGGGATTACACCAAAGTCAGGTGGTGGAAGTCGCGCCGGGCAAACTACTTTTCTCTGTTGGCCAGCATCACCTTCATCGCAAACTGCTCTTAATGGACAAGCAATGGCTCTATGCTAAAGACCGCAAGTGGACACCTTCGGACAGTCTGGATAAGTGGAGCACGTTCAGCTATCTTAAAGGCATTAAAGGGCACTGCGGATACAACCGTCTGCCCGGATGCACACTTACGCATGAGGGTATAGAAATTAAAAGACTGACAAATGATAATGTTCTCTCACCTCAAGCGGGTGGCGTATGGAACTTCCCTGCTCTTAGAAAGGGAAAACTGAAAATATCTGTTCGTCTTAAAAGGGGGAACGACAATGGTAAACTGATACTTAATGACAGATGGTTCAATCCTTCCGATTCAACAGCCGCACTTTTTGCTCCTTATTATGTAACTCTCAACCGCAAAACACTAAAAATTAGCGATGATGCTTTCCACATCATTGAAATAAAATGGAATATTGACTGCAAAGACAAAAAAGCAAAAGTTTTTGTCGATGGTAAGCTACGTCAGCGCCTCCATCTAAACAACGACTCTGCCCACGGCCTATTCTACCTCCACCTCCTTAGCTCCACATCACCAACTGACACCGGATTTGTGGTGGGAAGCGTTGAAGCTAATGAAACAGAATAGAACAGACACTCTGCGCTTGTCGAAATGCCCGTTCGTGCCCAGCGAAGCAGCGAAGTGTTATTTCAATCCCTTACGTCCTTATGTTATACAGAAAAAAAGTTTCACTCGTCAGAGACTCTGCTTGGGCCATGTCTTCACTATCTCCACCGCCTGAAGGCTGAGATTGATGATGCGGAGCAAGAGATTGAAGATGTATTTCTCATCGTTATGTTCCGCAGCCCAGTTGTTGGGATTGTTGGTGATGCCACTGGCAGGGTCTATTTTCACTTAGCGGTTTTGTCTCCTTTGGTAACAAAGCGCATCTTCTCTACTCGATAGCTGATTTCCTCATAAGCGCAATAGTGAATGTGGGGAAGCATCTTCTTGAGGTTATATCTTATAGTCTGAAGGAGCCAGTCCAAACGTTGCCTTAGAAATTTCAGCCGTAAGAATGGCATAATCACTCTTCTCCGTAATTCCCCTTTCTTTCCACTCATCCGTCAAATTCTGACGAATGGCAATTCCTCTCAAACGTTTGTCAATCCAATCCTTCGGATAACCTTTCTGCTCATAAAGTTCTTTCATTCGCTCTTGGGCCAATTCCGGATTTTCAATTTCCTGCACACGCTCATAGCCCACCTGCGCCAACCAAAGTTTGAAAGGCTCAGCCTTAGCAGAAGGGACAGATTGAATGATACGAAATAGTCCTTTTATATTTGCTGCTTGAATCTTTCTTCTCTTACCGTCTTCTGCCGTCATTTGAACTGGGGTACAAATTGTACCCCAGTTCAAATTTAACGCTTCATCTCTTGAACGCATCTTCTTTATATATTGCTTTGGATCAGCACTATCAGTTAGTGCTTCCACTACATCTACAACGGAAAAGTACCATTGCTGCTCTTTTTCGTCCCATGCAGAACGGATTTTTTTATCTCGAAACAATTTAATGTTACTCATTTGTTTTATATTTTATTTTAATAACGTTACCTAATCTATCTACTTTAACAGGAATACAAATATTCTTTATCATTTCACCATCCCACGATTTTTCAGCTTTATTATTAGCCCCCAATACTTTAGCGGGAATAATAGCATTTGATATACTTTGAGGTATAAAAAAGCATTGATTACCAGAAGATGAAACCATTTTATAAATCCTCCCCCTATCTAACGGTTCATTTATCCTACCAAATTCCCGTTCTTCTTCAGTTGGCAGATATACCAAATCATTGGGAGATAGCCAAACACATATCAAAATCCCCTAATATAGCGGCATCCATCGGAATAATTCTGCTCCCTGCCATTTCTATCCAAATCCGTTCGACTTGTTCATTAATTACAGAATTTATTACAGCCCACCCTATACTATTGGTTCCCAAATCTAATCCAAGTATCGTTTTCATAGTACCATATTTTGAATTTTTTTCTCAAAGATATTTTTTTTATTGATATAAGCATTGTTTTTCCATATTTATTTCTACATTTGCCAAACTAAAATGAAGCAAATCACAATAAGGATTATTCCGTTGTGAAAACATTAGGTTCCCTCGTCCTTCAACGGGGGATTTTCTTTTTATAACTTCTATCTACAAATTCACCATAAACTAAAAAATACCTCCCAAAACACTACCTTCCGTACCACTATATTTTATATCTTTGCTTACTAAGAACTAATCGTCCCATGTCTGTTTTCTTTTCGTCCAACAGTTGTCGGACGATTGTTATACAGTTGTCGGACGATAATGCAACAGACATGGGACGATTAGTTTTTAGTAAGTAAAATATTAGTTCACTTAGCGACAGAAATTAATCGCCGAAACGGAGAAGATAGTTTCTCGCAACAAACAAAAGCAAGTATCTTATGAGCGCCTATTACGACCTTTATGAAACGCCTTCGCCCGACGGAAAAGAAGACAAGAAATCACTTCATGCACGTATCTGCCCCAAGAGGACTTATACCCGGAAAGAATTTGTGGAGCATGTAGCCATGTTCCAACACCTGCCCAAGAACATGATAGGAGCCGCATTGGATGCCTGCATCGACGATCTGTGCGACTTGCTGGCCGACGGAAACATCGTGGAACTGGGAGAACTCGGATTCTTCAGCACTTCCCTGAAGTGTCTGCGGGAAACCGACGACGAGAAAAAGAAAATCCGTTCCGAATCCGTCCGGTTCCAAAACGTACACCTGCGCATCAGCAGCACCTTTCGCAGAAACATCAAAAGTGCCATGACGCTGGAACGCACACACTCCGCCACAAAGAAGCCGAAGAATGGGAAAGCCACCACGGAAGAGATGAGAAAGGAAAAGCTAACACTGTTCCTCCAACAGAACGTGTGCATCAACAAGAATGAGTACATCCGGCTGAGCGGGCTGACGAGACATGCCGCCATAGACGAGCTGAACAAATTCATCGTGCAAGGATTCTTGCGCCGACGCGGAATGGGAAAATCAACGGTCTATGTCCGGCAAGAGGAGATGCCCGCACAAGAGAACACGATTCATTCATAAACAAATAGACAAAAAGGAAATGGAAGATTCTACAGAAATCAAGCCCGCCACGCAGTGGTTCGTCTTCTTCAAAGACCAATTGCTGCTAAGAAAGGGATATACAGAAAAAGGAGAGATAAAATACAGTGTGCCCGTCGGCACAGAGCCGCCGCTGAAACCGGAGGCAGAAAGAGAGATACACGACGTGTTCCCACCGGGCGGCAAGCAAGTACGCGCATTTGCCGTCAAAAAACCGATAATGGAAACGGACGAGTGGATAATGATAGGATTGCGGGCTTCGTATGAATATATCACTACGGACGAGTACCGTTCGGCAGGAAAAGCGTTCCAGATACTCTACTGGGACGAGCACAGCCGCTTTTGCCCCGTATGCGGCACACGCATGGAGCAGCAGACACCTATCATGAAGAAATGCCCGGAATGCGGAAACGAAATGTACCCGCCTGTCAGCACCGCCATCATTGTACTGATACGGAAAGGAAAGGAAATCTTACTGGTGCATGCCCGCAACTTCCGGGGAACCTTCTATGGACTGGTGGCGGGATTCCTCGAAGCGGGCGAAACGCTGGAAGAATGCGTGGAACGGGAAGTCATGGAAGAGACGGAACTGAAGGTGAAGAACATCACTTATTTCGGCAACCAGCCCTGGCCCTATCCCAGCGGGCTGATGGTGGGTTTTATAGCCGATTACGAAAGCGGGGAAATCAAGTTGCAGGACGACGAACTAAGTGCGGGTGCATTCTATTCCAAAGAAAACCTGCCTGAAATTCCACGCAAGCTGAGCATTGCCCGGAGACTGATTGACTGGTGGCTGGAGAACAACAATTAAAGAGTTAAGTTTCAGTAGAGGAAGATAAAGAAAACTTAGTAGGGACGGAAAAGTTCTTTTTTACGATTAACCTTTTTCACAATCATTTCTTACAGTATTCTGTGATATGTTGCGTCTAATCTACAACCAGGGCTCAACAATGAACAGAAAGGACAAGCTACATGGACTTTTTAGATATGAAATAAGGTGCAAGCGGCCTCCTGCCGCTTGCACCTTATTTACATTAAGAATCAAATCTTCTTAAATGCCGAGTGACTTGCGTACTGCTTCCACTTTTTCCTCTGCATCAGCATTGGCTCCGGCATAGCATTTGGGGCATCCCATTTCGCCTTTCACTTCCATATAGAACTTTATCTTCGGCTCCGTGCCCGAAGGGCGGACAGAGATTTTAGTACCGTCTTCGGTGAAGTATTGCAAAACGTTGGATGGTTCCGGCATATCCAAATCGCTTGTCTTACCTGTGGCAACATCAGTCTGCTTCAGAGTCTTGTAGTCTTTAATCAGAGTGACTTTAGAACCTCCTATCTCTTTCGGAGGATCGGCGCGGAAATTATCCATCATTGCCTTGATTTCTTCCGCACCACTCTTGCCGGGTTTCACTACATTTACAGTTGTCTCTTTGGAGAAACCATATTCCACATAAATATCCATCAGAACCTCATACAAGGTCTTACCCTGATCCTTTGCCCAAGCACAAATCTCAGCCAGCAAAGAACATGCGGATACGGCATCTTTGTCACGCACAAAGTCTTCTGCCAGGAAGCCGTAGCTTTCTTCACCGCCGCCGATATATTGCTGCTTGCCTTCACTCAACCTGATTTCACGGGCAATCCATTTGAAACCGGTGTAGCAATCACGCATCTCTATTTTGTTCTTGTCTGCAACGGCTTTTATCAGTTCAGTCGTTACGATAGTCTTCACTATAAAATCATCAGGTTTCATCTTGCCCATCGCAATACGGTTCTTGATGATATAGTACAAGAAAATCAGGCAAGTCTGATTACCGTTGATAAGTACCCATTCACCTTTGTCGTCTTTACAAGCCATCCCCACACGGTCAGCATCCGGATCACTTGCCATCACGATGTCGGCGTCAATCTTCTTAGCCAATGCAATGGCCATAGAAAGCGCTTCGGCGTTTTCCGGGTTCGGAGAAACCACTGTCGGGAAGTTTCCGTCCTTCACCATCTGTTCGGGCACGCAATTGATGTTCTCAAATCCCCACTCTTTCAGCGAATCGGGAATAAGCACTCTGCCCGCACCATGAAGCGGAGTATAGACAATACTGAGATTCTTTTGACGTCTGATGACTTCCGGATCGATAGATATGGAATGAACCTTATCCAGATAAATATCATCAACTTCCTTGCCGATAATTTGGATAAGCTCTTTATTGCCATTAAATTTAATATCGCTGACGGTCACTTTATTTACTTCGTCAATAATAGCCGTATCATGTGGAGCGAGCACCTGAGCGCCGTCATCCCAATAAGCCTTGTAACCGTTGTATTCTCGCGGATTATGGCTGGCGGTAATGTTAATTCCACTTTGGCAACCAAAGTGGCGGATGGCAAACGATACTTCGGGAGTAGGGCGCAAGTCATCAAAAAGATATACTTTAATGCCGTTTGCCGAGAAAATATCAGCAGAAATCCGGGCAAACTTATCACTGTTATTACGGCAGTCGTGACCTACTACTACGGAAATCTGTCCTTTGCCTGCAAAACATTTATTCAGATAGTTGGACAGTCCTTGTGTGGCAGCACCCACCGTATATATATTCATGCGGTTAGTTCCGGCTCCCATTATGCCACGCAAACCGCCCGTTCCAAATTCCAGATCCTTATAAAAGCTGTCTATCAGTTCTGTTTTATCGGGGTTTTCCAACATCCGTTTCACCTCTGCCTGAGTTTCGGCATCATAAGCCGGGGTAAGCCATTTTTCAGCTTTCTCAGTGACCTGCTTAATCAATTCCTTATTTTCCATAAGACCATATTTTGTTTAAAGATTAATATAAACGTCTTTGCCAAGACACAAATGTAGGATAATAAGTTTGAATATCCTAAAATAGCCGGCACAATCTGTGCAAGAGGCTTATTCAGGTATTCTGTATCTATTTCCCGTTTGCTTGACGTATTCTTCAAGAAATTCCTTGGGATATCCCGGACGGATGACTCCGGCAGGCTGGCCGATGGCATTACGCTCGAACTTCCCCTCCTTCATACGCTTGACAACACCATCATTATACTTCACGATAAGGAATTCGCCAAGGCGCTTCCAAGTATCAAAAGTGCTTTGTGCCGTCATGTTTGTATAATTTGTAAGGAAGGCTTTTGCTTTAGCGGGGTCTTTCTCCAATAGTTTTGCGGCAGTAGCCTCAATGCCTTCCTGCGCTTCGTTGAAGGCTGTCTCCAACTCTGTCTGAGTGGCACGAACATCATTAATCATAAGGTCATAGCGGGGATAAACCATATTGGCCACCCAGTTGAAAATCCAGAAAGCGGAGTTCCAGGAAAAAGTAATGTAATCGGCGCCGTCCACCCGGGTGTAGCATGCGGGGATTTTATCCGTACAACAATATACAGGAGTAAACACCGTCATGTTGGCATCATCCGTACCGAACCACAATACACCACCAACGGCATCGGGTAGTTCAGAACGCATTTGGGCAACGAATACGAATCCTGTTTGCTGGGTAGAAATAGGACGTTCATTGAAATATTCCTGATCACCTACCTTGAAAGAAAGAGGAGAAAGACGGTACGGAGTATGGAACGGTCCGGCTCCGAAATCCTTGCTGATATCAAGGGGAGTTCCTTCGTAATGGTCGCGCATGGCGTTCTTGACATCCTGAACGGAGATTTTACGATTCGGTTTCAAGAAAAGCGGCATCGGAGTATCTGTCTCACCCAATATATAAGGCAAAAACTCATTGCCACGGTCGGTAAACATATTAAAATAGCTCCATACACGAGCCTCACAATAACGACGGGCGCCAAAATCAAGCGGAGCGTATGCACCGGCAAAACTGAAATCTTTGTTTACCCCCTCGAAATAACCTTTCTCACGCGCAAAAGAGATAACATCAGAAGAATACATACAATTTTCCTTGTCATTCATATTAAATTGATGGATGCGGCTTTGATTGGCATGGGCAGAAATGCAGTCATCAGGCACACGGACAGCCACCCAGACAGCTCCACGCACACCGGGTCCTTTACCGATCATCTCCATAATCCATATCTCATTAGGATCGGCGATGGTAAAAGACTCGCCACCGCTGTAATATCCATATTCCTGTACCAGCTCCGTCATTACTTTAATGGCTTCACGGGCAGTACGCGAACGCTGCAACCCTAAATAAATCAGACTTCCATAATCAATGATACCGGTTGTATCAACCAACTCGGGACGTCCGCCGAAAGTCGTTTCGCCGATGGTAAGCTGAAATTCGTTCATATTACCGATGACGTTGTAAGTCTGGCGCGCCTGCTCTATACGGCCGAGATACTTGCCGGTGTCCCACTCATGGATATCAATCAGTGTACCTTTCTTGTGCAGGCCGGCGGGATAGTGGTACAGCTCACCGAACAGACCATAAGAGTCGGCAGAGTAAGAAACGATTGTAGAACCGTCTGTCGAGGCATTTTTGCCTACAATAAGATTGGTACAAGCCAGGGCATTTACCACAGATGCAACCGCCAATAAGACGAAAAGAGTCAGCCTTTTGTTTTTCATACTTCAGTCATTTTTAATTATTGATTCTATTTTCATATATGTTTGTCTCCCCTAATCAGTGCCGCTACCACAGAAACTCCCATCGTTCCGTCGTCCGGTTGCCGCACCCGTCCGTCACAGTCATCTCTACAAGATGTTTCCCACCTTTCTTCACACGGTTCGGGTTCAGTTCGCAAACGATATTCCCACTGATGGAATTCAGTTTGCCAAACAAGGCGTATTTCCCGTCAATCGTACCACGATAGCTACTGATACCTGTTTCCCGGTCTTTTGCTTTAAACACGACACGTCCGCTACTCCCCCACCGGGCCTTGTTCACCGGAAAGATTTCGGGAGGAATGGTATCTACGGCAACCGTATAAGTAGCCAAGTCACGAATACGGACCTTCATGGAGCCGTCTTCATACTTTCCACCAACGCTGTACTTTCCACCACGGGCGGTGACACCCGCCACATAATATTTCGTCATATCTTCCACCGGACGACATCGCAGGCCTATACTCATTTCGCAGGCTCCATGCATGGGGATACGTGTATCGTTAAGTTGATAGGTAAAAGCAATATCCCCGCTATCAGCCCGCACGGCATAGTTAAGCCAGACATTGTCATAAAGCATCCCCTTAGGAACTACCAATTCCAGTCCAGGCTCCTGGAGGAAATTCACTTTATCCCACTTGAATGCATACTTTTCACGGTGCTCCACCGGCGAGATATCCGTTTTTTCCCCTTGTATGGTAAAGCGAACTTTGGATGTATTGCCCAATGCATCACTCAAGGTATAGACAAACTGATAGGGTCGTTCTTCATTGATCTCCACCACCCCCCGGTTACCATTGGATGCAGTCAACATACGCAAATGGTTGCCCGGCTCTATGAAAGACTTCATGTATTGCCCATACGTCCACGAATTAATATAGAGGTTTTCATCGTACGCATAGCGGTCTATCACGCTACGGAACACCTCTTTGCCGTCCACCTCCAAGATAACGGTTTTCACACCATATTTATTGGGCACTCCATCCATATAGTCATACGCACGGATACCCGTTCCTACCATCCCCCATGCCGTAATGGCTTTCACCGGTCTGGCAGGGAATGTCTGACAGGCTTGCCTGCCTTCCACAACTCCCTTTCCCGGTTGCGGAAACAGTATGATTCCCTCAGCACGCGGAGCCGTGTTATCCTTCACCTTATCCGTAAAAAAAGGCAAAGGGTCCACATAATCTCCTGTCTTTGTTTCAATTACATCCAAATGCAGATGAGGGCCGAAAGAATATCCCGTATTGCCGCTTAGGGCAATGACCTGCCCCACCTTCACAGGATACTCGTCCGGTTTAGGAACAATCTCTACTTCCCAACTCTCCTTTTCATACTGAAGTTTCTCCACTCGTTCGGCCACCTTACCCACAAAGGCGCTGAGGTGGCGGCAAATGGTGGAATAACCGTTGTCATAAACCACATCGAGCACATAGCCGGAACCATGAGTCACACGAATACGTGAAATATACCCATTGGCCAGAGCACGCACCGGTTTGCCGATGACGCCGCCGGTCTTGAAGTCAAGTCCGCCATGAAAGTGATTGGCGCGTATCTCTCCGAAATTACCGGCAAAAGTCATGGGAAAATCAAAGGGGGGAGCAAAAGAAACCTTGCCGGTACTGGAAGTCTCTTGCGCATATCCATTCTGCACACTGCCTACAAAAAATAGAAAAGGAAGAAATATAGAATACTTCATGTCTTACAAAATCAATGTCACTTTTTAATAGGTGCAAAGATAATGTAAAATTCGAACTTTTTGTCACCACACAGCCTGTTTTCTGCTGTTAAACACCCCTCTACCAATGACACCGAAACCGATAAATCACTATCTTGCGCCATGTTTAACCCTTAAAACTCATAAGGTTATGATTATCGGAGTACCTAAAGAAATCAAGAACAACGAGAATCGTGTAGGAATGACCCCTGCCGGAGTAGCCGAACTGGTGAAACGCGGTCATACCGTGTATGTGCAAGCCTCGGCAGGTGCAAACAGCGGATTCTCTGACGATGACTACATCGCCGCAGGTGCAAAGACCTTACCGACCATTGAAGACACGTATGCCGCCGCCGGCATGATTGTCAAGGTGAAGGAGCCCATCGCACCGGAGTACAAACTGATTAAAAAGGGACAAGTGGTATTTACCTACTTCCACTTTGCAGCCGATAAATTATTGACCGAAGCCATGATTGAAAGCGGAGCTGTCTGCATCGCCTACGAAACCGTAGAGAAAGAGGATCATTCACTTCCGTTGCTCACGCCCATGAGCGAAGTAGCCGGACGCATGGCCACCCAGGTAGGAGCGCGCTTCCTTGAAAAACCTCAAGGCGGGAAAGGAAAACTGATGGGAGGCGTTACCGGTGTACGTCCCGCACGCGTATTGGTGCTGGGTGGCGGTATAGTAGGCACAAACGCCGCACAAATAGCCGCCGGAATGGGCGCCGAGGTTTTAATCGCCGATATAAGCCTTCCCCGCCTGCGCTACCTTAGCGAAGTATTGCCCAAGAATGTGAAAACTCTCTATTCTTCCATCCACAACATCAAGACGGAACTGCCGAATATAGACCTTGTAATCGGCTCCGTTCTTATTCCGGGAGATAAGACACCGCATCTCATCACACGGGATATGCTGAAGATTATGAAACCCGGCAGTGTACTCGTAGATGTCGCTATAGACCAGGGAGGCTGTTTCGAAACTTCCCGTCCCACTACCCACAGTGAGCCCACTTATGTGATAGATGACATCGTACACTACGCAGTGGCAAACATCCCCGGAGCTGTACCTTTCACCTCTACCATGGCACTGACAAATGCTACACTGCCGTACACCGTGTCCCTGGCATGCAAAGGATGGCAGAGAGCTTGCAAAGACGATCCTGCCCTGGCATCGGGACTGAATATAGTGGAAGGAAAAGTAACGTATGAAGCCATAGCAGACGTATTCGGGCTGAAATATGATCCGATAAAACTGTAAAGTGCAACAAACGACAGTGCCGAATGATTTGCCGGCTATTTTGTAAGAATATGCTGACAGATCATTCGGCACTGTTTTCTTTATACCCTGCTACCAATTATCTCCGCAAACAGAGAATCTTTCGCGTGCTCTTCCGTATTCTTCAACTAACTCCTGCATCACCGCCGATACTGATTGTATCCCTTTTCCGCAAAGCAGAGCAGAGACTTGCCCTATCTCCAGCTCTCCCTGTTCAATGTCGCCTTCAAAAATCCCCAGTTTGGCCCGCCCACGTCCTAAAAGCACGCGTAGTTCCTCCTCATTCGCACCGGTAGCCTCAGCCGCTTCCACAGCATCGCGAAAACCGTTGCGCACAAGACGTACAGGAGATACCTTTTTCAATAACAGCCGAGTATCGCCTTCTTCCAGATGCAAACAATAATCCTTGAATGCATTACTGGCGGAACTCTCTGCCGTCAGTGCGAAACGTGTGCCGACTTGCACCCCTTCTGCTCCCAATGCATGGACGGCAAGCATTGCCTCGCCGGTAGCAATACCTCCGGCAGCAATCAATGGCAACGCAGTGACGGCCCGTACAGCAGGCACAAGGCACAAAGTAGTGGTTTCTTCCCTTCCATTATGCCCTCCGGCTTCAAATCCCTCGGCAACTACGGCATCAACCCCCGCTTCTTCCGCCTTCCCGGCAAAATGTGAAGAAGAGACGACATGTGCCACAATTATGCCACGATCGTGCAGCCAGCCCGTCCACTTCTTGGGACTGCCTGCGGAAGTAAATACAATCTTCACACCTTCGTCCGCCACTATCTGCATTATTTCTTCTATCTGCGGATACATCAAAGGAATATTTACACCAAATGCATGATGAGTAGCCTCACGACATTTGCGAATATGCTCACGAAGCGTATCAGGATGCATGGAACCTGCTCCCAACAAGCCCAGACCACCCGCATTACTTACCGCGGAAGCAAGCCTCCAACCACTGCACCATACCATCCCGCCTTGAATAATCGGATATCTTATTCCGAAAAGAGAAGTTACCCTATTCATCGTCTTTTAATTTTAAAGGATTACTTATGAAAACAAAGGAGGAAGAAATAAAGTTCATTCACTTATCAACTTCACCGGTTGCTTTATTAAGACAGTGGTCGAGTCGCCATACAACTTCAAGACTTCCAATGTGCGGGCACGGCGTTTACGCCCTTTAAAGTTCCAAAACTCACGGGTAAAAGGAACCATTAAGTCCAAACCGCCGATTCCAACACCCCCGCCGGCTCCAACACCATCAGCTCCCTGCCAGCCGCCTACAGCCATATTGTTGGCACGTTCCGTCACCCGATAGCGCAAACCGGTAGCCTCAATCTGTTCCAATGTTTCACGCGAACCCGCATCCGAAGGTTTTTTCGCCCAATTGGTGGGAATGGTAAGTGTTTTAAGTTTATAGAACTCATCGCCACGCCAGGTATTCTCGTCTATTTTAATCTTTTTCTGATAAACGGGATCCCAATTATACTTGGTATTGGCCGTATAAGGACGCAATGACAACCTGATCAGCTTCTTGGGCTCTCCCGGCAGTGATGCCGGCAAAGTGGTATCGAAATCCATCCAAGGCTTATCAACCGACATTTCCGGAACTCCCCGAATACTCTTCTCCAACTCTTTCAAAGCATTCCGGTTCAGCTTTACCTCCCCATCCCCTTTTAGCAGTTGCTGCAGTTTCAACGAGTCCTGCGACGTCCAGTTTTGGGCGCAAAGAGGAAAGGCTACTGCAAAGAGCAGCCCTAATATAGATATAGATATCCTCACCTGATCGTCTGATTACTTGATTCTTACCACCACATGTACCCACTTCCGCAAAGCGGCTCATCGTAACAAGGGTCAATAGTCCACATGGTACGCGGATATTTCCTTCCCTCCCACCAACGACGGTAACGAGTGGCAGCATCGAGCACTTCCTCATCCGAAAGGAAATATATCCCCTCATAATTTTCGGCATCCGTATGTACCATTTTACACCCCATCGAAGCATTGTGTCCGAGACGAATCGTTTCCACAGTCCATAAAATACATTCTCCCAAACGAAGCTTTCCACCGGCCGAATAAGAAACCGTAGCCAAAGGAAAAGAAGAAATAACCGTCAGGTCCTCGGCGTACTTCAGCAACGCTTCAATGTCTCCGGTTGAAAACTTCGGTACATTGCTCTGGCCGTCCGGACTTTGAGTAGAATATTTGCCGGCCTTTAATTGCTTCACAAACAGTTCCACGTCCGGATGATTGTAATCCAATGCCTCTTTTGTACAAGACATTACAGAAAGTGTAAAGAACACGAGCAACAAAATGCGCCCGAATATATATAATCTATCAGATATAGCCTTCATTTTCATATCGTATTTCAGATTAATAGGTCATACGTACTCCACATAATAGGTTCAAATTGACAGGACGTTCTGTACGCAATGATTTTGTCGGTGAATCCGTATCGAAATGATGCGAGACGGACGGCTCTGCAAACAGGGCAAAACGATCATTCACTTTATAACGAGCCCCTATTCCCGCCATCACAGAAAGCTGTACCGGCTCTGCCTTAAAGCTGTTGTCAGAAGCTCCCGCAATGCATTTCTCGATAGCCCCCCCCAATGTAGCGTAAAAATTGACTTTAGGAGAACTTGCGAACGTTGCATTCAGTTTAACGGGAATTGCCAAGGTATGTAAAGTGCGATCGGCGGGCAAGCAATTGTACTGCAAACCGGCTTCCAAACCCAAATAGCTGTTCAAGCGATGCTCGGCCGAAATTGCGGCAGTAAACGGCATGTCCCCCCCCCTCTTGGGCAAAGAAGAACCGAAAGCGATTTTTACTGCCCAATTACGGGGCCTCACCATGTTTCCCACTTTAGGAGCTACCTGCTTATCATCAACAGAAATCGGAGAATCTATATCCGAATTTGCATTTGTGCCGTCGGTACTCGTCTGACGAACATTCCGGACAGAATTACGATAGTCATAGAAACCGCTTTCCTGCTGCCGGTCATTTCCGTAAACTCTTTCCGTGATTGTGATGGATACATGAAGGGAAACTGACTCATCTTCCACTTCTTTCACCGACCCTTCCTGCACACAATCTGCCGGCTGTTTCATTCCCGGTCTATGCGCTGTGGAAGATGCCTGACGAACAGGGGGGAAGTTTTCTTGTACTACATCTCCATTCAGGTTTCCCTCAGGTGTCATGACTGCAACCTGTGTAAAGGCTTCTTTTATCTCTTCTTTCGGAGAGAAATACCAGAAAGCGGCGGAAACAGCCCCCAAAGCAAAAACGACTGATGCAGCAGCCACTACCCGGTAAAATCCCGGAGAAAGAGAAATGCACTTCCGGACTCCTGCTTCCTGCGAAAGCAAGTCCTGTTGCAATGTTTCCCAAAAGCCTTCCCGCACCGTCATCTCTGCATCAGACAGACGACTACGGAACAAACTGTTTATTTCATCTTTTTCTCTCATTTTCAGTATATTCTTTAATCCTTTTTGCTAACAAACATTTGGCACGATACAACTGTGAAGTAGATGAATGTTCCTTGATATGAAGTATCCCGGCAATCTCCTTATGAGATTTCTCCTCAAAAACATACAAGTTGAACACGGTACGGCATCCATCCGGCAATTCTGCCACAAACGCCATCAACACTTCTTCAGAAAGGCGGCTGCCGGTTTCGGCGATACTTGCCTCGTCCGGCACATCCGGAAGTTGTTCTTCATTTACCACCAATTGGCTGAAACGTTTCTGTTTCCGCAAGTAGTCTATGGCCTGCGTCACCATTACTCTCGTCACCCACGTACTCAACGCACATTCTCCACGAAACGTGAAGTGAGTGAAGATTTTAATGAAACCATCGTGCAATACGTCATGAGCCGCATCTACATCGCCCGTATAGCGGTAACACACCGCCAGCATCTGCCTGGAATAAAGGGTGTACAATTCCTTGCGGGCTGAATCTTTTCCTGCCCGACAGCCCTCTATTAGTTCTATCTCATTTTCCAATGTCAGTGCTCGTTTTACGGACGCCTCTTTGCGTCGTTTGTTAGTTAGACGCAGCATTCTTGAAAATGCTGCTGAATAAACTCTAAAAAGAAGTTAAAGAATGGAATATCTTCTACTTCGTACCATATTTCTTTTCAAGAATCTGCATCACCTTATCAAGCTTTTGCTCAATACGCTTCTGGTAGTCAGGAGTGAAATATCCTTGCGGTATCTTCAAGAGGTTTCGCAACTTCCTATCCGAAAGATAGATTTCCCATGCTTCCCAACCGCCTTCATTAACCTTTTCATTCTGTTCATCGGTCAGCGACAAAAAAAATGGGAAAAAAGCATCTTCTTTCATATCATAATAGAGCTTGATAGACATTTTATATCTTTCTAATGCTTCATAAGCATCTATCAACGACAACAGAAGTTCCTTATCAGATATTTTTTGCATTAACATCGAGTTTTTAAGTATATCCAATGCATTTCGCGTATAATAGAAGCCACCAATCTGACCGATGGAAAAGCGAAATTGTTTCAATGAATCTTCCGGTATCGCCCGGCAATTCATATTATGCTTCACCAACAGAGCCGAAAGATGCTCATCTTCACTGAACCTAACCACAATCTTATCAAAGCTCTCGCGATTATTGGCTAATTCATCCTTAATCAAAAGCATAGTAGCCTTAATGTCTTTCTGTTCCGAACATCTGGTTATCAATCCACTGCCGCCAAACGTAATCAACACGCCAATCACCACAATAGAGGTTTGTCGGATGTAGTCTCCCATTCGCCAACTTTTGATAGTTGTTTTTACCTTATTCCAAACGATATTTGTCTTCATAATCTTCTTTATTTCATTCTCCTCTGAAACGCATTATCTATTACACCGAAACAGACCATCTGTTACACCCAAGTACATCATCTGTTTTTCTGGAGTAATTAGTCTACTGATTATCAACAGAAAGCCTCCCATAAATCTGCCGTTGTGCAGCATTATTTATGAGAGGCTTTCCTTATTGTTCTGCAATAATGCTTTCCGCCTTTGTCAACACGCTTTGAAGCTCATATCCAGTCCTTTTACAGAGTGAGTCAGAGCACCGACCGAGATAAAATCTACACCGCATTCGGCATAGTCGCGGAGCGTATCAAATGTGATACCGCCGGATGATTCGGTTTCATAACGACCTCCCACCATCTCAACTGCCTTCTTTGTCATCTCAGGTGTAAAGTTGTCGAACATGATACGGTCAATGCCACCCAAATCAAGTACTTGCTGCAATTCATCGAAATTGCGTACCTCGATTTCTATCTTGAGGTCTTTACCTTTTTCCCTGCAATACTCCTTGGCACGGGTAATGGCTTTATCAATACCTCCAGCAAAGTCCACATGATTGTCTTTCAGCAGGATCATGTCAAACAAACCGATGCGATGGTTTACTCCACCACCGATCTTTACAGCCATCTTTTCAAGGATACGCATTCCAGGGGTAGTCTTGCGGGTATCAAGCACGCGTGTATTCGTACCCTTCAGTTTCTCCGCATATTTATGTGTCATGGTGGCAATACCACTCATACGTTGCATAATGTTCAGCATCAACCGTTCTGTCTGCAACAAAGACTGTATCCTGCCTTCCACAATCATGGCGACATCTCCCGGTTTTACCTCAGCGCCATCATTGATAAACACTTCCACTTTCATGGCAGGATCGAAGCGGCGAAACACCTCTTTGGCTATCTCAATGCCGGCAAGGATACCGGCTTCTTTAATCAAAAGTTTAGATTTACCCATAGCCGTGGCAGGAATACACGAAAGTGTGGTATGATCCCCATCGCCTATATCCTCCGCAAAAGCCAGGTCTATCAGCCTGTCAATCAATTCTTCTTCCTTATTCATTTATCTTGTCTATTCTTATTTGATGTATGACATATTTATTTTGTACCCTTCTGAAGAAACAATTCACCCGAAAGTTTCCGTTGGCAGTAGTCAAAGTACCAATCACGAACCCTGACTCGTCACGCTTACCCTGATGATTTACATCGAAGCCACTCACCTTGTTGCCGGAGAAGAAAGCGGACATCGCATCTTCCGCCGTCAACTTGTCAGCACAGATCGATTTATTCTGAATAATCAGATCCACCTTATCACCCAGATACCTGTTAAGTTCCTGAGAGTCTCCCTTCTTGAAAGCCACAACCACTCCCACAGGAACCTCCTGAGCAAAAAGCGAGGACATCCATAAAAAGAAACCGGTCAACAATAAAACTACTCGTTTTTTCATTTCCACAAGTATTAACGATAGGCAAAGGTAAGCATTTATCGTAAAATACAATAAAAAAGTGCTAAATTTGTGCGCTAATCAAAACAGAACCAGCATGAAAACAACTCTGCTCGTCGTAGGACGAACTGTAGAACAACACTTTATTACGGCTATCAACGATTATGTACAGCGCACCAAACGGTATCTTTCATTCGAAATGGAGATCATCCCCGAACTGAAAAACACCAAAAGCCTCTCTATGGAGGTACAGAAAGAGAAAGAAGGAGAATTGATATTGAAAGCGCTCCAGCCCGGTGATGTCATTGTTCTGCTGGATGAGGGGGGAAAAGAAATGCGCTCCATAGAGTTCGCAGACTATATGAAGCGCAAGATGAATACCGTAAACAAACGGCTGGTCTTTATAATCGGTGGCCCTTACGGATTCTCTCCAAAGGTGTACGATGCGACACACGAAAAAATATCCTTGTCGCGTATGACTTTTTCCCACCAGATGGTACGCCTTATTTTTGTGGAACAGCTCTACCGGGCGATGACGATACTAACCGGGGGGCCGTATCACCACGAATAGTTGAGAGGTGAAAGTTACCATGCGGGATACAGCGCAGCAAACTCTCAACTTTCACCTTTCAACTATTTTCAGCTCCGTGACACTTGGAACCCCTTATCCGAAAGGGACATCTCCACAAACCGGGCACGCGGATTCGGAGCGTTCCGGGTCAAGATTTCACGGATACGAACCGCCGCCTGCGGATCTTTGGCCACCATATAGAGATAACCTCCACCACCAGCTCCGGGCAGCTTATATCCTAATGTATAATCTTTTATCCGATTGATAATGGCTTCTACTTCCGGAGGATTCGTTCCGCAATCCAATGCCTTATTTTGTGTCCAGGTCTTTCCGACCAATGCACCAAAATTTCCGAAGTCATTCCGCTGGATGGCTTCCGCCATATCAAGGGCATGTGCTTTCATTTCTTCCAATAATCCCAGATGTAAGGATGAATTAAGGAACATGGCTCTTACAATTTCCGCAAGAATCCCCTTTGCAATGCGCGTAATGCCCGTGTAGTACAGCAAATGGCAATCTTTGTATTCAGGATTGGTAAACAAATGTTCGGGTAACCAGCGTACTAATGGCTGCTGGGCAAATCCGGATTCTGTCTGTAAAAGTTTTATGCCCTGCAATACACCACCGTACTGATCCTGCCAGCCGCCGCCCGTGGTCAACAACTGCTCCAATGCAAGAGTGCGGCGACATATTTCATTCTTGTCCCACATCAATCCGCAGAAATCACTCAACGACCCCAAAACCGTAGAAGCCAATATGGAGCTTGTACCTAAACCAGAACCCGCAGGTATGGCCGAAAGCAAAGTAATCTCTATGCCTGTGCCGAAAGCTTCCAGTTGTTTTTGGAGTGACGGATAAGACGTATCCGAAAATGCAGGCACAAAACCGGCCAGCGCAAGTGCGGCTTTAGGAATGGAAAAAGGAGAGCCTACCCTGCCATAATCCTGAAGTTCCTCGAATGTATTCACCACTTCCATTGCCCCCATATCTATGGATCGCAACACAATGCGGTGTTCTACACAAGACTTTATATAAACCTGCAAGGGCGGTTGTCCATTCAGTTCGATGGCAATGTTCACAACATTTCCACCGGCAAACAAAGAATAAGGAGGAGTGTCCGTCCACCCGCCGGCCATGTCTATGCGTACAGGACTGCGCCCCCATACAATCTGGTCACTATATATATTCAGGTGCGGCCGGAGCTTTCGTTCATACAAAGCGGAAAGCAATCCTTCGCGCAACAAGCCGAACGCAGCCTGTTCATCAGTCTTAAATTCTTTTCCGTTCAATTTTTCAATCTGTGCCCGTAGCATCCGGTTATGTACTCGTTGCATCAACGGAGCATCGGCGGACAAAACCTCTGGTTTGCCAAGTCCGAACTTATGAAATTCATCCGCTACATCGGCCAGATCAAGCTGGTAGAATACGCTTTTTTCATGGTTGCGAGCCAGTATCTCCCAATTTCCCTTGCAGAAATTCTCACGCTGTGCATATAGCAGTCGCAAATCAGCCTGGGCAGAAATTTCATCGGCAGATAAACGGGTGCGGTTCAGCCAGATATCTTTCCCCCCCGCCAATCCGGGTTCTGAAACCATCCAGCGGAGTACTCGCCCCATTTCTGTCTTATCACTCACTGTGGGAAAAATAGCGGCAGCCTGCAAGTCATCTTTTCTCCCTGTCACATCTTCGATTGTCAGCCTGCGCTCTTTCAGCCACACACTGAACGGTTTTCCTAAAAACAACGTACTTTCTTCACGGATATCTCCCTTAAAAATATCATCGAAACCATAAGGACGCACCGCCCAACATCCATTCTTTACAGGCACTATATCTATACAGACCCCATCTGGAACAGCCAGCATCCAGTCATTTTCAGGAACACCTGTTATAATTTGTCGCACACCCAATGTCCATGACGAGGCAACATAGCTGTTCTCGATCCAAATATTATCATTCTTGGGGGTAACAGGAATATGTACCTCTGCATTCTGTATGAAAATCGCCGGATTGGGTTTTACCTTCCGATGCATAATCTGCCGTTGATCATAAACTTTATTCGGCAGGGTGACGGTAGAGGACAACAGTTCCCGGCTTGTGCCATAATGATAAAACTCTCCGGCGGGCAACGGAAGTATTGCCACGGACAATTTATTCAGTTCCTCGTCCGTAATATGCGGATGTTCTCCCAAAGCCAAGCCAAAATCGGAATATAAATCATAATATTTCAAATCAGAATATGGGATATTCTGATCCGAAGCGCCTTCTTCTTTTTGTGAACGCTTCATCAACAGTTCCACTGCCCTGTCGCTCAATAGCCAAATTCCTATATCCATCAGAAACAGATGAGTTTTGGAAAGATTCTCCAGTTCTTTCAGCGATGGTTTCTGCAACATAAAATCAAGCGCTTCGGGAGATTTCCGGTCAGAGACAAATACCCCGTGATGTGTAGCCAATACCGGATCTACCCACAATCCATAACATACCACGTCTGCATCGGGTATCTCCTGCAAAGGTTTCTCTGCACGTATATATACATCACCGCTTGCAATCAGAGTACGCAGATTTTCAGGAGCACGATCCATGATTTTCTCATAAAGCGGAAGTTGCAGCGAAAGAAGGTTCTGCCCCAGTTTCTGACCGCGCGCCCAACGAAATACGGGTATCGGTGTCAGTATCTTCCCGGAGGGTGCATAGCCCGGCAAGCGCCGGCTCTGCCCTCCGGCATGCAGCAATATGCGCTTTTCCACCGAATGTGCCGCATTTCGGTTATTATACCATTCACGTAAGAGCCAGGCAGTTCCCCCACCCGATCCCAACTTCATTCCTGCCGGGTCGGAAGTACAAAACCACTCTGTACGATCTACATTTTCCAATTCATAAAACGCCGATACCAGATTAGGCGGCAAAGACAATAATTTTTGCATATCCGATTGCTGTATTGCTTAATATTTAGCAACAAAGTAAAGCATTCTTGGGCAATTGGCACAAAAAAAACTTCAATTTATTTGAAAGATACAGGAAAGAAACAAAAAGGATAACATTATATGGATTTGTGCAGCCTAAAATATTTCTTCATAAAACAGATATAAATGAAGACAAGAAACAGAATCACTGCCGATAAATACCAATAACCATGATTCATGCAGAAGACATATCCTGCTATAACTACAGCTTGCACCGCCATATAAACAGAAGAAACCACCACATGGGGAATCTTCAACTCATTCGCCATAAGCTGATACAAATGCTTACGGTGAGGCAAACCGATATTCTCATGAAGCATCAGGCGGTGAATGATAGTCAACACACTGTCAACACCATAGACGGACAGCAGGACAATCCAACTGAAATCCCCCGTACGGATAATCAGTTTGCCTATCAGGAAAAGAAGAATAAAAGCAATACTTACAGAACCCACATCACCCGCAAAACACTTCGCTCTCTTGCGGAAGTTGAAGAAACAGAAGACCATGACGGAACAAATCACCGTATAAATGAAATCACCTTCAACAAAAGGGATGAACTCTGCGTTGATTATCGCCAAGGCAGTTAGCACAACCAAGGAATAACCGCCCGTAATGCCGTTGATCCCATCCATGAAGTTATAGGCATTGATGATACCCGTGCAGATAATCAAGGCAATGACAATCCACCACCAAGACAAAGAAAACAAACCCCACTGACAGAACATCAATCCCATGGCCGAGAAATGGAAAAGCAATCTCGTTATCTGCCGGGTGGACTTGATATCATCCACAAAGCTGATGAACGTAACCAGTGTCAGGGCAAGCATAAACAAGGGGTATTCAAAGCCACTCGTCAGAAAGTAAGCCAACGCGCCGAAATAGAAAATGATACCACCGCCACGCAAAGTGACTCTCGTATGGGAACTACGCTCGTTTGGCTTGTCTATGATATTACACTTGTCAGCCACCCTAAAATAAAAAAGTTCTGCCACGAATAGCAGAACCAAAACTATCAAATAATACATCATTCGTTTCTGTTTATCAGATAAAACCAAAACTGAATACAGGCAAACAGGAAAGAGACAATTCCTGTCACAGCCAATATGATCCCAAAATATACGCTCATTCTATCTTGAAATTCTCCAATACACTCATCGGTATCCATCCTAACTCACGTACCGCCTTCTCGTTACTGAAAGTCAAGGACTTCGTTATCTTCCTTAACTTCAGAGAATTGATCGGAGCTTTCTTCCCCAAACAATCACCTATCAAGGCCATGCATTTAGCCATCCAATATGGAATTGATACTGGCAGACTCCTATTTAGCTGCCTGCAAATAACTGTTTCAAGTTCCCGGAAAGTAGGCTGATAACTATCACACACATTATAGATACCTCCTTTTTCCACCAACAGAGGAACTAATTTTGCAATGTCCTGCACCATCAATACGCTTTTCCGTGCCCGGCTTCCGGCAATACTGAGATATCTGCCACTACAGATACCATGAATCATGGCGCCTAAATTACCCGGAGGATTGGAACCGGCAATAAGGGAAGGACGGATAATGCCCAAAATGACATTATGCTCATAGCACCATTTCTGCAAATACTCTTCCGCAAGACGCTTACTCACAGCGTATGGAGTAACCCCATCCAAAGAGTGTTCTTCCGTGATGTTCTCTCCATAATCACAGCCATATACAGCCACAGTAGAAATAAAGATGAAAGCCCGTGGTATTCCTTTCTTCTCCAATGCAGTACAAAGATTCTTTGTACCTTGCAGGTTCACATCAAAGAACACTTGCTTTTCCGCTTCCGTTTTGGGTACAGAATGCGCCTTTCCGGCTGCGTGAAGAACAACATCATACTGTTCACGCAGTTCCGGAATTGCCTTCGCTATGTTTACAGTATAGTTATCCTGCGGCAGCAAGCCAATAGTACTAACGTCGTACATCCTCTCGAAAAGAGGACACACGTTATTACCCAAGAACCCGGAGGCTCCCGTAAATAAAAGTTTCATAAAAAATGTAACAGGAAAAGATATTTAGAAAATACAAATTGGTCCTACTTAATAAAAATCTCCTATCCCAATTGCAGGATTTCTTCTATTTCGTTAGAAAACCAATAAGAAGATTTTGTAAGCGATGAGGATCTTGTCTCCCATCCCATATCATTATCACTTCAATTCTATCCTCAACTACTTGATAATAAATATGATTCTGTTTATAAAACACACATCTAATCTCCCCATACTGAGATAAATGCGACAATTCTCTGCCCAAACGGGGAGAACACCCTAATGATTCAATGAAAGATATCATCTTTACAGCAATATCATCCGCTGTTTTCTTTCCAAAGAAACCTTGCACATATTGTAGGATATCCGAGAAAGATTCAAGAGCTAAATCTGACCAAACTACTTCCATCCTAATCTTTCAGACAGCAACCCATACACTTCCTTATTGGGAATCATTCGTCCTTTTTCGCGAGCCATCTGAACATATTTTATTGCCCCCACAAGCACCTCGTCCGGCAGATAATCAACATCCTCCCTTACAGTAGAATATTCTATTGCAGGTTCGTTAACAGCTTGGCTATTCCCCTCTTGTTTTTTATATGGCTTGATCTTGCTCATTTGCTCTATTTTTTCACAAAGATACTTGGCTATATTGAAATATCCTAATAATCATTCACTTATTTGTGTCTTCAGATATAACTTCCTCACAAACCATATATCATGCTCCACCATTATCTTCACCAATTCAGAAAAACTTGTTTTCGTAGGATTCCAACCGAGCAGTGTCTTGGCTTTCATAGGATCACCTAACAATTGTCTGTTCCAGGCTCCGGTTCTTTCTCCCGGAGCCTCAAAAAGTTCTGCCGAAGCTAATACTTTATTAAATTCCTGATTGTCCATGCCCTGTCCTTATCATAAAGATACTCAAAACCAAGACATAAACAAATACATTTAGCATTATTATTTGATATCCAAAGATTTGGCAACAGGATTCTGTAACAATAAAGCCACATCTTTCCATGTTATGCTGTATACCTCCTCATCATCATCATGGCTTACCCGCATAAACCTATACCCGGGCATGAAGTACTGCTCGTAAAGACTGAAAGAACGGTTATCATAGACGAACAGACGAACTTTACGACGGCCTTTCGATATAACGATGAACACCTCATCCTTTTCCGATACCCGGTTCAATTGCCGATGGATGATGGAAAGTGCCCGGCTGTTCTTGCAATGGAAGTCGTGGAAGTTCCTCAAGTAATAAAAACGATCCATTCCCGTAGCGCTCAGCATAAGACCTCCAACTTCTTCACCTGCTTTCTCAGACCATAGTAGCTTAGGTTGCGTTACTATTATGTGAACCCCATTGCCCATACGGAGATCTATCATCATTTTTAACGGAAGGAATCCCGTTTCCTCCCTTCTTTCCTGGATTGGAGGGGTTGAATCCGCCACACAAGCCTCCAATTGGTTGACCGTTGACATGTACTTCCACGATCTGATGTCGTTTATCCTTATACCATTTATGAAAGAGGTTATAAAGAACCTCGTTTTTCTGGCAGAAATCCTGAAGGGACTCGCCCCGTGGAACTGCCTCCGCTTTGTAACGGATGAAAAGCCGTTCGAAATCCCTGCTGCTATAATTCTTATATTTGATTGATAGCGACGAAGGGCGATGTTATTTGGGAATTGGACAATACGTCATCTCTGGACGCTAACTGTAAAAACACAATATGTCAAAATTGGGTTCTTACCATTTTTATACAACATTTTTGGATGCTAATAGCTTATCATAGATTTCCAGATAAGCTCCTCCGCAAGAATTTGCGCTGAACAGTTCATTGGCACGTTCCTGCGCATGTGCCCCAAATATTCTGCTTTGTTCCGAATTATCAAACAGATAATTCATTTTTTCAGCTAAGGCATCAGCATCTCGCGGTGCGATAACAAACCCAGTCTCGTTTGTATTTACCCAACTGGTTCCTGTCCCCAGCTCAGTTGAAATCATCGCTTTCCCATAATGGCACGCTTCCAAAAGAACCACTCCAAAGCACTCGCCACGAGTAATGGAAGGCAGCACGACGAACGAACATTTCTTGAATAAATACGCAACATGCTCATTAGATTGATAGCCCAACAAATGAACATTACTGATGTTCTCATCTTTAATTCTCCGATTAAGTTCCTTAAAAAGAGGGCCACGACCTGCTATCAGGATATTCCTATCCACCTTTTTAGCTGCATCAAGCAAATAATGCAACCCTTTGTATGTACGCAGCACTCCCACGAACAAGGCAAACTGCCCATATTCATCCACTTGCCGGGCAAACTCTTCTTCAACCGGATGCTCATTAAATCTCTCGTCTGAAACCCACAACCCTATCGGATGAATTTTATCCTTACAGACATTTAAGATAGTCTCGGTCGAAGCAAGATTAGGACTGGTAGGAACAATAACATTCGCTTTTTTAAATAGCCTTTTCACAAAGGGTGCATAGCCATTCATCAGTACTCCCCGCCCTTCTATGGGCGCATGAAAAGTTATCACGATAGGCTTACTCGTTTTATGAAAAAGTGTAAGAAGTTCCGCAAAAGGATAAGGATAATGCAGATGTATAATATCTGTGTTCTCTATTATCTTTGAAAAATTCTTCATCAGACCAACACTCATAGGCATTGAAGAAAGACGGATGTCCGTCTTATAAGAAATGCACTTTATTCCATCATAGTCACAGCTTCCCGGCTTTTTTGAAAGGGATATTACTTCCACTTCATATCCATGCTTCATCGATATCAGACCAAGTTGATGAATCACTTCTTGGATACCGCCATCCGGTTCATCCGGATAGAATGTTTTAAATATATGAGTTATCTTCGCCATAACCAATCGTTCTCAAATGTTGTTGTTAGTATCCTTTCAAACTCTGTCAAATCAAACATATTGCTTGACTCGTATGACTTATAGGCCATTTCGTTATATCTATCACACGATGAAGTGATGTCCCTAATAGCCTGAGCAATAGCTGTTGGATTTTTTACGGGAACTTTTATGCCATCTATCCCCTCTCTCACTATTTCCGATTGACCACCTATATTGGTCACTATCACTGGAAGCCCTACGCTTTTGGCATCCACAGCAGCTAAGGGAAGTGCCTCTTCTATGATAGTTGGCACAACGACTATATCCACACAGTCGTATAACTGAATTATCACATCATTGCAAAAGCCCTTGAAGATGACATTGGTTGGAGCCGAGCGTTTCAAATCAGCCTCAAGAGGACCTTTTCCATAAATCAAAAAAGCAACATCCGGAAGCCTCTTAGCAGCTTCGATAAGATAAATCACCCCCTTAATCTCAATCAAGGA
This sequence comes from Bacteroides helcogenes P 36-108, assembly GCF_000186225.1. Classification (NCBI taxonomy): domain Bacteria; kingdom Pseudomonadati; phylum Bacteroidota; class Bacteroidia; order Bacteroidales; family Bacteroidaceae; genus Bacteroides; species Bacteroides helcogenes. Next base: position 2,427,859 of record NC_014933.1, on the reverse strand, counting down.
GCCTACGAAAGCTACTGTCCACTTCGCGTTTTTCTTCTCTCCTTTATATCCTCTGTAATTCAGGTTAGGATTATAGACTAACAATTTATTTCCTTCAGACATACTATCCATGACTCTTTTGGAAACACATAAGACAGCGCTTGCCGAGTATGTCATCCGGTTCCACAACCAAGATAACTTAGTATCTCTCTGTTGCACCAAATGGGCATGATACACAAATGGAACCTTAAGTATAAGGTGCAAAAAGAAACAATATATAGAGGTTAGTCGTGTGGTAGCATACAAACATTCGATGTGATTTTCACGAATCATCTTTTGCAAAGAATAGAGATTGGACAAGGAGTTAAAGAAACAGCTCCAAAGAGTGGACGCGCCAATCCTTTGATCTACCCCCCGAATACTTTTTAAGCAGCATACTTTCGCATGAGGGAAGTCGTTCCTCAGCTTTTGGAGGTACGTGGAATCTTTAGTAAAATCGGTAAAAAACAGCTTGTGCTTCTTCGATAAAATACCGGCAACTAATAAAGACATTTTTTGCCCACCACCGAATCCTACTAAAGAAGAATCTTCTAATAGTAATATATTAGCCATTATGAAAAGTTTAAGATTGCTTCACTCCTATTTGCCTTCCATTCCGGATGTTTAATGCAAACAGCAATAATTAAGGCTATACACATCAGAAGGAAAGGAGCCGAAGTACAACAATAATGAATATTAAGAAATACCAACAACACCAAGACAATGTTATTCAACATCGGTGAATGTGAGGCAAATATTTTTTTTAGGACAACGACATAAACTATAAAAAACAGAAAACCTATATGGGCGATAAATCTAATCCAATAGGTTTCACAAATGAAGCCATGTTGAAGGTAATCATCCACCGAGGTAAACCCTCTTCCTATAAACCAGTTATATACAGGAAAGTTGAATATTGCTTCAAAGTCCCGTTGGAGGTCACCTAACACCTGAAAATCAAGTGTACTCTCCAATGCTGCCGCTACTGAAATAGCCGCTACTGAAATTCCTACTATTACAATGGATTTTTTAATATATAGTCTGAAAACAATAATCGATAATAGAGCAATATCACAAACAATGGCAGTTTTAGCCAGGCACATTATATCAGTAGCTAAAAACAGCACATACCAGAGTAACGATTTCTTTTCTTTGGGGTGCAAAATGAATTGTAATATAATGCCAATAGAAAAAATGAAACCCGACAATTGAGGCATAATCAACAAGCCAAAAGGTCTATAGAACGGTAAGCCGAATAATATGTTACCTGAATTGTTCATGTAACCACTTTCTTCATCAAAACTCTGAGTAACCACCTTACCGGTTATAAGTCCGTCAAAATCGCCGAATGAGTGAAAATTGAGCCAATAGAACTCAAAAATACTATAGAGTATATGCAGCTTGCATATACAGAGAATAATCTGTAAAAGTCTTTTTTCATTGAATGTGGTATTAACAAACACAACTACAAAAGCCACCATTGTACAGAGACGAAAAGTTTCATTAAAGAAGAATGAGTCCGGCGAAAAATTGCCTAAAATAGAACACCATATGAGAATGAATCCTGAACACGCCAAAGCATAAAACTCTTTTTTTGAGCAATGGCTTCTGCGATTTGTAAAATAGAACAATATGGCATATAGCTCGGGCAAAAAAGAAGCCGGAATATAAAAGCCAATCATACGAGAGAATAAAAGCATGAAAGGCATTGAGTAGAAAACAATTTGTCTCATTATAGAGATTCTATGTATCAGCCTCTACTCCCCGTCAATGGTTTAGAAAGTTTCGGCATCAAAATATTAATAAGTTTATATATCACTACACAAAAAGCAAAATCCATTATAACCACACAAAAATAAGCAGAGGCATTTCCCTGAATTTGCAACGTCTCGTAGCAGAATGTGACAACTCCCTTTACAAAAGGAAGAAGAATATCATGGCAGGCAAAAATGAAGAAACTTAAAGCCCCATAGTCCTTGACACACTCTTTCCCCGCTACAAACTGACAAGCCAAAGCAAGCACTAACCACATTCCACTTACCTTAACAAACTGCAAGATATAATCCTGATAACCAATGGGGGATATACACCACAGTATGACAAACATTGAATACAAGGCAGGATAACGCCATTTCCACTTTACGGTGATATGCTGCTGCCGTAAACCCAGCCAACCTCCAATAGAAAAGAACAGCAAGGAAATAAATACACCGTGCTCCATTGGCGATACCATGCCCAGCCATGCTACGAACATGAGTCCCAGTACAGCTGCAGAAAACTTTTTGTAATGCAAAAACACATGGATAGCAGGCGATATAAGCATCAGGACGAAAAGATTTCGAACAAACCACAAGGGACCATCCCAAACAGATGTAGCCCCACCATTCATATTAGGAAATGAAACTCCAATAGTATATCCCTTAATCATATCAATGACACTCACGCTGTGATTTATGGAGAAAACAATCAAAGCAATAGTGCACCACAACAGATAGGGCATCAACAGCGAGAAGCTACGCGACTTTATTTTATTCAGATACCATTCTTTGGTAAGTACCTGACCGTTATAGAAAAACAAGAAACCGGATATTACAAAATAAAGTGGCACGCACATACTACCCATACATGTGGCAAATATACTGATTATCAATTCATTACCCCCCCCCTATAACAGCGTGAGCAATGGGAGTATTATTAGCGTGTATAAATAGAATACCAAGTATCAAAGGCAACCGGATTGCCTTTATCATGTTCGATTGTAGTTTATCCATTACTTTTTGTAGATTAAATATTTCAATAGCTTGTTATACGCCCATGCAGCACAAACCGCCAAAGGCATTGCCACAAGAGTCGACAAACAGGGATTTAATCCAATCTGTTCACACAGAGGTTCGTACACCAAGTATTCGTGAATCAGATAAATCTCTAAAGTGAGTATTCCCAGAGAATATAGAAAAGCACTCTTGTAATGCCACCCATACACCAAGAAGAGCACAAACGGAATGTAGCAAGTTCTCTTAATCTCCAAGTTACTATATTCCGGAAGCACAGTTTTGGTTAGGAGGTAGAACCCTATTATAAGAACAATCAAAATGGCAAACACTACAACCCCACTTTGTGGAACACTACTATCTTTTGCCAAATAGAGATTGATACCCAATAAAAATATAGGCAGTCTGGTTAAGGTCATTTGAGGCACAGGTTCAAAACCTATAATTCCCATATAAACATTACAAAGTATCAATGCCACAGGCATCCAATACATCGTCCGCCATTTCCTGCAAGCTTGCACATAACAAGGCAAAACAGCGTACATTGTCAAAACAGAAGGTATATACCACAAGAATCTGCCATTGTGAAACCAGCTATCCCAAAGAAGCCAGTTTTTTAAGAACGAAGCCACTGTTTCATGTTCCATTACCGCAGAAATGGCAAATACCAATCCCCACAAGATTATATACGGAGGAACTATCCTCCGTATTCTTCTCCACAGATATGCCCAGATTCCCCTCATGCCTTGCGCTCCTACAAATTTCAAATAGGAAGCCGTACAAGTATATGCACCTAAAAAGAGGAAAATATCAACACCTATATCTCCAAAATCCTGAACCTTTCCAATAACCGGCAATCTCTCAGAATGATAGAACATAATGAATATAATTGCCAATCCCATCAACTCAGCCTTATAGTGCTTTATGTTGAAGGAGAGTTTACCCCCCCCGTATTAAATAATGTTAACAACCTGATTACCGACATGTTAGATACGTTTTATAGCAGAAACTATCAATTTACAAAAAGCTTTCGCCTTTACACTAAATCTTGCTTTCTGAATAGAATCCTTAAATAATAAGCATGCTTGTGAATGTAAGCCCAAACTCTGATAAATAGAGCCTTGCTGATATTTCAAATAACATAAGGCTACAGGACGGATTATCGGAGGCATTTCTTTTATATGCTTCTCATATAAATGAGAAAGCTGAATTGTTTGTTTGACCGATGCGGACAAATTATCTCCTATCCAATAATAGCCCAAATCTTCATCTAAAAAATCTGTTTTAATGTCATTATATAATATTTTGAGCCAACAATCCACATCCTCAACCCCTACAAGCTCGGGTGTTTCAGACTGATATTCCACAGACACAAGCACCTCTTTTTTTACAGAGACAGACGAAGTACATATGGGATTTCCTAAAGTTAAGACATTGTAAAATGAATTTCCTCCTTTATGCACTTTACCCATCAGGTGCTTTGTCGCTCCTCTTGATGTAAACGTTCTAAGTTTGTGATAAATAAGCGCACAATCATTACAACAAATGTACCCGTATACTTTTTCTAATTTTTCTTTTCTCCACCAATCGTCAGAATCCAAAAAGCAAATCCATTCTCCCTGCGCTTCCCGTATCCCTTTGTTCCTTGAAGCCGCAATTATTCCATTATTATGAATCTGAAAAACATGAATACGGGCATCATTATAGCTTTCGATGATTTCAAGTGTGTTATCGTCTGAAAAGTTGTCAACAACCACAATCTCAAAGTCTTGGAATGTTTGCTCTAAAACAGAATCAATACACCGTTTTATAAAATCCGCACGGTTATAAGTAGGTATTACTACCGAGAATTTCATCATAATTCTTATTCTTTCATCATTAAACCAATACCTTCTCTTATTTCAATTTTTGCCTTCCACCCTACCAACAACAGATTTTTAGCAATCGGCGCTACCGCATACATCGTGTCCCTGTTTCTATATGGTCTCCCGCCCCAATTGATATTGCACTTCTTGCCAACTATTTCCTCCATCATAGCAGCTACTTCACGAATACTCGTTCCACGTCCTGTGCCTAAATGGAATTCCTCCCCATTCTTTTCCAGTGTGTAGAATTTTTGCCTGTGATTAACCACATAAGTAAAGAAACCGGCAATGTCGTCCACATGAATAAAATCAAGCACTTGCTCTCCTGCGGTCATATCCACCGGAATTTTACTGTCCATCGATTCACGGATATAGTCCATGATACGTTTCATGGTCATCCTGCCCCCATAAACCGAATAAGGTACAACAGTGATATAACGGAATCCAGCCAATTTGGAATAATAATCCACAAATGCCCGGAAAGCCGTTTTTGAAGCTGTATATAAGTATGCGCTTTCAAAATTTCCGGGACCCAAACGGTATTCAGCGAACGAACCGGTATTGACAAACAGCCTCATGCAACTGCATCTGGACAAAGCATCAAGTAGCAGTGTTCCAAATTCTATATTGGCAGCAATCATAGGCTTTATGATTTCAGTATCATTACGGGCGGTTGTCACCGTTGCCAAATGAATAGTAATCTCCGGATTAAATTCCACAAGCTTATCCAATTCGGTAGTACGGATATGAGTGCACTGCGGATAATCCGATACCGGATAAAGACGTTCCGCTTCTACTACATCCACATTCAATGTAAGTATTTCTATATCGGAACATTTCCGAACAAGCATGGGCATAAGATTCTGACCTACAAAACCCGTTATACCCGTCAATGCGATTTTCATTTTTTAAAAAGAATAATTAATTTCCGACAAATCTTTTCTGCTTGCTTCATCAGGGTCATGAGGTTCTGGAATAATATCCATTAAGATAGATGTTCCCTCTCCCACTCCATAAAAAGCCATCCATATTCCAGGAGCTACAGTAAGACGTTGATAGTTTGTTTCAGGTGAAATAATAAATTCTTCGAACTTGCCTTTGGTCTCACTTCCGTCACGGTCATCATAGACAACAAATTTCACCGCACCTACCGGAACAATCAAATTTAGCGTCATACGATTATGGCGTTTCCAACCTTTTGCCTGCCCATGCTCTATGTGCGAAAAATAAGCTTCTCCAAATCCCACATACCCCTCATCCGTAGATTTCATTGCATGATAAATATCCCCTTTGGACACCACTATGTGCTTCAAAGGAAAAAGCGATACACCTTCAATCATCACTCCGCCCAATTAAGTTGTTGCTTTTTTGCCGCTTGAACATATGCTTCAATTTGAGATACCGTCAAAGCATACATGTCATCATCATGATGGATATAGAATGCTTTGTACCAGTCGGCAATATATCGTACACACTCTTCATAGTGCAACGTAGAGTGCCAGTTGAGATATGCAAGAGCTTTGTCACAGTTAAGCTTCAGCAAGGTAGCTTCTTTAAACGGGACATTTCCCGTAAGCTTGGCTGCATCATCACGATTCAATCCCCAAAGAGCAGCTAAGTCCTGAACCAGTTCAAACACAGTTTTGGTTTGTTCGGCACGGGGACCAAAATTGAAAGGTTCACCATTCTTTACCTTTTCTTCATGAAGATATTGGCCCAAATTAAGATAACCGCTCAATGGTTCCAACACATGTTGCCAGGGACGGGTAGCTTTAGGGCATCTGATTTCAACCACCTCATTTTCAGAAAAAGCTTTCACACAATCCACTATAATCCGGTCTTTCGCCCAATCGCCGCCACCTATCACGTTTCCGGCACGTGCCACGCCCAACTTGATATGGGGCATATTCTGGATAAAAGATTTCCAATAACACTTGATAGTAAGTTCGGCTGCTCCTTTCGAACCGGAATAGACATCTTTACCTCCCACAGCATCCGTCTCACGATACCCCCAAATCCATTCCACATTATCGTATGCTTTATCGCTGGTTATCAATACACAAGTGCAATTCCAAGTAATGTTACGAATAGCTTCAAGTACCGAAGCTGTGCCAACCACGTTGGTTGTGACTGTGTCAAACGGCTCTTTATAAGAAGTGGACACAATGGCTTGTGCAGCCAGATGAAAGATGAAATCAGGTCTCACTTCCTGAATATAGTCATTCATCTCTTCACGGTTTCGGATGTCACCAAAATGATGATGCACTTTATGAGGCAAACCAACAGTCTCAAACATGGAAGGAACAGTAGGCACATCTTTGGAATACCCATACACATCCGCTCCCAACATCAACAACCAAGTGGACAGCCAACTCCCCTTAAATCCGGTATTGCCTGTTACCAGGACTTTTTTCCCGTTATATACATTATTAAATGCCATATCTTATATTATTTTACGTATTACCAAACTTTCCAGGGAGCACTATCCGTGTTCCACAATTTTTCCAAATGCTGTTTCTCACGCAGAGTGTCCATACACTGCCAAAAGCCATGATGCACATAGGCCTTCAGTTGTCCCTCTCCCACCAGTTTTTTCAAGGGTTCCTGCTCAAATACAGTAGCATCACTTTCAATATAACTGAATACCTCCGGCTGCAAAACGAAGAAACCTATGTTAATTAAATTACCGTCCAAATCGGACTTCTCACGAAAAGCCCTCACCGTACCCTCCTTAATATCGAGTACGCCCTTGTTCTGACCAAAATTATAGACAGATACAGTAGCCAGTTTTCCATGCAGCCTGTGATATTCCAGTAAGTCCGCTATATTCACATCACCCACTGCATCGCCATAGTTCAGCATAAAGGTTTCTTGACCTACATAGTCTTTAATCCGCTTGATACGCCCTCCCGTCATGGTCTCCAATCCGGTATCTATCACCGTCACCTTCCAGGGTTCAATGTGCTTGTGGTGAACAATAATTTCATTGCCATTGGTAAAGTCGAAAGTAATGTCGGACGTGTGCAGAAAATAGTCTGAGAACCATTCCTTTATGACGTGCTGCTTGTATCCGGCGCAAATGATAAACTCATTGAAACCATAGTGTGCATACACTTTCATAAGATGCCACAATATGGGCATCCCGCCAATTTCTATCATTGGTTTGGGTTTATACACTGATTCTTCGGAGATTCGGGTACCGAAACCTCCGGCTAAAATCACAACTTTCATATCATGCTATTTTTATGTATTCAGAATTCTATCTTTTTACAAGACTGCACACAGTGTGGCGCATTTGTGTGTTGGTAAACAGCGCTGCCGCCAAAGAGAGTACCAAGCAGCATCCCATGAGCAACAGGTTGTTGAGCAAAGCCCATTTGGAATGTTCATAAATCATAAAGCGTCCTGCTATGCCACACAGTGCCAATGCTGCCACAACAGGAAGCAGAAGAGCCTTCAGCAATTCTACCAAAGAGACGAAAGGCACTCCGGTCTTTGCGAAGTCTCTTTTTACAATCACCCAATAGCCCACAGCCACCATAACCGGAGCTACCGATTTAAAGATTGCAAAAGAATAAATGCCCATCCAATGCACCGTGACCACAATGCCCGCCCAATAGATAAGAACATTCAGCACATTCAGCCTGATAAGATGCAAGTTCTCTTCTTTTGCCATAAAATAGGCGGATACCGGGGTTCCCAAAAAGTTGGGAATAAAGCTAATCACCATAAACGTCACCAGCAATGCCGACTTCGTATAGGCATCGCCCACCCAGCTTTCTACAAATGGAGCAGACAGGCAAGAGAGAACAATAATGGGACAACATACCATAGGTGACAGTCCCACCACTATTTTGTTTACAAACCTTTGTAACCCTTCCATATCGCCCGCACCGTGATAATGATTGTATCTTGACGAATAGGGAGAATAGAGCAATGACATAAATGTACGTACAAATGACATGATAGAAAGTGCTATGGCATAAATTGCCACCATTTCTATTCCTACAAAATTGGCTATCACTATCTGGTCCAGTTCATAATAAAGAATCATGGCTATCACCATAATCAGCGAAGTGCCACTCAGTTTTTTTACTTTGTCGAAAATCTGTTTGTCAAAGCGGATGACCGAAAACATTTTTCCGGACTTATATCCATACTTGCGTACATATAAAAATGCCCCGGTTACCACCAACAGATTTACCAACTGAAAAAATACATAATACTCCAACAGTTGGTAATGCCCTGCTCTGAAAAAATAGAAGACAGAAATAATCTTCAGCAAACTCCCCAAGATAGACAACCGCTGCAATTTGTAGTCTTCCACTCTGATAGTGAATATCATGGAGAGCACCCTCTGCCCTATTATAATAGGACAAGACATCGCCAAAGTAGCCAACAGCCATCGAGCCAAGAAGAATTGGGCACTTCCTTCTTGCAATTCAGGAATCAGAAGTCTGGGATAAACCGCACATACAATGATGATGACTGATACTACCAAAAATATCACCATCATCATAAAAGCCACGAAACCTATCATTCTTACTTCCTTCTCCTTGTCTCCTTGAATGAAATACTCGGCGGCATATTTCACGCCTGCCGATATAAAGCCTAAATCGGCATAAGAAAAGAAAATGGTCAGAGAAGTACACACGCTATATATTCCATACAGCATCTTGTCTTCCGACAAATAAGGCACAACCACAAACAAAGACAAAAAGCCCAGCAGAATAGACAGCAACTGCCAGAAATAAGTCAGCAGATAATTCTTACGATAAGAGACCGATTGCATCATGACAGCTTTTTGCAGTATTCCACATAACCATTCACCATCTTCTCTATGGTAAAATTATTCAAATATCTCTGATGACCCAATTCACCTTGTCTTTGCAATTCCGCGACATTTCCAGCATCAAGCAAATAAACAATTCTTGCTGCCATACCTTCCACGTCATTGCAATCGAATAAGTATCCTCCCTCACCATCGGCTATCACTTCTTTCAGTCCGCCTACGTTGGTACTAAGAACTACTTTCCGATACTTCATGGCTTCTATCGCAGTAAGTCCAAACGATTCAAACAATTGAGAACCGATAAGCAATAAATCTGTTTGGGCCAAATATTCCATAGCATTGGTTTTAAACCCAAGAACAGAAACGTTGTCAGCCATTCCCAAATCACAGGCATAGTTCTTTATTCCGGCCATTTCCGCCTCCGAACCATATCCGCAAAAAACCAAATGAACATTTTCGTTCTCCTCCAACACCCTTTTTACTACTGACAGAATGAATTTATGTCCCTTGCGTTCTTCGTAAGTGGCAAGCATCATTACTATTTTAGAGTCTGCATCTATGCCCAATTCTCTTTTAAGGTCAAATGAGGGAGTTACAATATCGTTGCTTATGCCATTGTAAATATAGCGGATATTCGTCAACTTTCTGAATGGCTTTCTAAGCCTTATAGACTCAGAACAAATTTTTGAGACAGAAATGAAATAAGAAGTGGAGCGGACAAGCCAACGGTCTATCAAGGCAGAAATCGGGCGAAGTAAAAAGTTGGACAGCACGCAGAAGTTGTGAAAATTCAAGATACACTTCTTTCTTGTATATAAATGCCAGGATATAGGAATACATCTACACGACAAGGCAGCCGGATATCCGCCATTGATTACAAAAAGTTCATCAAAACGTTCTAAATGCAGCTTGTGATACCCTCTTAATATGTAGTAGGGTATCAAAATCAGGAGAGAGAATACATAGATTATTTTATACAATACCGACTTTTTGTTTCCACAAAGGCGATTGGCTACATCATATTGCAGACACATATCATAAAGCTCCACCTCGGCATGAGAGCGACAAATATTCTTGGCGAACAAGTCTGCCCCTGAGTGCGACCTATTGCAAAGCAATGTTACTTCATAATCTGCCGGCCAATGATTGATAAGTTGGGTAACAAACGTATCAAGCCCCCCTACATAGTAGCTTTCAAAATAGAAACCTATTCTTTTCATAATCTGCCTGCTATTATAGACGACAATATTTCATAGTTATCTATATTTTCAGTTTCCTTATTTGTAAGATAGTCGTACTGATACGTTCTGTACGCATCTTCATCAATGTCCTCAAAGCAAATATTCTCCATATCGTCATCTATATTGATGAGCGGACAGCGCAGAAGTCGGGCTATATAGTCTGTCGTGGCACTAAAAGAAAACAAAAGATGAGATTTTATCTCATTGCTTGTCAGCATTATCATTTTTTTCCTGAAAACTACCGGAAAAGCCACAGCCGTAGAGCAATGCCCCAACACACCTATACAGCCACTTATCAGTTGCCCGGTTTTGCCAAATACCACTTTTCGACCGTCAAAATAGTTACATTCCTTATATTTCAAAGCTGCAGGGTGCGCTGCAACAATCACCTTACAGTCATATATCCGCTCCATTTTTGCAAACAGAAGATTTAAACCGGCATAATAGGTTGCCGCATTTACAGGTTTGTCTCCCGTCAGCTCTATATCCGGATGAAACGGTAGATATTGGTCTATGAAAACAATATATTTCTCATCTACAGGCATTGTATCTTTTAATAAAAATGCCGTTATATAGTCCGTTGAATTGTATTTCACTATTTTGGTATTCTCATCTGCCTTATAGTCCAATGCCGCTTTCCCCGATGTCAGCAGTTCATACTTTGCGGGAATTATCAACGGAGTCTTGTTCATGAGTCGCGAGAATATTCGCTTAAGAATATCTTTCTGAAAAAAACGGGAAGCGCCAATCGTCACTTGTTCCGGATATACACCATTGACACAGTACAATATATGAGCTTTGAATTTTGACAATGTACGGTAGCAAAACAAGGTTTGATAGCAATAATTCATATATACTATATATAAACAATTACTGCCTTTCTTGGATTTCACCTTTTCTGCAAACCCGCTACGGCTATCTATTACATACTTATCTATCCCTTTCGTCGGCACCTCCACCACTTCTGCCCTGAAAGTCAAAGCAGACACATTCCAAAACTCCAAATGAATACCCGATTCTATCAGCCTGTTCACTGAAAACAGCGTCTGTATACGGTTGTCTATGCTATTTGATGAGATTATAATAATTTCTGAATAGTTCATATTTTTATTAAATATTTATCCGTAGGATTTTGCTCAGTTCCAAGCATACCCCACAGGCAGACACTCCTGCAAGCATCTGCTTATTATACGGTACAATAAAGTTTAAAATGAAATGTTGGTATGAGTAAGTTTATTCCAAAGCCTTGATGTAAGATTCATACTCATCCACCTTATTTTCAAAATCAGGATGATCAATTCGGCATACCATTGCTGTATAGAAATAGAAGCCTTCGATATTAATAGTGTTATTATTCATATAGTAACGGCTCAGCCTATTATACTTTTGATACCAAAACTGAAACAGACGGCTATGTGCTCCACCCGAATTATCCATGTCATAGCAGATGAATAACATTATATTCCTGTTGTCACAAAAAAATGCTTCTATAATAGCAAGTAAGGTTCTTACTACCTTCAAGTCCATGTCAGACCGTTTATCAGATACCTCCGTGAAAGCAAACTGATAAGCGTTTTCATTGAAGATATTGACATCTGCCATAAAAGATACGACATAGTGAAGATTGAAATCCGTAAAGAATTCCAATTCCAGTTTAGTTGCGGTAATAGAAAGTAATACGACTTCATAAGGGGCTGTCCTATTACTGCGTGAAATTCAACATTCAAGCAATGGTCTTTTTTAAAGGAAGAGTATTGGCTTTATGAACGCTATTCACCCATTCCACCTTTGTCGCCAACATGGACTTCAGTCCTTTCAAAGCAGTGGTGTGCGAAATCACTTTCTTCTTTTTAGTATTCATAATCAATTTGGTTGGGTGAAAATATAGTGTTTTTGGGGGAGGATGCAAAGTTTCACCTTCATTTCTTTATTATTCAATCTCTTTCCGGCTTATTCCACAATATACCTGTCCACATTCCTTGTCTCCTTGCTGAAGTTCACCCCTACCTTCACCAGCCGCTTGCCGTCCAGTGTGTAGGGTATCAGATAGCCCCGGTCGTCTATCTGCTTCAGGGCTTCTTCGGCACTGCCGTCCAGCTTGAACTCGAAGGCGTAGATGCTGTCTTTGGTCTTCACCACAGCATCCGCACGACCGCGGGCGCTGCGCACCTCCGTTTCTATGAACTGCCCCATCAGCGTGAACACCACATAGAAGACAGCCTGATAATGGCGCTCGGTGTTGCCACTCAAATCGTAGGGAATACCGGAAAAGAACACCCGGAGGCGTTCCATGAAAGCATCCACCTCGCCCGCACGAAGCTCGCGCATGAACTTGGCGATGTGGAAACCCGTCTCGTCGTCAGTGACTTTTGTGTAGAAAGGAACTAAAAAATTCAGGAAGCCGTAACGGACTTCATCATTCGGGAATTTCAATGTATAAAGGTCCACTTCACGGTCATAATCCTTGATAGTGAGATAGCCGCTTTGATAAATCATGGGAAGCGGATTGTTTGCCTCCGCACGGTATTCCGAGAAGGCGGAAGCGGTCACTTCCACCCCGTCTATCAGGAGGCGCAAGTCATAGTTGCTCTGTTTCAGCAAGTCCACCAAGTAAGTGGGCGTGCCTGTCTGGAACCAGAAATTACCGAACTTCAGCTTCTGAAAAACATTCAAAAGGCTGAACGGGTTAAAAAGTCCCACCCTTGTATCTTCACAAAAATGATAACCGTCATACTGCTTTTCCAAGCGACAAACGGTTTCTTCAAAGGTCAGCCCTTCGCTTTCACCCAAACGGTGTATCTCCGGTTCAAAAGTATGAACCAACTCCTCTTTTGTAATACCGCACAAGGCATTATACGCCCTGTCCATGCTGATGTCGTTCAACTGGTTCAAGTCGCTGAACACGCTGACCTGTGCAAACTTGGTGACACCCGTCAGGAACACGAAGCGCAGGTAGCGGTCGGAGCTCTTCAGCACCCCGTAAAAGGCTTTCAGGATGCGGCGGTATTCATCGAGCAAATTCTCATCGAGCAGGGCTTGAAGCAGAGGTTTGTCGTATTCGTCTATCAGGACGACAGTTTGCTTGCCGGTATGCTCGTAAGCACGGCGGATGACCCCGGAGAAACGCGCGGAAAGAGAAACCTCCGCCACATCGCTGCCCCAACAGTCTTCCCAAAGACTGAGATTGCGTGAAAGCATCTGCTCCAAAGCCTCTTTACAGTCATATTTCTCTGCATTCAGGTCCAGATACAGCACCGGATATTGTTCCCATCGGGTCTCCAACTTCTCTATGGCAAGCCCTTTGAACAAGTCTTTGCGACCTTCAAAGTATGCCTCGAACGTAGAGAGGAGAAGGCTCTTGCCGAAACGGCGCGGACGGCTCAGGAAATAAGGCACAGATGTAACCGCAATCTGATAAATCAAATCAGTCTTGTCCACATAAAGATAATTCTCTTCACGCAGTTTTTCAAAAGTCTGTATGCCGATAGGCAATTTACGCATCTGTTCCATTTTCTCCTTAGTTTCTTTATTGTTCAATCTCTTTCCGGCTTATTCCACAATATACCTGTCCACATTCCTTGTCTCCTTGCTGAAGTTCACCCCTACCTTCACCAGCCGTTTCCCGTCCAGTGTGTAGGGTATCAGATAGCCCCGGTCGTCTATCTGCTTCAGGGCTTCTTCGGCACTGCCGTCCAGCTTGAACTCAAAGGCGTAGATGCTGTCTTTGGTCTTCACCACAGCATCCGCACGACCGCGGGCGCTGCGCACCTCCGTTTCTATGAACTGCCCCATCAGCGTGAACACCACATAGAAGACAGCCTGATAATGGCGCTCGGTGTTGCCACTCAAATCGTAGGGAATACCGGCAAAGAACACCCGGAGGCGTTCCATGAAAGCATCCACCTCGCCTGCACGAAGCTCGCGCATGAACTTGGCGATGTGGAAACCCGTCTCATCGTCAGTGACTTTTGTGTAGAAAGGAACTAAAAAATTCAGGAAGCCGTAGCGGACTTCGTCATTCGGGAATTTCAATGTATAAAGGTCCACTTCACGGTCATAATCCTTGATAGTGAGATAGCCGCTTTGGTAAATCATAGGAAGCGGATTGTTTGCCTCTGCCCGATACTCTGAAAATGCGGAAGCGGTCACTTCCACTCCGTTCACTAACAGGCGCAAGTCGTAATCGCTCTGTTTCAGCAAGTCCACCAAGTAAGTGGGCGTGCCTGTCTGGAACCAGAAATTACCGAACTTCAGCTTCTGAAAAACATTCAAAAGGCTGAACGGGTTAAAAAGTCCCACCCTTGTATCTTCACAAAAATGATAACCGTCATACTGCTTTTCCAAGCGACAAACGGTTTCTTCAAAGGTCAGCCCTTCGCTTTCACCCAAACGGTGTATCTCCGGTTCAAAAGTATGAACCAACTCCTCTTTTGTAATGCCGCACAAGGCATTATACGCCCTGTCCATGCTGATGTCGTTCAACTGGTTCAAGTCGCTGAACACACTGACCTGTGCAAACTTGGTGACACCCGTCAGGAACACGAAGCGCAGGTAGCGGTCGGAGCTCTTCAGCACCCCGTAAAAGGCTTTCAGGATGCGGCGGTATTCATCGAGCAGATTCTCATCGAGCAGGGCTTGAAGCAAAGGTTTGTCGTATTCGTCTATCAGGACAACAGTTTGCTTGCCGGTCAACGTACACGCCCGTTCTATCACATAGGCAAAACGTTCTTCGGGACTGCGGTCTTTCCGTTCGTCTCCGTATAGCTGCTCCCACTTTTCCAGATATTGGTTGAGCATGGCGGTCAAGTCGGCTGCCGTCTCATACTTGCGGGCATTCAAGTCCAGATGCAGCACCGGATATTGTTCCCATCGGGTCTCCAACTTCTCTATGGCAAGTCCTTTGAACAAGTCTTGGCGACCCTCAAAGTATGCCTCGAACGTAGAGAGGAGAAGGCTCTTGCCGAAACGGCGCGGACGGCTCAGGAAATAAGGCACAGATGTAACCGCAATCTGATAAATCAAATCAGTCTTGTCCACATAAAGATAATTCTCTTCACGCAGCTTTTCAAAAGTCTGTATGCCGATAGGCAATTTACGCATCTGTTCCATTTTCTCCTTAGTTTCTTTATTGTTCAATCTCTTTCCGGCCTATTCCACAATATACCTGTCCACATTCCTTGTCTCCTTGCTGAAGTTCACCCCTACCTTCACCAGCCGTTTCCCGTCCAGTGTGTAGGGTATCAGATAGCCCCGGTCGTCTATCTGCTTCAGGGCTTCTTCGGCACTGCCGTCCAGTTTGAACTCGAAGGCGTAGATGCTGTCTTTGGTCTTCACCACAGCATCCGCACGACCGCGGGCGCTGCGCACCTCCGTTTCTATGAACTGCCCCATCAGCGTGAACACCACATAGAAGATAGCCTGATAATGACGTTCGGTGTTGCCACTCAAATCGTAGGGAATACCGGCAAAGAACACCCGGAGGCGTTCCATGAAAGCATCCACCTCGCCCGCACGAAGCTCGCGCATGAACTTGGCGATGTGGAAACCCGTCTCATCGTCAGTGACTTTTGTGTAGAAAGGAACTAAAAAATTCAGGAAGCCGTAGCGGACTTCGTTGTTGGGGAAGCCCAGGGTATAGAGGTTGACCTCTTTATCATAATCCTTGATTGTGAGATAGCCGCTTTGATAAATCATGGGAAGCGGATTGTTTGCCTCCGCACGGTATTCCGAGAAGGCGGAAGCGGTCACTTCCACCCCGTCTATCAGGAGGCGCAAGTCATAGTCGCTCTGTTTCAGCAAGTCCACCAAGTAAGTGGGCGTGCCTGTCTGGAACCAGTAGTTGCCCAGCTCCCCCGCATCGAAAGCGTTCAACACGCTGAAAGGATTGAACATGCCCACACCTTCCGGGTGAAAATAATATCCGTCATACTGCTGCTCCATTTTATCCACAATTTCCTGCGGGGATATGCCACAACGCAAGGCGATGCGCTCCAACTCCGGCTGAAAAGTCTGCTGCAATTCCGCTTTCGTGATGCCACAGATAGCGGCATAAGGCAGCTTCATGCTGATGTCGTTCAACTGGTTCAAGTCGCTGAACACGCTGACCTGAGCAAACTTGGTGACTCCCGTCAGGAACACGAAGCGCAGGTAGCGATCGGAGCTCTTCAGCACCCCGTAAAAGGCTTTCAGGATGCGGCGGTATTCATCGAGCAGATTCTCATCGAGCAGGGCTTGAAGCAGAGGTTTGTCGTATTCGTCTATCAGGACGACAGTTTGCTTGCCGGTCAACGTACACGCCCGTTCTATCACATAGGCAAAACGTTCTTCGGGACTGCGGTCTTTCCGTTCGTCTCCGTATAGCTGCTCCCACTTTTCCAGATATTGGTTGAGCATGGCGGTCAAGTCGGCTGCCGTCTCATACTTGCGGGCATTCAGGTCCAGATGCAGCACCGGATATTGTTCCCATCGGGTCTCCAACTTCTCTATGGCAAGCCCTTTGAACAAGTCTTGGCGACCCTCAAAGTATGCCTCGAACGTAGAGAGGAGAAGGCTCTTGCCGAAACGGCGCGGACGGCTCAGGAAATAAGGCTTACCGACATTCACAATCTGATAAACCATAGCAGTCTTATCCACATAAAGATACCCACCATTACGTATTTCCTCAAAAGTCTGTATGCCGATAGGCAATTTACGCATCTGTTCCATTTTCACCTTAGTTTCTTTATTGTTCAATCTCCTTTCCGGTTCACTGTAATTACCGGTCTTCACCGAAATAAATATTCTTCAACTTATGATAAATCCCGAACAGCACTTCGACCTTAGACAACAATTCATTCAGGATTGTAACGACATCCGCTTCCTGCAAAGGATAATCGTGAGAAATCTCATTCCTCAGCTCACGTATATAAGTCCATTCCTCTGCACCGGGAAGTATCCGATAACGTTCCAAACGATTCAAAATATCACGCATTGGCAACGAAGATATATCCTCATCCAAGTATTCCAATATATACCGGAATATCTTTGCTCCCATTGCGTCCTGCAATTTGGAGAAGCGGAAAATAAACTGGTCCACACAACGAACCTGTTCCGTATTCAAATTCGCATAACAAACAGAAGACATCGGCAACTCAACACCTAATCCCTCAAGGGCTTCGTTAATGCGAAGAATATGCTTGTCGCACACGTCAAACTCCCTTTGCAAACGTTCTATGATTTCCTGCCTTCTTTCCGTCATACCAACTGCATTCCTTTCTTCAAAGCCTCATATACCACCGGTGAATCCTCATGGTCGCCGATAACATCTATTTTCTGGTCGCCTAAATAGTGTTTCAAACGGGCAATCATACGGACACGCGCCAATACATCTTTCTTGCTGCCTTCTGTACGCACCAACAAATCGATATCCCCTCCCCGTTTTCCGTCGTTCAGACGGGAACCGAAAAGATAAACTTTCACACCTTCACCATAAATCTCTTTGGCTACCCGGATAATGGTCTGTATTTCTTTTGACTGTAAGCGCATATATCTTCTGTTTCCTCTTACAAAGAAACATCTTTTTTTTCATTTCTCCTAATTCTCACTGTTCACAAAGTTAAGAATATTTGTCGATACGGCGAAGAAAGCAAGACGTTTTTTGACGGACGCAAAGCTTCACCGTGCTTTTCATCCCTCATGCTCTCCCGCCAACCCCAACCAGAAGCGGAGGAACTCCTCGCGGGTCATCACTTCGCGCAGGTGGGCCAGCACCCGGAGCAGGCAACTGTGCCTTACCGTGTCGCCTTTTTAATTTTTTTGTACGTGCGGGAGCTCATGTGCATCCCTTTGCAGAAAGCGTTCTGACTGATGCCAAGCTCTCCGCGTGCAGCATCAATGCAGAGTCCCCACGGCTGCGGGGCAATGATGCAATCGGTTGTTTGGTTTGAATTCATGTTACTATTGATTATTTAATTTTTGGGAGATTTTCTTTTAGGAGTTAGAAGGAGTTATCACTCCGCTTCGCTCCGTTCAGGGAGTTATCGTTCGCTTTGCTCACTCAGGAAGTTAAAGGGAGTTATCGCCCGCCGGGGCGGGCTGAGGAGTTAAAGGCCGATGGTTTTGTGAAATGGAAAGTGGAAAATTCATAATTCAAAATTTTCAGCTTTCAGCTTTCAACTTTCAGCTTTTAACTTTCAATTTTCAGCTTTCAACTTTCAATTTTTAACTTTCAAAGCAGGACTATTGGCCTTTAACTCCCTGAGTGAGCAAAGCGAACGATAACTCCCTGAACGGAGCAAAGCGAACGATAACTCCCTCTAACTCCTAAAAAGTTCTCCTAAAACTCTTTTAAAAAGCGTCAAAAGTAACTCCTAAAAATTCTTTACTCGTAAAACATTAGTTAATAAAGCAAAATACTTGCACTTTTATATTTAGCCGTTGCACATATAGGTGCAACACCTTGCGAAAATCTCTTGCTAACTTCACCGCATATTCTAAAACAGAAAAACATCATGAACGAATTTAAAATGTCTCTGTTCCAAAATCCCATTGCTCCGCAGAGGGACGCACAGGGACGAATCTTGAAACCGGCCACGCTGACCCCCGTCATGGAGGTGTCGCCCGCCGAAGTACATCAACTCATCACGTGCAACGAACCGCTGCGCATCGCCACCGGGCAAGTGCGCCAAGCCGCTGATGTGCGTGCCGCCAAAGCCTCGCTGCTGCCCTATGTCACTCCCTGCGGCGTATTCAGCCGCCGCAACTGCCAGTCGCTGCTGCATCCGTCGGGCTTGGTGGTGATAGACATCGACCACCTGGATTCCCTGCAAGAAGCGGAACGAATGCGCCGCACGCTCTTCGACGATGCTTTCCTCCGCCCAACGCTCTGCTTCGTCAGTCCCGGCGGACGGGGTGTCAAAGCTTTCATCCCCTATCGTACGGACATCCTGCCCGACTGTGCTCCGGATGCCGCCGAACAGATGTTCTGGGCAATGAACTACGTGGAACTGACCTACGGAGGCAGCCAAAAAGACCGCCTTGCCGGAAAAGGCATAGACACCTCAGGCAAGGACATCGTGCGCGCCTGCTTTCTGTGCCACGACCCGGAAGCGTTGCTACGGAAAGGAGATTTAGAAGGAGTTATCACTCCGCTTCGCTCACCCAGGGAGTCAAAAGGGAGTTATCGTTCGCTTTGCTCACTCAAGGAGTTAAAGGGAGTTATCACTCCGCTTCGCTCCGTTCAGGGAGTTAAAGGCCAATAGTCCTGCTTTGAAAGTTGAAAGTTGAAAGTTGAAAGTTAAAAATTGAAAGCTGAAAGCTGAAAATTGAAAGTTAAAAGCTGAAAGCTGAAAGTTGAAAGCTGAAAATTTTGAATTATGAATTTTCCACTTTCCATTTCACAAAACTATCGGCCTTTAACTCCTCAGCCCGCCCCGGCGGGCGATAACTCCCTTTAACTCCCTGAGTGAGCAAAGCGAACGATAACTCCTTCTAACTCCTAAAAAAAATCCCCACCAAAAAATCTCCCACCAAAAAATCTCCCAAAAAATATAAATAGTAAATCATACCATGCTAAATTCATTAGAAAAACTCACCGCTGCCATTGAGGCAGCCTGCACCGACATCGCGCCCACCTATGCAGAATATGTTCAACTTGCCTTGGCAATAGCCACCGACTGCGGAGAGGGCGGACGGACAGCATTTCACCGCATCTGCCGCTTTTCCGCCAAGTACCGGCACGACCCTGCCGACCACCTCTACACCAACGCCCTGAACAAAGGCAACGGAAGCGTACACTTGGGCACAGCCTTTCACCTGGCCCAAGTGGCGGGGGTGAACATCTGCGAGAACTCGCCCACAAAAGGCACACAAAGTGCAGAAAATGCACAAAGTGCAGCGCATCCTTCTCCTCACACACGCGCATGTGTATCTTATAATGCAAACTACAGCGACACCGATGATGCAAACGCAAGCGACGAAGACACGCTGCCGGGCAGCGCCCCCCTGCTTGCCCTGCCCCTGCTGCCCGAAGCCGACTGGCCCCAACCGCTGCAACGCATACGCGACAGCGGAACCACGCCGGCACAGCGGGACGTATTGTTGTTAGGAGCCATCACCACACTGGGAGCCTGCATGGAACGCCATGCCCGCTGTCTGTATGGCGGCAAGATGCAGTCGCCCTGCCTGCAGACGTTCATCGTGGCGCCGCCCGCATCGGGCAAGGGCGCGTTGGGACTGCTCCGCCAATTAGTGGAGCCCATCCACGACGAGATACGCAGCCAAGTGGAACGGCAGATGAGCAAGTACCGCAAAGAACGGTGCGCTTACAACGCCCTGGGCAAAGAACGCGGGCAGACGGAGGAACCGCAGATGCCGCCCAACAGGATGTTCATCATCTCCGGCAACAACACCGGAACAGGCATCCTGCAAAATATCATGGATTCCAATGGAACGGGAATCATCTTCGAGACCGAGGCCGACACCATCTCCACCGCCATCGGCACAGACTACGGACACTGGAGCGACACGCTGCGCAAGGCTTTCGACCACGACCGCCTGTCCTACAACCGCCGCACCGACCACGAGTACCGCGAAGTGAAGAAGTCCTACCTCTCCGTGCTCCTCTCCGGCACTCCGGCGCAAGTCAAGCCCCTCATCCCCTCGGCAGAGAACGGGCTTTTCTCCCGACAAGTATTCTACTACATGCCTGCCATAGAGCAATGGCAAGACCAGTTTGACCACGACGACACCGACATGGAACGCCTCTTTTCCGCCATAGGCATCGAGTGGAAACAGCAAATCGAGAAATTGAAGCAGGGAGGACTCTATACCCTGAAACTCAGCAAGGAGCAACGCAAGGAGTTCAACAGCACTTTCGCTGCCCTCTTTCACCGTTCACATGCCAGCCACGGCACTGAGATGAGCAGTTCGGTGGCGCGTTTGGCGGTAAACATCTGCCGTATAGCCACCGTGGTGGGACTGCTGCGGGGCAATCTGACGCCCGACGCGGAACTGCCCCCCGACAACCTGAAAGACGGAATCATCACCCGTTGGGACATACACCTCTGCAAAGCAGACTTCGAGGCGGTGCTCGCCCTTGCCGAACCGTTCTACCGCCATGCCACACACATCCTCTCCTTCCTTCCCTCCACAGAGCTGACTCGCCGCACCAATGCAGACCGTGACAACTTCTTCTGCACGCTGCCCCCGACATTCAGCCGGGCAGAACTGTTGGAACGTGCCGAATACGCCGGCATCAAGAGCAATACCGTGCTGAGCTGGCTGCGCCGACTGCTGAAGCGCGGAACAGTGAGGCAAACGGAGAAAAAAGGATATTTTTCTTTTGACGCATTATAATGTACGCACGTGTGTGTGAGGAAAAGGGTGTACTGCATTTTCTGCACTTTTGCACTTTTTGCAGACCTCCCCCTTTCCGAAGCCGACCTTCAGCCTCCCTGAAGCCGACCTTCAGCCTCCCTGAAGCTGACCTTTGGCCTCCTGAAGCTGACCTTTGGCCTCCCTGAAGCTGACCTTTGGCCTCCTGAAGCTGACCTTTGGCCTCCTGAAGCTGACCTTTGGCGGCGCAGAGTTGACCTTTACGGTTCACCCAGCGCCTCCACTATCAGCCTCACCTGTGCGGGTGTATAGGTGCGTGCCTTCTCCGATGATACCAACGCCCGCAGCCCGCTGCGCAGGGTAGGATGAAAATCTATCCATTGGTTGAGCTTGCGGAAAGCGGCTTGCGGGCACAAGGCCGGAAAATAAACCTGGGCAAGCTCCGTGCGCCCGTATGTGCGTATCCTGAAAAGTTCCATATCCATGACAGTGTGATGTTTGTTACCTAACAAAGATACAGAAATTTCTTCACATAAGCATTGCTTTATCAGTATATAACGCACCCTAACGAACCAGAGCCAACCCTAACGGACAATCACGCTCAGGACATATAGTATCTTTGCTTTGTGATCACAAAACGATTGAAAGCTGAAAGTTCAGAATTAAAAATTTAAAATTAAAAACTATGATTCGTTACAAGAAGTATCAAGTGACAGGCGAAAAAAGTTCTTTACGCGGACTCTGGTATGCCCGTCCACTCATCGAAGACACCTTCGACACCGAGAAACTTGCCAAGCACATGGCCAACCACAACACACCCTACTCCGCCGGGCTCATCAAAGGCGTGCTCACCGACATGATATCCTGCATCAAGGAGCTTATCCTCGACGGCAAGAACGTCAAACTGGACGACCTCGCCATCTTCTCCGTGGGCATCGTCAGCAAGAAAGGCGCCGCCTCTGCCGAGGAGTTCAAGGTGAGCGACAACGTGAAAAGCCTGAAGCTCCGCGCCCGTGCCACCGGCGAACTGAGCAATGCCCAGATCAATCTCGAAGGCCAGTTAAAGGAGGCTGCACTCTATACCGTGACCGACAGCACCACAGAGGGCACTCCCGGCGGCGGTTCCGGTCCAAACAACGGAAGCGGTGACGAAAATGAAAATCCCTTAGGATAAGAAGCCTCTCATTACTAACACTCACAAAATAAAAACACGACCTGTATGGAACAGAAATCCAAATCAGTATGGGGCATTGTCCTCAAAGTAATCATCACCGTAGCCACCGCCATAGCGGGAGCTTTGGGTCTGGGCGCCTGCAAGTAAACATGCGCACAATTACGCTACTCGTCATTCACTGCTCGGCCACGCCTCAGGGCGTGCGCCTGGGCTTTGAGGATTGCCGCCGCGAGCACATCCGCCGCCGTGGCTTCCGCGACATCGGCTATCACTTCTACGTGACGCGCGACGGTGAAATCCACCGGGGCCGTCCGCCGGAAAAAATCGGAGCGCATTGCCAGGGGCACAACCGGCACTCCGTAGGCATCTGCTACGAAGGCGGACTGGATGCCAAAAGCCGTCCCGCCGACACCCGCACCTTGCAGCAGAAAGCCTCGCTGCTTGCCCTGCTCCGAGAGCTGAGACGAATCTTCCCACGGGCACTGATTGTAGGGCATCATGACTTGAATCCCGTCAAGGCTTGTCCTTGCTTTGATGCGGAGAGGGAGTATAGGGAGCTGTAAAAGGCTCCCTTTTTTATTCTATCATCCTGACAATCTGAAATGCCTCGGCCAGCCGCTTGCCTATGGTATAACCACGATACTGTGCAAGGATTTTCAACGCTTCCGAAGAACGGGGATGCGGAAAAGCACGGCTCTCGAACTCATAAGCTGCCATGGCATCGCATTTTGCCTGCAAGTCATCCTCCGAAATCTCCATATAGAAATTCGGCATGAAATGGCGGGGGTCGCAAGTAGCCTGCCACTCGCTGGCCGACGGAGTCTCGAAAGTAAAGACAGCCTTTACCTGTTCATCCTCCATAGGACGTGTGGCAGTCATCACTGCCTGGAAAGTCATCTGATGGTCAATATTAAGGTCACCTCCATGATGGGTAAAGATGAAGTCGGGGCAGAACTGCTCCTTCTCATGCTCCACTACCTTCACGATGTCAAGCAAGGCATGGCTGTCGAAACGGTTATCGGAAAAGTCATAAGCCTGCACGCTATGGTAACCAATGCACTGACGCGCCGTCTCCACATTCCGGTGATGCTTCTCCAAAGTTTCTTTCCAATACTCCGCATTGCGGGTATCGGAACGCGAAGTAATCCCCTCACCCAAGATTATGACCCGGGTCTGTATGCCCTGTTCCTTGATGAGCTTGTGCATGGTAGCACCCAAGCCTAACAGTTCATCGTCGGGATGGGCGGCAATGATCATGATTCGTTTATTACTGAACATACCGAACTATTTTAGTAAGTCGAAAGACAAAGGCGTTCCTCGTTCGACTGATTTCACAAACGTTTTACCCAAAACGTCTTTTAAGTATTTAGGAAGTATCCCATTGAAAGGACGTATAGCCTTTACATTATCCTCGGTCAAGACATCTCCTTCCTTTACATCGGCTACAACAAATAGGGATTTTGCAAAATCCCTGTTTTTTAAAGTGCGTTCCGACAAAGTATAATCAACTTTTCCTATACTTTTTTCTACATTACGTATGGATTCTATCATTATTCTGAATTCTTCCGGTTCCATAGAAAAGGCAGAATCGGGACCTCCCAACCTACGATCGAGTATAAAATGCTTTTCAATCATTTCTGCTCCAAGCGCAACAGCGGTAGTAGCTACTATATGCCCCATCGAATGATCGGACAACCCAACCCTAACTCCAAAGCGTCGTTTCATGTCGGGAATCATGGAAAGATTGGCGGCATCAATAGGGGCAGGATATGAAGATGTACATTTCATCAGTAATATATTATCATTCCCCACACTTCTGCAAGTATCAATGGCATTCCTTATATCTTCTTCGGTAGCAATGCCCGTTGACATGATTATCATTTTTCCGGTTCTTGCCGCTTTTTCTATAAGTCCCAAATCGGTAATTTCAAAGCTTGAGATCTTATAACAGGGAACATCTATCTGCTCCAGAAAATCAACGCCCGAAGGATCTGACGGAGTTGAAAAAAATCCCATACCCAAAGAATGGGCTAACTGCTGCAACTTAGGAATCCACTCCCATGGAGTATCAGTCTTGGTGTAAAGGCTAAATAAGGTTTCACCGTCCCAAAGCGTGCCGCCTTTTATCTGAAAAGGAGCTTTATCGCAATTGATTGTTACGCCGCCGTCTGCTTTATCGTTTTGCACCTTCACCACGTCAACGCCCACTTCGGCCATTGCCCGTATAGTTTTGACTGCGATATCATAACTTTGGATGTGGTTACATGAAAGTTCCGCAATTATCACAGTCTTATCTGAATTCAAGAAATCTATCATATTTTTCTACAATCATTTGTTACTAAACGAAAATTCCACAGCAAGTATGAATCTTGGATGTTTAGTCAATATATCATTCGTCCAAGCATAAAGGTTGATGTTCTTATAACTGTAGTAACATCCCAATGACAAATCGACATCCTGGTCGAACTTCCAAGAGTGAATAATACCCGCCATTGGAGTAAGGCTTTGACTACCATTTTTTCCCAACGGACAAGTATAGCCCAAATATGACCACTGCTTTGCCGAGGTAAGTTCATTCTTGTTGTTTTCCAACCACGTATCGGTTACATAGAACAGGCGACCGTCTTTTGTAATGTTACCATTTATATAAAGAGCTGAAGTCAGATAGCCAAATCTATGGTTATTCCCCATATCAAACGAAGGAGTCAATTGCCCACCTAACTTAAAATAGTCACAAAACTTATAGCCACCCCTCACTACATAACCTATATAGGATGCAGCGCCGTTGGTATAGAGGTCAGCCCCCACCTGCGCATAGTCAGAAATGCCATACTGCAATGTTGAATAAGTTTCCCAAGTGCTGGAATTGGCACGATATTTCATACTTGAGTAACCATACAATTTCTGATCACCGACAGTAGTTCCGAAATTCGGAATCTGGGCTCTGGCAATGGCCGTAACAGCGGCAAGAGCAACTATCAATACTATTTTCTTCATTCTTTTAAAAAAGTCAGAACCATTTTAATTATTTACTTATTTCTCGCAACGCGAATATCATTTACAATCATAAATGCCACCAAAACAAACCCAAGATAACCATTCAAACCATAAATCACATTCAATAATGGGCGATAAGGAACGAAGCAGGCAATCACACAGCCTGCCACTCCTGCCGCAATGGTCCAAATCTTGTATTTCCGACCTCCATCTTCCGAAATTTTTCTTACTCCCGTCCAAAGCAGAGGACATGCCGAGGAGTAAATGCCCATAAAGATGATTACCGCATACAGAAGCCCAAACACGGGGTGGATGTTTTTAGCCAAAACCAATGCGGGTACACCCGCATCCCAAGTAGTATCAATATTGGCAATGAGAGCCACACAGCAGACTGCTGCCACACCGAAAATGGCAACTGTAGATAGCAGCATGCCACGATTTACTTCCTTTACTTTATTCTTGGCCCCAATCTCACCAAGAAAAGCCGCAAACCACAGAATCACGAAACCACCATAACTGGCTCCTGAAGCGAATGAATTGCCGTCTCCCACTTGTGTGATATCATATTTATGACTATCCACGGCAAGTAAACCTGCATTGTAATTGTCCCAACCGGTCACGGCGGCCTCTACAGCTACAAATATGATGAGAATGATAATAACAGGCCCCACTATCTTTAGAGTTTTAAGCACACCATTTAAACCGAAAATGACCGTCAATATAGTAGTTGCCGCCAGTATCACAGCACCTGCACCATTTGGAAGCCCCCACTGCTCTATGCACGTGGAATTTGCGCCACCGCACATTACTATGAAACTCATGTAACAAAAGAAAGCCGAGAAATAATCAAAAAACGAACCAATCCATTTTCCACAATAAGCCTTATAAATATCACCGCCCCGTTGCAGTTTAAGTCTATTGCCATTTGACAAAAACGAGATATTGGTATAAACATAGATAAGGGCAGCTACCGCAATGACTATCCAAAATCGGGAGCCATACGAAGCTTCATATTGCATCACTTCCTGCATAGTGGAAAAGCCGGCTCCTATATAGAATGCAATGCAGGCCCCACAAAAGCCTATAATTTTTTTTAAAGACATCTCTCTCATACAGACTTGATGATTATTTTAGTTTATCCCAATTTTGAACAACAACTCTCCAAGGTTCGGGATCTTGCTCATTGTAGTAATACGTACACTTTACACTTTTGAAGTCTGAAAGCCATTCTGCCAGTGAACACCGTCCTTCTTCTACGCGTTTTGCATAGTCAATAGGTTCAACCATAGCAACAAACGGTTCAAACTTAACCGGCTCCGGACATTTATTCGTCAACATAGCCTCACACCAAAGAAGTGGCAAAGGATTTCCGGCTATTGTAGAAGCATAGCTCCAGGTTGAATTGCGAAAGTTCACTTCAAGAAACCACAGGTTATCATCCTTATCTACAAGAAATTCGATTTCCCATATACCTTCAAAGCCTATTTCTTCAAGCATTGCATTCAGTTTCTTGTGCAATTCCTTATCTTTAGGCATATAAGTGTCGTGAAGCGGGCTATAGTATCCCTTAATGGCATAACGGTATTTACACTCAACGCCTATAAACATCCCCTTACCTCTATTGTAGCTAAAGCCCTCGAATGTAATTTCTGACTTTTTGTCAACATAAGGCTGAATCATAATTTCCG